>SKGD01000064.1 GCA_007117665.1 Alphaproteobacteria bacterium
AAAAAACGTAAAAGAGGATGTTATGGCACAAGCCCTTGAGAAAAACACACAGGAAGAAAAACAAGATGACAGCGGGTTTCAACCCGGAAGACCGCGTAGCGAAAAGTCACGCAAGGCCATTTTGGAGTCAACGCGCCGTTTGCTGACCCATATGCCGCTGAGCGAGCTTTCAATCGAAGCCATCGCCAAAAAGGCCAAGGTCGGCAAAACCACCATTTACCGCTGGTGGCCGAACAAGGCCGCTGTTGCTATGGAGGCTTTTCTTGAACAGCCCGGCGTCCAGAATATCATCCCGACCACGGCAACGGCTGAAGATGCGATCCGCAAACAGCTTGAAAGCCTGATCCGCCAGTTGCGCGGCCAGAACGGGCGCATTATCGCTGGCATTATCGCGGAAAGCCAGTCCAACAGCGATGTGCTGGATTTGCTCTATGAGAAGTTCCTTAAAGAACGCGTTTCCCCGCTTTACGAAAAGATCGAGGAAGGCAAGGCCAACGGCGAATTTAATCCGTCCCTGAATACCGAAATTGCGCTCGATATGCTGATGGGGCCTTTATTCCTGCGGGTGCTGAGCGGCGAACACGGCATCGATAACAACTTTGCCGAAAAATACCCCAATCAGGCGCTCTACGCATTGAAAGTGCAGGCTTCCTGATAGCAGGCATGCACAACCGCGAAAAGACAAAAACCAATACCGGCGCGCTTACCACGTGCCGGTATTTTCCATGCTGTGCCACGGCTCTTCGGGCGGTAATGGCTCACCTTTTTGCAAAAGCTCAATCGATATTCCGTCCGGCGATTTTATAAAGGCCATATAACCATCACGCGGCGGACGGTTAATTGTGACGCCGCTCTCCATCAACTTACGACACGTTTCATATATATTATCGACCCGATAGGCCAGATGCCCGAAATTGCGGCCGCCCGTATAATGTTCGGTCTCGCCATTTTCGTCCGGCCAGTTATAAGTCAGCTCCAGCAAGGGCGTTTTTGTCTCTTTGGCACGAGGCTCATCGCCATGGGCTGCCAAAAAAATCAGGGTAAAGCGCCCTTTTTCATGATCAACCCGGCGCACTTCCCGCATGCCCATCTTACCAACGTAAAACGCCAGGGACTCGTCAATGTCCCGTATCCTGACCATCGTATGCAGATATTCCACAATGCCTCCTTTTCGATGAAAGAACCTGTTTTCAACAACAGATCTATCATCTAGACTGAGCTATGCTCGAGTCAATCGATATAGAAGATTTACAGGAAAACGTGCTGGATCTGGCGCAGACATATCTGATGTCTGTTGATGTTATGGTTCAGCTGGGCATCATTCTTTGCGGCCTGTTTGCGGGGCTTATCGTACGGAAATACGCCTTACCCATCCTGCAAAAACCCATTGATAATCTCAAGATCCACTACCGCACCAAAAATATATTACGCAATGCTTGTCGCCTGATTATGCAGGTCGCGACCATAATCATTATCCTGATCGGGGCGCAAATTGCCGCATCGGATATTGCCGGCAATATTGATACGGCGCTGGCCAATGCGACGGTTGCCTTGCTTTTGGCATGGGTCGTCATCCGGCTTGTTGTGCAATTAATCGATAACCGTTTCATCCGGAATGTTTTTGCCCTGACGATCTGGGTGCTGGCTGCGCTGGCGATTTTAGGCATTTTGGACGAAACGGCCGCAGCGCTGGATGCGATCGGGATGGATATCGGCGAATTCCGGATATCGGCGCTGTCCGTTATAAAAAGCCTGTTTGCCCTGTTTATATTGCTCTATGGCGCAATTTTCCTGTCGCGCTTTTTGGAAAATAAAATCCAGAGCGCCAGCAGCCTGACCATTTCCTCGCGGGTTTTGCTGGCAAAAATCATCCGTGTGACGCTGGTGACCTTTGCGCTGCTGATCGCGGTAACGGCAGCCGGCATTGATCTTTCGCTCTTTGCGATTTTCTCCGGTGCGCTTGGTCTTGGTGTCGGCTTTGGTCTGCAAAAAGGCATTTCAAACCTGTTTTCGGGCATGTTGTTGCTGATGGACAAATCCATCAAGCCGGGCGATGTGATCGAACTTCCCGGCGTGGATGGCGAAGGCGCGTTCGGGTGGGTGCAACATATGGGCGCGCGCTATACCGAAATTGTCACGCGTGACAATAAATCTTACCTGATCCCCAATGAAGATTTTATCACCAAGCAAATCACCAACTGGTCGCACGGTGACACGCTGATCCGGGTCGAGGTAAAATTCGGCGTTTCTTACAAACATAATCCGCACCACGTCAAAGAAATAACCGAGCAGGCCGCCATGAAAGCCCATGATCGTATTTGCAAGGATCCTGCCGCGGTTTGCCACCTTGTCGCCTTTGGCGACAGCAGCCTTGATTTCCGGCTGCGCTTTTGGATCCGCGATGCCGAAAAAGGCGTTACAAACATGCGCGCGGCGGTTATGCTGGCGCTGTGGGATGCGTTTCAGGAACATAATATAGAAATTCCCTATCCGCACCGCGAAGTCTATATCCACGAACCACAGAAAAAGCGATATCGTCATGATTGATCTTCACGCCAATCTGGCTGCAGCCGGGTATGAGCTACCCAAAGTCGCCGCGCCTGCCGCCAATTATGTGCCCTATATCGTCACGGGTGATCTGGTGATGATTTCCGGGCAAATACCGTTCCTGAACGGCGAAAAAATGCATATTGGCCGGTTGGGGGACGATCTCGACATTGCCGCCGGCCAAAATGCCGCCCGCGCTTGTGCGTTGAATATTCTGGCACAGGCAGATGCCGCGCTGGACGGGGAGTGGGCGCGGCTGGATCGCTGCCTGAAGCTGGGCGGGTTCGTGAATTGCACACCGGCTTTTACCGATCACCCCGCAGTGATAAACGGGGCGTCCGACCTGATCGCCGCAGCACTGGGCGAACAAGGCCGTCATACGCGCTTTGCCGTCGGCGCGCCATCCCTGCCCTTCGGCGTGGCTGTGGAAATCGAAGCCATCTTCAAAATCCGCTTATAACTACAAACCATACATGAACGATGAGTGAAAAAGAAAAGCGCCCCGTTCAGAGGCGCTTTTCGCAGAAGTCATACGCTAAAACTGTAATCAGGCAGCGCGCGCAATATCTGCGCTCATGGCGTCTTCGCCGTCAAGAATAGCCGAAGCCGCATGAACGACCGAAGCAATCCGCACGGATGTCTGGATTTGCTCTTTACTGACACCGTGTTTCATTAATTGCTGCTCGTGCGCATCCAGACACATGCCGCAGCCATTCATTGCAGACACCGCCAATGACCATAACTCAAAATCGACCTTGTCCACGCCGGGATTGGCAATCACATTCATCCGCAATTTCGCCGGCATTGTCTGGTATTCCTTATTGGAAGACAAATGAACAAAGCGGTAATAAATATTATTCATCGCCATAATCGCCGCAGCGGCCTTTGCACCATCAATGGCAGCCGCATCCAGATGCTGGGACGCTTCGGCGGAAATATAGCCAATCACCGCAGGGTTACGCCCGGCCAGCGCACAGGCCAGAAAACAGCCCCAAAGCTGTTGGGTGCTCAATGTCTCATCCTGAGAAAGGCTTGAGAGATTCAATTTTATATCTTTCGCATAAGCGGGCATGCGGTCTTTTAATGTTTCAAAGCTCATGACAACATCCTTTCCGGTTGCGGGTAAAACATCATACGAAGGCGCCGCAGCGCCAAAGCCGGGCGCCTTCGCGATAGCCGATCAAATAATCAGGCTGCTTTTTTGTTGGCGTTCGCCGCTGCCTGCAGGTCGATCGTCTCGCCGCCGACCGGACGATTGCACGGGCACAGCTCGTCCGTCTGAAGCGCGTCCAAAATACGCAGAACCTCTTTCGGGTTGCGTCCGACGCTCAGACCGTTAATCGAAACATGCTGGATGATACCGTGCGGATCAACAATATATGTCGCGCGATAAGCAACACCGCTTTCCTCGCGGACACCAAGACCGTCAACCAAGGAGCCGTTCGTGTCGGCAAACATCCACATATCAAGATTATTCAGGTCATTATGCTCGCGGCGCCATGCCAGCTTACAAAATTCGTTATCGGTGCTGCCGCCCAGAACGACACAGTCGCGGTCAGCGAATTCACCGTTAAGCTTAGCAAATTCAACGATTTCCGTCGGACAGATAAATGTGAAATCTTTGGGATAAAAGAAAAAGACCTTCCACTTCCCTTCAAAGCTCTCCTCGGTAATCGGCTCGAATGCCGATTCGCCATTTTCCTCATGTGCCATGAATTTCGGCTTGACTCCGGTGATTTCAAACTGGGGGAATTGATCTCCTACACCTAACATGCTTTTATCTCCTTTTGATAGATTGGCGAAAACGTAATGTAATCGCCCCGAAGATGGCTTTTTTCACGATAAAATTCAAACCGGAATTTTCTTTACAAACAATCGATTTTTTCGATATAAATGAATGATAATCATTATCATTTTAGATTGATTGACTCATGGAATATCTTCCGACTATCCGGCAACTGGCTTATCTGAAAGCCATCGCCGAACAAGGCAGTTTTATCCGGGCGGCGAATGCGTGCAACGTCACGCAATCAACCCTGAGCGCGGGCATAGCGGCGCTGGAAAACCTATTAGGGCAAACGGTGATTGATCGTTCCCGCCGGCAAATACGGTTAACGCCTTTGGGGCAGGATGTTCTGCGCGAAAGCCGCATGATTCTGGATCATGCCGCCAATATCACCGCCCGGGCGCGAATGATGGCCACACCGCTGAGTGGGCCTTTGCGGATGGGGATCATCCCGACCATCGCGCCTTATCTCCTGCCACAGATACTGCCTGCCCTGCAGGATGATTTTCCCTTGCTGGCATTGCAGATCCGTGAAGAACAAAGTGCCGATCTTGTCCAGCAATGCCGTGACGGGGCGCTGGATGTCATTATTCTGGCCTTCCCCTATGACATGCCGGAACTGGAGAGCGAAACACTTTATGATGAGCATTTTTATCTCGCCTGCCCGCAGGGAAGCTGGCCGAATCGTGCCACCGGCGCGCGCCTGAAAGATCTGGATGAAACCCAGATTTTGCTGCTGGAGGAAGGGCACTGCCTGCGCGATCATGCGCTGGCGGCCTGCAAGCTCCAGCCACGCCGCAGCCGCGATATATTCAACGCAACATCGTTGCAGACCTTAATCCAGTTTGTCGCGCATGGTTACGGCATGACATTATTGCCTGAAAGCGCCGTCACATGGGGAAGCCTGCCGGCGGGGATTGATATTGTGACATTCGCGCCCCCGCAACCCGGCAGGACAGTCGGGCTGGCATGGCGGCGTAATCACCCGCAACAACCCGAATTTGCGATGCTGGCCGAAACCATCCGGCGCGTAACAAAACTTGCATCGGGACGATGAAAAGCATTATATAAACGCCATGACATGGAATGTTGCCGCCCTGTATCATTTTACGACTTTGGACGATCTGCCGCGCCTGCAGACGGCCACCAAAGACGCATGCCTGAATAATAATATTTGCGGGACGTTGCTGATCGCCCCCGAAGGCATTAACGGCACGATCGCCGGGGCGGCAGACGATCTGGACCGGATCATGGCGTTTCTTGACCGCACCTTTGGCATCGGGCGCGGCGAAATTAAATATTCCACCGCATCCGAACAGCCTTTCATGAGAATGAAAGTGCGTTTAAAGCGTGAAATCGTGACATTGCGCGCGCCCGAAGCCAACCCGGCCAAACAGGTCGGGAAATATGTCGCACCGGAAGACTGGAATGACCTGCTGGACGATCCGGATCTGATCGTCATCGACACACGCAACATATACGAAACAAAAATCGGCATGTTTGACGGCGCCGTTGACCCGAAAACACAGAATTTTACAGATTTCAAAGAATATGTCGCACATAATCTCGACCCGCAAAAAAACCGGAAAGTCGCCATGTATTGCACTGGCGGCATAAGGTGCGAAAAAGCATCCAGCTATATGCTGGCCAAAGGATTCGAAGACGTTTACCACCTGAAAGGCGGTATTTTGAAATATCTGGAAACCATCCCCGCCGACCAGAGTAAATGGCGGGGGAGTTGCTTTGTCTTCGACCGGCGCGTTGCCGTTGATCACGGCCTGAAAGAAAGCGCCCATAAAATTTGTTTTGGGTGCCGTATGCCGCTGGAGCCGGAAGATCTCCGCGAACCGTCTTATGAGCCGGGCGTCTCATGCCCGCATTGTTATGAAGGGTTAAGCGCCGAAAAAGCCGAAAATTTGCGGATGCGCCACCGCCAGATGGCCGATGAAAAGCCGGTGCATGATTCGGCGCAGGACAAAAAATCCGACACCGGGCAGACATACGTTGAAACAGGCTGATTCTGTTTTATACTTATTCCTGTCATGAGCGTATCATCCCGATCAACCCAAAAACCGGTTCTTTATTCTTTTCGCCGCTGTCCTTATGCGATGCGGGCGCGCATGGCGTTATTGCAGGCACGTATATCTGTTGAGCTGCGCGAAGTTGAATTGAAAAACAAGCCGGCCGCCCTGCTTGAAGCCTCTCCTAAAGGCACCGTTCCGGTTCTGGTGTTGCCTTCCGGGAACGTCATTGATGAAAGCCTGGACATTATGCGCTGGGCGCTGGAACAAAACGACCCGGATTTATGGCTGCTTGGTAATCCTGATGATGCAAGATCTTTGATTACATTTAATGATACGGCCTTTAAAAAAGCGCTCGACCGTTATAAATACCCGGCTCGTTTTGATCTTGAAAACGGGCTTGAAGGCCGCCGGGCATGCGATGCTTTTTTCAGGGATCTTGACGCCCGCCTGCAAGGACAGCGCTATCTGAGCGGCGCGGATATAACGCTGGTTGATATTGCTTTATTTCCGTTTGTAAGACAGGCGGCACTGGTCGATCCCGCATGGTTTGACGGCCTGCCCTATGCGCGGTTGCAACAATGGCTGGGGGAACATCTCAATAGCCGCTTATTTCATGCTGTAATGGGAAAATTTGCCCCGTGGCAACCCGGCGATCCGCCGATTATGCTGGCCGCATTCGGCGCAGGGGCAAAACGCGCCTCGTGATAACAAGGATGACGGATTGTTAAGTTCTAGAGAAAATTGCTTTCAATCGTGATTAGGCGCAAGGAGCGAAATGTACAACCCGTACATGAGCGACGAAGCAACACAGTCACGATTGAAAGCGAAAAGCTCTAAAGCTCGACGACAGATGCTTGCTCGTACAAATCCCACAAATTCAAGCCGGGAGCCGGAAGCGGCTGGTAACTGTCAAACAGATCATCAAGAAAACGCTCTATATCCTGAGACTCTACCGTTGAGACAGGCTGCACGATTTGCGCCTGCGCCAGTTGCCACAAAAAGGTCATTTCCTTATCGCTGATATTTTCATCGGCCAATATCGCATAATCATGCATCAGATCGTCCATAAAATGATCCACCGCTGCATCAGCCATAGCCAGCACCACTGTCCCACCATCATAAGACGTCGTGGAAGCCGTGCGGGACGCATCAGACAAAGGTACAGTTTGCGTCATAACAGACAGACCGGCAAAAAACAAAATCACACAGGCCGCCAGCGCATAAACAGCCGGACGCATGCCCCCCGCAAAGACTGCGCCCGCGCGTTTCACAGGCGTATGGCGGCGTTTTGACGCATCAAACGGAACAATCTTATCCTGTTCAATCTGCGTCAGCGCCCGCGCGATTACATCCGCATCCGGCGCACCGTCCACATCGTACAGCGCCAGCATGTCATCGACAAAGGCGGCATCTTGATACAGCGCCGCCAGATCATCCGCGTCGTTTTCTTTCAAGCGCGCATAAAATGCCGCTGCCGCGTCCCGGACATCCTCCGGCCAGCGGTCGAAGTCAGCGCCGTAAAGCGACAGGAAATGTTCAAAATCACCTTTATTCATCATTATTACGCCTTTTTATACGCAATCAGTGTGTCTTTTAAGGTTTTACGGGCGCGAACCAGCAAACCCTCCACGCTTTTTACAGTTGTATCCATAATCTCGGCAGCCTGAGCATTACTCAACCCTTCAAAATGGCATAAAACCAAGGCAGCGCGCTGTCTTTCCGGCAATGATTCCACCGCTGCCCGGACATATTGGCGTTCTTCCTGACGCCGGAGCGCCATTTCAGGATCCGGCGCATCCGATTCGGCATGATCCGGCAACGGCACATGACCGGCTTTTTGCCGGCGTTTATGGTCGATGGCGATATTATATGTGATCCGGTAAATCCATGTGCTGACCGAGGCACCGGCCTTTGCATCCCATGCGCCGGCCTTGTTCCACAGCCTTACAAGCGCATCCTGCACAACATCATCCGCATCGGCTTTTTCGGGAAACATCCTGAAAGCCACCGCATAAATCATTTTAAGGTAACGATCAGAAAGCTCACGAAAAGCGACCTTGTCGCCTTTCGCGACAAGCGCCATCAATTCCGGATCGGGATATTCCCGTTTTATGACCCCCTCAGCCTTCATTGGCCGTCTCTCTCTCACAAAAATATGCGGCGCGATCAGCTATGCGCCTTATTCACATTTATCGCTGACCATCGAGCAAGCACGCGCGCCGCCGTCCCCGCACCTGCTTTTGGCTGCTTCGCAAAAAGAAGCGCGCTCTTCCGTGGTCGCATTTTCCCACCGTTCCTCGAAATGCTTTTTATAACGCTGGCGGCGCTCCTGCTTTCTTTGCTCCATTTCCTGCCGGATCTCTTCCATGCGCGCCGGTCGTTCGGACGGGTCAAGCGCCTGAAGCTCCTGTCTTATTTGTTCGCGTTCCTGCTGCATTTCCTGCATACGCGCCCGCGCCTTTTCCTGCTGTTCAGGCGGCAGGGAACGAATGCGCTCGCTCATACGCGCGCGATGTTCATCAAAATGCTCGAAAATCGATGCTGCATCGTCCGCGGAGGCCGGAAACAGATAATCATCTTCGGCGAGCTTCAGATACGACGATAAATTATCGAAATGGCACGTATAGGCACGTGCCTGTAAAGGCATGAACGTCACACCAAACACCACGGCACACGCCATTCCCACACATGTCAAAGACCTTAAAAGCTTCATTATTTATTCTCCTGTCGGCACACTATACAAAAAAAGACACAGCCTGTGAACAGGCCGTGTCTCAAAGGCGCAAACCCTGAAAAAAAGCGGCCTTTAAAGTATTCATCCAGTTCCGGGCTTACTCTTCGGAACCTTCTTTTTTCTTCTTGTATCCGCCGCGTCTCTCGCCGCGCTTTTCTTTCATCTTTTCTTTTCTGGCTTCCCACACAGCTTTACGCTCTTCAGCAGATAAAACACCATCGTTATTTGTGTCCATCTTGTCAAAGCGCTCTGCATGAAATTTCAAAAAGTCGTCTTTTGTGATGTTGCCGTCTTCATCGGCATGACTCGCCCATCCTTTGGCTGCGCGCTCGCCGCCACCATGGTGATCCGCCAGCGCAGGTGCGGCAGACAATCCTATAACAGCCACACTTACCGCGGCCAATGTCATCAATCTCTTGCTCATAATCTATAATCCTTTTTCATGTTTGTGAGTTATCTTACAGCTACTTTACGTACAGGCGGAGCATAATCCTTCGGATGCGGGGATAAAATCTATATCCGGCCTGTGTGGCCTTTTGCCGCCGCATCGGTTATAAATCAATCAAAATAACAGGAAAGGCAAAGCCATGTCCGTCATATCAAGCCCGCGCGAAAAAAGCCTGAGTACCGCGACCGACTTCATGATCGGCCAAAATCTGTGGAAAAAGATTTTGATCGGCATGGCGCTGGGGGTGTTGGCCGGCCTTGCCCTTTCGCCGGAAAGCATGGCGCTTTTGCCGGCGGAAACAGCCTATAATCTGGGTGAATGGATCAGGCTTCCGGGGGTTTTGTTTTTGGGATTGATCCAGATGGTCATTGTGCCGCTGGTTGTCTGCTCGATCATTCTCGGCATTGCCGAAAACGGTTCGGTCGATAATGTCAGGCGGCTGGGGCTGCGTATTGTGCCTTATTTTATCATGACCACAGCCATTGCCATTACGATCGGGCTGTTCATGGTGAACATCATCAAGCCGGGCATGGCGATCGATCCAGAATTCGCCCGAACGGTTATTGCCGCCGACAGCGCGGAAAACACCACTCCCGCCCGGACATTTGACGATTTAACCGTACCGGAGCGCATCGCCAATATGATCCCGACCAACTTCGCGCAGGCCTCGCTGGAGCGAAATATGCTGCAAATCGTCATTGCCGCCATTCTTGTCGGGATTGCGCTGCTGACCGTTACCCCCAAAAGCGGACGGCCTTTCAGGGATTTATGTATCTCGGGTCAGGTTTTATCGATGAAAATCATAAGCTGGGCAATGATTATTGCGCCTTATGCCGTTTTCGGCCTGATATGCAGCATCACGATCAGGATCGGTTTCGGGGCGCTGGTCAGCGTGGGGTATTATATGCTCACGGTGCTGGCCGCGCTGGTGATTATGCTGGGTGTTTATTTGCTGATCGTCAAATTCATCGCCGGACAGAGTCTTAAATCTTTCATTGCCGGGATCCGTGAAGTGCAAATTCTGGCATTTTCAACATCCAGTTCAGCCGCCGCCATGCCTTTCTCGATTCAGGCCGCCGAAGAAAAGCTCAACATAAAACCGGAAATCAGCCGCTTTGTCATTCCGCTGGGGACGACCATCAATATGGATGGAACCGCGCTATATCAAGCCGTGGCCGCCATTTTCCTGTGTCAGGTCTTCGGTATCGAGTTGAGCTTTGCCGCAATGTTGCTTTTGCTGATGACGACGGTTGGCGCATCAATCGGAACGCCTGCCACGCCGGGGGTCGGCATTGTCATACTGGCAACGATACTGGTCGGGATCGGCGTCCCGGTCGAAGGTATTGCGCTGATTATCGGCGTCGACCGGATACTGGATATGTGCCGTACCACCATTAATGTGACGGGTGACCTGACTGCGGCCAGCGTCATGCAAAGATGGGGCGGGGTAAAATAAATATCGTCTGGGGATTCGATCCTAAATCGCCGCAACGTCAATAACAACGCGGCTGCCTTGCTGGCCGTTCGGGGGCAGTGATTGCGCCCACAGCACTTCGACAGGGCGGTGCATTTCGAGGATCAGGCGATGACCGCCACCTTGTTGCGGCTCTACCCGATAAGCGCGGACAAGCGGCATCCGGTCGAGGGTCTTTTGCATATCATAACGCCAGCCCGTATCCGGTAAATCCACCGTAACGACATGGCCGCCATTATCGACATTGTAGCTAAAAGCAACCATATCGCTTGTATCCATCACAAGGCGCGTCTTGTCATGATGCACCCCGAACCGTAAATGATCGACATGGCGGGCGAAATTATTATGGCCGGCGCTTGTGTGAACCGGCGCATAAGAATTTTCAAAATGACCATGGGCTGCGGGCGTATTTATGTCATCCTCGCCGTACCCGCCATAAAACACATCACCCGCATCATGGCTCGTTCCTTGCGGGTGCAGCGATTGCGCATCGCCATGCATCATGACCGGTGCCTGTCGCGCAGGTTGCTGTCCGGTGACGGGCTGCGGATAATGACCGGCAGCCGGTTCGATCTGCCCCAAAGCACTGTGAATAGAGCCTTGCATAGAGGCAATTTTGGTCAGCGCAGGCATGATCATTTTCAAATCATTCCGCAGCATCTCAACTTCGCGCTCCAGCGCAGCAATACGGCGGGCGGCATCTTCATCAGTTACAATCCCTTTGGGCTGGGTGTGCGCCTGCTCGCGCACAGGCTCAAGCCATGACACATTATCAGTTGCCACGACCCGGTAATCAGGCGCGGCAGCGGAAATTTTGTCATCGCGGGATGGCGCATCCCAGTCAGAAAGCCATGAACACCCCGTCAACAGGCCGAAAACAACCCCGGCAAGCAAGCCGTTTCGCATGACATGGCTGAATTTCATGTTTTTGATCCTTCCGCGAGACTGATCATGATTCCCAGAAAAAAGACTCATAATAACAAGGCTATCGAGATTATACGTTCCGTCAATCGGCTGACGGTCGGGACGTCTTTCTTATCCACACCCATCCGAGTCTGACGCGCACAGAATGAGGTCGCCCCTAACGCCCGTTTGCTGTTTTTTATAGGGTAGGTAAGTTTATGTCATGCCCTCTTACGCTCAACTGTCATCCCCGCCCCCGCTTCTTTTTGTCATCCCCGCCCCCGAGCGGGGGTCTAGCCGGATGCCCGATCAAGGCGGGCGCGACAATCAAGGATGAGCCAGCTGGTTTGTTGAAAATTTTGCTTTTCCTTCTATTTTGGGGTGAAACTGTGTAAAAACACTGTGTGTTTTCGTTTCAAGAATAAAGTCTAAACCCTGTATTAACCCGAACGGCCTTATGATGAGTGCTTTCGCGGGACATGATGAGTATGAGTAAAAAGCCACCGCAATCGATCCGGAGTGAAATCAGGCAAAACCTTTTGGGAAGCCTGGAAGTCGCTTTGTTTATGCCGGTGGCGCGCCTGCGGTTCGGGCGCTCGCAAAATGCGGCGCTACGGTCGTTTTTGGTACCGGTTTTATTACTGCCCCTGACATTGCTGGGGGTGGTCATGTATCCGCCCAGCGATGATATCGCAGGTAAAACCACGACGATCGTGATGATGCTTTATGCGCTGCGCTTTATGTTCCTTTTGGGGATTTTTTATTTCGCCGTTTACTGGATCTGTGACCAGATCGAACGCCGTGACGAATTCATCCCGTTCGTTATTGCTTATAACTGGCTTCATATTCCGGCGGCGGTGATCTACATACCGGTGGCATGGATGCTGATAAACGAGTCAAAAAGCTGGGACGAACTTCAAGCCTTTATGGTCTGCCTGACATTTTACGTTTATGCGTTTCAGGCCTTCATGATTTCCTATGTCATGCGTATGCCTTATGAGTTGGCGGGGTTTTTAATTTTCATCAGCATCGCGTTGGAAAGAGCCGGCAACCAGATGGTCTATTGGCTGGCGCAATTTATTTAGGGTCAGACCCCGCGCCACGCCGAAGCCGCGACACAAGACGGCGAAAACGATTTAACCGCATCGACAAATAAATATGCAGGAATAAAAGCCCTGTCCACACATAGGCCATGATAAAATCGGGAACGCCCGCCCAATACGCACCCAGACCAGCCAGCCCCGTACAAAGAACCACCGCCCATATAATACAGACAGCACCGGCATCGGAAAATCCCGCATACAGGAAATGATGGTGAAAATGACCGTCATCGGCTGAAAAAGGGTGTTTTTTCTGGCTGATCCGGCGGGCAAACTGGCCGCACGTATCCATAATCGGCAGCGCCAAAATCCACGCGACAACGATGGGACTGAACATCGCCGGCTCCTTGCCCGCACCATGAATGGCAAGCCATGCCAGCGCCAACCCCAGCGCCATACTACCGGAATCCCCGAGAAAAACCGATGCCTTGCCATGCCGCGGATACCGGGCATTAAATACCAAAAAAGCAGCCAGCGCCCCCCATAAAGCCAGCAACGAAGCCATAAAGTCCGGAGACATGCCGCTCACCATACCGCCGGCAAAGATCAGGGAGAGCGCAATCACGCCGATCCCGCCCGCCAGACCATCCAGACCGTCCAGCAAATTCACCGCATTAATCAGCAATACGGTCGCAATAATTGAAAACGGCACAGCCCCCCACCTCAGATCAAGCGCGCCAAAGCCGCCCAGATTTCCCAGACTATCAATAACAGCGCCGCCCGGCACAACGATCAGGAAAGCAGCAACAAACTGCATCATAAATTTGATCCACGGCATAATGCTGTAACGATCGTCAAACGCTCCCGTCACCAGTAAAGCCAGCACTGCCAGCGCAAAAAAGCCGAATTGCGGCTGTACCGGCGCAGCAGGCAACAACCACATCACCCCCAGAAATACCGGGAACACCACCAGGCCGCCAATCGGCGGGACAGGCCTGTCATGCTTTTTCCGTCCGCCGGGGCGATCGACAAAGCCCTGCTGCCCGGCCAGTCTGATTGCCACGGGCATCAAAACCAGCACACACAGAAAAGCCACAGCCATATATATTAAAAAAGCCAAAGACATGAAGCGGATCTTACGCGAGACGCCCCCGCCCGACCAGCGTAAAGATATGTCTTTGCAACAAAAAACCGTAAAAGCGTCATGACAACCCCCTGCATATAAGGTACAATCCGCGTGTCTTTTTGTTCTTGTCATCCAACCGTGCAAGGTGATGCTTCGATGGATAGTTTTTTCAAATATATTATGGGTTTTGGCGTTATTTTGATTGCCTTTATTTTACTGATCGGGCTGGCAACCAGTTCACGGGACGATTCAAGCACAAGCAGCACTTATCAGGCGCCCACCATGGGAGCGCTCGACACATCCCCTGTCCAACAGGCCGCACGGCAGGGCGGGCGTGTTCAGGAAAGCGTTTTAAGTTATCAGGGCGATGATTTTACAGCCCCCGGCGCAACCTTATGCTTCCTCAATGACGAGCATATCGTACACATGCGTGAGCAAATCGCAGAAGGCCAAGATCTGTCCGTGGCGGCGCGCGCCAGATCGGGAGACGGCATCATCGAAATTTATGTTTCCGGCAACCGGGAGGCGTTTATTGTCCGCCGCGAAAACGATGCACTCGGGCGGCAGGAAAGCTGTATCATCGGTCGCGGAGCCGAATGGGCAATCACGCCTTAGGATCAAGCCTAGATCCCCGCTGTTTAAGCCCGCCTTACGGCGTGCCGCGGGGATGACAAAGAACGCCAAATGTTATGCTCGCCACCGTCCGGGGTGCAGGTGATCCACGACATTTTGCGGCAGGCGCCACGGATCGCCGCTGATCATATCGGTGATCTGCCCCGCGCCCGCCAGCGAAGACAAAATACCGTGCGACCCGTGTGCGGTGCTGAGATATAATCCCGGAAAATCCTGTCCTTCCCCGCCGCAGGCAAGACCGATAATCGGGAAATGGTCGCGGGATACCGTGCGGAACGATGCCCGGCTACCGGCAAAAACCGCCTGATGCGCCGCCCCCCCGCATGAGGGAAGCGCCGCCACAAGCTTGGCCAGATTATCATGATCATCCTCATCCCTGAGAGTCGGATCATCCAGCCATTTTTGAAAGCTCGAACCAAGCATGTGATAGCCGTCCTGCGCCACAGAAACATAACCGCCATAACAAAGATTGGTTTTCAACCCGGCCAGAAACTCATTTGCCGCGAGCTTTGTGACCTGACCGCGCACCGTATGAACCGGCAGCATTTCCAAAGGCGCAAAAGCCCGTATATCAGCGCCGCATGCCAGAATAACATCGTCAAAATCCATGCCGCCGACAGACCATCCGCCGCCCTTGCGGCTGACAGGAAACTGGGGCGTGCCGTAAATAGTCTTTATACCGGCCGCGTAAAAACGGCATAAATCCCGTGGCGACACACAACCTGATTCAGGCAGGTACAAAGCATCATGCTCCACAGCAAGCCCCGCCACATCCGATGCCTGCGCCGCATCCAGATACCGGAGATGGCTGTCATGCCAGTCACCTTCCTCGACCAGACGGCGAAAGCGTTTGTCTTTTTCCGGCGTATTCGCAAAATGCAGCGCCCCGCATGCCCGGTGACAAAGCGCCGGATGTGTCTGATCCGTCAACAGGTGGCAAGCCGCGCCATAAGCCGCATTATAAAAGTCCGAAATTGCACCGCGCATCGCAGTAAAGCGCGGATTATACAAACCTCTTTCATTCCCCGATGCGCCGGGGGCAAGATCATCCGCCCGTTCAAATAAAACCGCATCATGGCCGCGCTGCCGCACCTTATAGGCCGCCGCCGTCCCCGCCAGCCCGCCACCGACAATAGCAACGCTTCGTTTTGTATTTTCCTGCTTGGCGCCGGCAACCCCCGCGCCGGTAAAATGGCCGGTAATCATATCGCGTTTGCGGCCATAACCGCGTTCCTTGAAAACATCAAACCCCCGCGCCGCCAGACCCCGCCGGACATGACCGGCGGCGGTAAAGCTCGCCATTGATGCGTTATGGCGGCTCAGGCGCGCCATATTGTCAAATAATGTATCCGTCCACATAGCGGGGTTTTTCGCCGGGGCAAAGCCGTCCAGAAACCATGCATCCACGCCACAAGGCACAACCAGTTCCGGTAAAGCGCGGTTCACATCGTCAAAAATCAGCGTCAAATGCACATTGCCAAAATCAAGCCGGTGAAATGCCGGAATCCGCAGAGGATAATGCGCACACAGATCATCCAGACGATGCCCGAAAATATCGCGCCAGCCGGATAATGCTTTAGCGATCGCCGACGGCGCCAGCGGATATTTCTCAAAAGAAATAAAATCAAGCCGTTCGCATCGACCGGGAGACTCGTCATAGGCCTGCCGGCAAGCCAGAAAATTCAACCCTGTTCCAAATCCGGTTTCCACGATGGTAAAGCGTTTTTGATCCTGCCAGCCTTGCGGAAGCTTGTTCCCCCGCAAAAATACGTGGCGCGTTTCCGCCAGACCATCTTCAGGCGAAAAATAGATATCGTCAAAGCGTTGATTATAAACCGGTTCTCTCATATCCTGCATAAGGTCTATTTTTACGGGATAATTACCATGATGCACCATATAAAATTTTCAAGTTTTCTGCTGCTGGCCGCGCTTATCACCTTTGCGCCGCTACAGGCACAGGCTTTTGGGATCGAATCAACTGATTTCTCCGTCAGCGTCATCGCACAGGATGGCCTGTTTATCGGCTCTGCCATGGGCGGCGCAAAAATCATTATCCGCGACCGCCATACAGGCGATATCATCATCGAAGGCGTCACCAGCGGCGGCACGGGTGATGCGGAAACATTAATGGCGAATACGCGCGAACGGCGTGCCGGACTGACCGATCGGGACACAGCGCGCTTTTCATTTTCTCTGGATCTGGTCGAGCCAATGGCGGTCACGATCGAGGCAATCGGGCCGCAAGCCATGGCCAGAGTCACGCACGACATGGTTTTGATCCCTTATAAGGATTACAGCGAAGGCGACGGCATTGTTTTGACGCTTCCCGGTATTGCCGTCAAGGTTCTGGAGCCCGCCCCGCACACAACCTTGAAACACGACCCGCAAGCGCCGGTCACGGTTTCCGCAAATATTATGAAACTGTGCGGTTGTCGGATCGGCGATGACGGGCACTGGCCGACAGATCATTATGAAGTATCCCTGCACATCTATACCGGCGCGCATCTGGTCGATAAGGTTCCGATGCAATATGCCGGCACGCCGGGGCTGTTCAAGAGCAAGCTTGTCGTCCCCGATCCGGCATCTTACCGTCTTGTCGTGACGGCCTTTGACCCTGTCACCAAGGAAGGCGGCATGGACTCGACAACGCTCATTTTAAAGCCAGATCAATAATGAGGTCTGACCCTAAGAGCGCACGCGACCGAAAAAACACAAAAAACAACATAGGAAAAAACATGACCAACCCGCTTTTATCGCCATCCTCCATGCCAAACGGCGCCCCGGATTTTTCAAAAATAAAAAATGACCATTTCATGCCCGCCATTGAACAGGCCATTACCATGGCGCGTGAAGAAATCAGCAAAATCCGTGATAATCCGGCGGCACCGGATTTCGCCAACACGATCGAAGCGCTGGAAAATGCATCGGAATGGCTGGGGAACGCGACATCGGTTTTTTACAATCTGCTATCGACCACCGGCGGAGATGATATGCACGCGCTGGCTGAACAGATCGGCCCGGTCACGTCGAATTTTTCCAATGATGTGACACATGATGCCGCTTTGTTTGCCCGCGTCAAAGACATTTATGACCGGCGTGACGACCTAAAACTGGATGCCGAACAAACGATGTTGCTGGAAGAAACATATCGCGGCTTCGTGCGTGGCGGCGCTATGCTGGATGATGGCAAAAAGCAACGCCTGAGGGAAATCAGCGAACGTATGTCGGTGCTTAGCCCGACCTATATGAATAACAGCAAAAAATCCGCCGAAGCGTTTGAAATGGTGATCGATCAGGAACAAGATCTGTCCGGTCTGCCGGAGAGCGCTGTGGCTGCCGCCGCTGAAACCGCCAAAGAGCGCGGACATGAAGGCAAATGGGTTGTCACGCTGGACATGCCCAGCTACATGCCTTTCATTCAATATGCCGACCATCGCGATTTGCGGGAAAAAGTCTGGCGGGCTTATAACTCTCAGGCCTTTGGCGATGACTATGATAATTGTGAAACGGTGCTGGAGATTGTCAGGCTGCGGCATGAACGCGCTAATATTTTGGGCTATGACACCCACGCCCATTATGTTCTGGAGCGCCGCATGGCGGAAAAACCCGAAACCGTGCAGGCATTTTTGGACAAGCTTGCCCGCGCCTATAAACCCGCCGCCGAAAAAGATTTCAGCGATTTACAGTCTTTTGCGAAAGAGCATGGCGCAACGACCGACCTGAAACCGTGGGATGTTGCCTATTATGCCGAAAAACGCCGCAAAGCCCTGTTCGATTTTTCGGAAGAGGATTTCCGCCCTTACTTCCAGCTTGATAAGGTCATTGACGGTATTTTCGAGCATTTTACCCGCCTGTTCTCGCTGGAGTTTCGTATCAATGACAGCTATAGCGTCTGGCACAAAGACGTCAAAAGCTATGACGTGTTCGACCGCACTGACGGGCGTTTTTTAGGGACGCTATTCGCCGATTTCTTCCCGCGCAAGGGCAAGCGCAGCGGTGCGTGGAAATCCAGCTTCCGCGATCAGGGACTGTTTTTCGGCAAGACCGAACGTCCGGTGATTACCATTGTGTGCAACTTCACCAAGCCGGCGGGTGATACGCCTGCGCTCCTGACTCATTACGAAGTCCAGACATTCCTGCATGAAATGGGGCACGCCATGCATGCCATGCTGTCGGATGTGCGTTACCGCTCGCTGGCCGGGACGAATGTCCTGTGGGATTTTGTCGAACTGCCTTCGCAAATTCAGGAAAATTGGGGCTATACCAAGGAAATGCTGGATATATTCGCCAGCCATTATAAAACCGGCGAAAAAATTCCACAGGCACTGATTAAAAAGCTCAATGACGCTAAAAACTACATGGTCGGGTGGGGCGGGCTGCGCCAGGTCGGCCTTGGGCTGCTGGATATGGCATGGCATACGGCTGACCCCGCGGCGGTCACCGATATTGCTGCCTTTGAAGATAGCATCATGAAAGATGTCAGCTTTTTCCCGCGCATGGCCGGGCCGATGTCGACCCATTTCGGTCATATTTTCGCAGGCGGATACGCCGCCGGTTATTACAGCTATAAATGGGCGGAAGTGCTGGATGCGGACGCTTTTGAAATGTTTTTGGAAAATGGCCTGTACGACCAAAGCACCGCCGAAAAATACAAAAATGACATTCTTGCCCGCGGCGGCAGCGAACATCCGGCAGCGCTTTATCGCCGGTTTCGCGGACGTGACGCCGACCCGGATGCCTTACTCCGCCGCGAAGGGCTATTGATGGATCAGGCTGCCTGACCACCCGGACCCGCTGCATAATAAAAGCTTCCGGCCATGCCACTAAAAAACCTCTCTATCTTTGAAAGGATAGAGAGGCTCTTTAGTGTGGGGTCACTATATGTCGTTTTTTTCAGCGTTCTTTATATATAAATCCGAGCCGGGGGGGACTCGTTCGGGAACAACGCCAAAAGACATAATCGTAACCTACACAATCTTTTTGGTTATGTCAAATTAAAACTGTCTTATTTTTTCTGATATATGCTGTATTGTTGGAAAATAATCTTTGTATAGCAATGCGGAGACAGGCGTCATGAATCAAGAGAACTATCTGCTGGACGGCACTTACCAGATTACCACGACAACGAACTATGATGGTCCGCTGGAGAAAAAAAGTGACGGCATCACCGAAATACGTAATGGGGAAACCCGGCGCACAGACGAAAATAAAGTGGAATGGACAAGCCGCTTTGAAATTCTCGGTGAATCGGAAGTCAAAATGATTTCAACCGCCGACCCGGCCAATGCGGATCGTGATTTTGCGCTGACGAAACCAGACGGCAGCCCGACTGTCGAGCCTGTGACCTATGAAACGATTTTACGCTATGACCGCAAAGGCGACAAAATCCTGATTTCCGGCCAGATCGAATACGGCCACGAGCTTGTCTTTATCTCGATGCGGAAAATGATCGATATGGACTGATCCTGCCCCCGGATCAGGGGCGGTTTATATTCTGCAACATGGTCTGTAATATATCATGCAATACGCGCTGCGTAGCCTGCGGGTCGCCGTTCACAGGATTAAATTCTGCAATCTCGATCATATCCGGCGTCCGCGCCCGTGTGAGCCATGCCAAGCCGTCGCGCAACTCATCCAGCGTCAAGCCATCGGCGACAGGTGTACTGACCGCCGATGCGTAAGCAGGATCCAGCGCGTCAAGATCGATCGATACGTAGAGGTAGTCCGTATTGCGGGATACAGCCGCCAACGCGTCCTGAAACCCTTTCATAACGCCGGTCCGGCGTAAATCATCCATCGTGTAATGGCCAATCCCCAGCTTGCGGATAAGATCCCACTCCCCCGGATCAACCGACCGCAGCCCCAGATAAAAAATATGCGCGGGCTGAAGAGCCGGTTTTGTGCCGCCCAGCGCGACAAAATCATCATGCCCCATCCCCAGCATGGCCGCCAGCGGCATACCGTGCAACGCCTGTGACGGCGATGTTTCAGGCGTATTGAGATCAGCATGCGCATCAATCCAGATCACGCCGATCCGGCCATGTGCCTGATGCGCGTCAGCCAGCGCACCCAGCGACCCCGCCGCCATCGCATGATCGCCGCCGATTGTGACCGGATAAGTCCGGTTTTCGCGCAAGACATCCATACAGCGCTTTTTGAACGCCCGGCAATGACCAATCACAAAGTCCATACGGGCAGGACTATCTGAAGGTGGTAACGCCCGATGCGCGGCCAGACCGTCCGGCGCCGCCGCCAACGCTGCCGGGTCTTCCGACCATGCCGCGTTAATGCCATCGGCACACAGCGATTGAGCGAGGCCGTTCTGATGCAGATATAAAGCACCCTGCTCACATCCGGCTTTGGACGATCCGGCACCGCAAGGAAAAGGAATCAGGGATATGTTTTTCATGCCGCAAGATTAGATCGTTTTGCGCCGCACAAGCAATAGGATATCGCCGCCGGCCATGTTCCCACATCCCGCCAGCCGCAATTCAGCGGCATCACCGCCAGATTATCGGCTTTTTCCATGATTGTCCGGTCAAGCGAACCATGCGGGCAGGCGGCATAAAACGCGTCATCCAGCATAATGGCGTGACGCAGCCGCGCCGCATGACGCAACGCCTTGCCGGTTGTTTCAAACATCGCATAATCATAGCGGCGCAGGGCATCAAGCATCGTTGAAACCCGCAACATAAAAATACCGCTATTCCAGTAATAACGCCGATCTGCCGCCCATAATGCCGCATCATGGCGGCCGGGTTTTTCATGAAAGCGCGACACGCCATGCGACGCATCATCGGCACGGCATATATAACCATAGCGGGTTTCAGCGCCTGATGGCGCAATGCCGAACGTGACAATCCGTCCCTGTGCCGCCAGCGGGCGGGCTTTTGAGACGGCCTCCCGCAACAAGGGCGCATAGTCGATCGCATGATCTGACGGGCAGATCAGCAACATATCATCCGGCCGGTTTTTTCCCGCCAGATAATGGGCGGCGACCGATGCCGCCGGGGCGGTTCCCCTGCCTGATGGCTCCAGAAACATCTCATAAGACGCGCAATCAATGTCTTTCATCTGCCGTATCACCAGCGGACGGTGGTCACGATGACAAATAATAAAAGGCGCAGCAAAACCATTCATACGGCGCACCGTATGTTGCAGCAAACTATGCCTGTCGCCCAGCTTTAGAAACGGCTTAGGGCGGCGGGACGTTGATAGCGGCCATAAACGCCGTCCCTGCCCCCCGGCCAATATGACCGGTATGATATCCTGATTATGAAGCGCGCCGTTTTTGTGTGTCATATTGTTCCAAAAACCATTGATATGTCTGTCGCAATCCCTCATCCAGATCAATATGCGGGCGCCATCCCATGGCATTTATTTTGCGGCTATCCATGAGTTTACGCGGAATGCCGTCCGGCATAAAGCGATCAAACAGGATATCCCCGCCATATCCGGTAATGGCTGCGATTTTTTGCGCCAGCGCCGCAATCGACATATCATGGCCGCTGCCGACATTAATATGTGACTCATCGCTATAGCGTTCCATCAGGAATAAAAGCGCTGCGGCCAGATCATCCACATGCAAAAACTCCCGCAAGGGGCGTCCTGTTCCCCACAAGGACACAGACGGAAGAGATTGCTTTTGTGCCGCATGAAATTTCATCATAAGCGCCGGAATAACATGAGAACGATGTGCATCAAAACGGTCATAAGGCCCGTATAAATTACACGGCATCGCAGATATAAAATCACAGCCATATTGGCGGCGATAGGCCTGACACATTTTGATCCCGGCGATTTTGGCAACCGCGTAAGACTCATTGGTTGGCTCCGGCGCACCGCATAACAGAGCATCCTCGCCAACGGGCTGCGGCGCGCCGCGCGGGTAAATACAGGACGACCCCAAAAACAATAATTTCCGGACACCGGCCTTATAAGCGCCATGAATGATATTGGCCTGAATTGCAAGATTGTTATAAATAAAATCGGCAGGCGTATCACGATTGGCGGCAATGCCCCCGACATGCGCCGCCGCAACAAAAACAAAAGCGGGCTTATGCGCCATCATCCAGTCTTCCGTGTCGGCCTGCCGCGTCAGATCAAGCCTGTGGCGTGGCACAGTCAGAACATCACATTGCTGCGCTGCCAAGGCACGGCACAAGGCACGCCCGACCATGCCGTTATGCCCTGCGACAAAGATTTTTTCATTCCGCAGCATCGTACATACCGCCCCCGGCATCCACCGTCATAATCACGCTGTCACACAAAAAATGCTGCGCGTCATGGCGCAGCATAATAGCCACCATTTCCGCAAAAGATGTTTTTGGCCGCCATCCTAAATCGGTCTGCGCACGGGACGCATCACCGCATAATTCATGAATTTCGCACGGACGAAACAAAGACGGATCGACCCTGACCAGAACGGCGCCGCTGGCGGGGTCCAGAGCGATTTCATCAACCCCGCTCCCGCGCCATATAATATGCCTTCCGGCCGCAGCAAAAGCCGCCGTCACAAAATCACGCACGCTGCGTGTTTTACCGGTCGCCAGAACATAATCGCCGGGCTGTTCGCGCTGTAACATCATCCAGATCCCTTCGATATAATCCGGCGCGTATCCCCAATCCCGTTTGGCGTCAAGATTTCCCAACAATAAAGGCGCATCGCGCCCGCCATAGCATAATGCCGCGACAGCGCGGGTGATTTTGCGGGTCACGAAATCATCACCGCGGCGCGGGCTTTCATGATTGAATAAAATGCCGTTACTGGCATGCAGGCCGTATGAATCGCGGTAATTTCGTACCGTCCAGTAAGCGAATAATTTTGATGTGCCATAGGGGCTGCACGGGGCGAATGGTGTGTCTTCATTTTGCGGCGCAGGCGCATTGCCGAACATTTCAGAACTTCCGGCCTGATAAAACCGGACATGCTGTGCAAGCCCCAGACCGCGCACAGCTTCAAGCAAACGTAAGGTTCCCAGACCGTTAATAGCAGCCGTTGCCTCAGGCACATCAAAGCTGACCTTGACATGGCTTTGCGCCCCGAAATTATAAATCTCGTCCGGTGCCAGCGCCGCCAGCAAACGCCACAGCGCACCGCTATCGGTCAGGTCGGCATGATGAATCCTGAAATTTTCATGTGCCTGTAAATCACGATAATCATCGTCATCCGGCGCGGATGCACCATACAAAGCCACACCATGCACTATATAATTTTTTGCGCATAAAAAAGACGCCAGATATGACCCGTCCTGTCCGGTAACACCGGTAATAAGAGCTGTCTTCGGTTTTATATCTGCCGCCATGAACTGCCAGACTTGCTTTTCGGGAGCTTCGCCCCGTTCACATACATAAGTATGCAGTAAAGCCTATATGGCCGTATAAGACAAGAATGATTGAATGATCCGCCTGGCAAACATGGTCATCAAGGATTTCAGACAGTCATACCCGGTGCTGTCGGCTGGACGGTTGGCTGGACGGTCGGTGCCTGAACCGCTGGTGCATTCTGACCAACGGCACAAACCTGCCCGTTGAAATTACTCGACAAGGCTGCCTGATTTTCAGCAGCGCTCACCTGCAGCCCGTTATGCTCAAGATGAGCCTGCAGCATCTTATGAGAAAGCGTTCCTTGCGCCCCATCAGACGACACCAGACGGCATGCATTGCTTTCCAGCGCCTGCGCCAGCGTATCTCCTTTGTTCACAAATCCGGTCATGCCATTGCCCTCCGCACTTCAACGTAAGCAACATTGGTGATATGCGCCGGTAATTCATCACCGGTATATTCCACCAGACCAATTTGCGTGTTATTGGCGATGCGCTCGAAAATCTCGCCGCCCGGATAATCAAGATGAGCGATTTTATCGTACCCGGCCTTGAATTTTATATCTTTGTCACTGACCGAAACCGTGTATGTCTCGGCATGGGGCAGATGCCCCGGAATGACGATAATGATGGAATCGCCTTCGCCTAATAAAAAATCGCAACGTTCAAACACTTTGTAACCCCTCACAGTTTCAACAATCATAGCGGAGTCACATTAAATAATTATGAAAAACTAATGCAATTTTAGATAAATTTTTATCAATTTGTCTGCTTTTAGCCCAAAACAAACATAAGCCATTGATTTATATTTGTTTTTAGGGGCGCGCAGAGACAAAAAATACAAAAGACAACAGGGATATCTTTACATCCTGAACGGATCGTGACTTAGTCTTGTCTGTAGATAATGTTTCTTTATCAGGAAGACTGCCAGATAGATGCTTTTTACGGCTTTTAAGATATCGCTTTCGGCTTTGGTCATTGCCTTTGCCGCATGGCTTTCAGGGAAAAGACCAGAAATTGCAGGCTTTATCGTTGCCTTGCCTCTAGTCAGCCTTTTGGTGCTGCCTTTTTCCCAGATCGAGCATCAAGATGCCGAAAACAGCGTACGCTTTGCAAAAAGCATATTTCTCGGCGTCCCTCTCAGCCTTGTCTTTTTCATTCCTTTTCTGATGGCGTCCAAACTGCCCTTCAGCTTCTGGGGGCTTTATGTCAGCGGAATATTATTGCTGGTGATGGTTTATTTTGTCCATCAATGGATTCTGGCGCATCTGTAAGACGCGCCAGATCATGTCACGCTTTGTGAGCGAACAAATTAAGATAAGAGAACCGCGATATTACCGATCACGCCAAGGGCGATAAATATCGTGACGATTTTAGCCAGCATCGCCCAATGACCGGGGCCTGCATATTTACCGGCAGCAAGCCAGATTGGCTTGATCATAAAGCCTGCCCAGCCGACCTGAACAAAGAACAAAAGCGCACCGATACCCGGCAGGGATGACCCCAAAATTGCCAGCACGACCATGACAGCAAAATAATAAATCCAGAACGTCTCAAACAACGGGACATTCCCTGCCCACAGAGATGTCAGCTTTGCCTTGATATCGAATTTTTGTTTTTGTTCTTCCATGTTTTTTTAATTCCTAACCTGTGGTGACTGGTAAAATTGTGGGCAATAACAAAGAACAAGTCAAAAAAATAGCATGTTCTATCCACGATTAATCTTGCGTCGGGCAACAAAAAAATCTAAGTCCTCAGGAAAAGGAATGATACACGATGCCCGTTTCCCATACGCTTAAAAATCTGTGGCCGCTTTTTCTGGGGTTGTTCCTGATTATGGTCGGGAACGGACTGCAGGGCACGCTGTTAGGGGTACGCGCCTCGATCGAGGAATTCAGCACCCTGACGATCGGCCTGATCATGTCCTTATATTATGGCGGCTTTCTGGCCGGATCGATCCTTGCACCACGGCTGGTGAAGAATGTCGGTCATATACGGGTCTTCGCCGCCATGGCTTCTTTGGCCTCTGCCGTCACGCTTTTGCACGGTCTTTTTGTCGATCCGTGGATATGGGTCTTCGCAAGGGTTATATCGGGGTTTAGCTTCGCCGCGCTTTATATCGTCATTGAAAGCTGGCTGAATGACGCTTCCACCAACAATATACGGGGGAAAATACTTGGCTCTTACCTGCTGACCTTTTATATCGGCATGCTGGTCGGCCAATATATGCTGTATCTTGCACCGGCAGACGCGATTGACCTGTTCGTTATGATATCAATCCTGATTTCCTGCGCCTTGTTACCGGTCTCCCTCAGCCGCCGCCCGGCGCCTGATTTTTCCGCACCGGAGCCGATTAAAATCAGAGAGGTTTTTCAGGCATCGCCGCTGGGAACCACCGGTGTCGTTCTGGGCGGGCTGGGGGTTGGGCTGCTCTTTTCAATCGGGCCGGTCTATGCGCTTCAGATCGGGATGGATATAACGCAAATCCCGCATTTTATGGCGTTCCTGATTATTGGCGGGGTGTTCGGCCCCGTACCGGTGGGGCTGCTGTCTGATAGGTTCTCCCGCCGTACTATTATCATCGGCCTGAGCGCCGGAGCTTTCCTGTCTTCACTATTTTGCCTGCTTGTCTCCGGAGACATTTATCTGCTTTATTTCGGGCTGTTTTGTCTAGGCGTGACAAGCCTGAGCATCTACGGTGTCTGCGCGGCTTATGCACAAGATCACATGCCGCGGGAAAAGATGGTCGGGACGAATGCGCTGCTTATTTTGCTGAATGGCAGCGCTTCATTCATATCGCCGTTCCTGACGTCGCTTTTTATGGTTCTGCTTGGCCCGCCTGCGTTTTTGGGATTCTGCGCCGCGACCTTTCTGGCATTATTCCTGTTCGCGCTATACAGAACGTCTCAGTCGCCGGGTATCACGCTGGACGAACAAAGTGATATGCTGGCCATGCCCCAGCGCAGCACCACCATTGTCGCGCAGATCGCCGAAGAAGAATAAATCAGGACGGCTTCTTTTTGGGGGGTGTTTTCTGTTCGATTTTTTTGTCTTCATAGACCGTTTTGGGCGAGAGCTTCAAGCCGCTGCGGTAAACGGTGCGCCCGATCAAATGCGCCGCCACCGGCGCCGTCAAAAGCAAAAAGGCAAAAATAGCGACAGCGCGCGCAGTCGTCGTCGGCACATTAAAATAAAAAGTTGTCGCGATAATAATCAGCCCTACCCCCAGCGCACCTGCCTTGGTTGACGCATGCATCCGCATTAACGTATCCGACA
>SKGD01000059.1 GCA_007117665.1 Alphaproteobacteria bacterium
AACGGCGCGCGGCCGGTTATACAGCATCAATCCCGCAAGAAACAGCAAGGCAATGGCAAAAAATACTTTTAAATCCGTCCCGCTGATCAGCCCGGCCACGAACGTTCCACACAAAACCCCGCATAAAACTCCCGGCGCCATGCGCCGGACAAGCGCCTGATCAACACTGCCCCGCCGGACATGCGCCCGCGCCGACGACAGGCCGGTCGGCACAATAATCGCCAGTGATGTCCCCACCGCCACATGCATCGTCACCGACACATCATAACCCAGCATGTTAAAGCCGTAATAAAGCGCGGGCACCAGCACAATCCCGCCACCGATCCCCAAAAGCCCGGCCAAAAAACCGGAAAACGCGCCGACCCCCGCCAGAAGCAGGATAAAAGGCCACCATGTCAGCAAAAAATCTATCAACATCATATCGTTACATATCACAAAAGAAGCCTCGTGAATGCAGGCTTTGCGGCTTTATCCACGCCGCGCCGGAAGATTCGCTAATATGTTAATCCCTTTTTAAGCTTTTCAGACGAATATGGGGTTAATTTCGTAAAATAAAACAGCAAAAGCGAAGCAACGGAGTGGTGTTATGATCGTCAATATAAGAGAATTTCTGGAGACGTGCGGACTGGACGAAGAACAGTTCTATCCGGGGAAAAAAATTGTGAAAAAACTGCCCCAGCCGGGCGAGCATAAAAGCCACTGCATCGTGTATGACTGGCGCAACCCGGACATTATCAGGATCGAGGTAAAAGCCGGCCTGACGGGGCGCAATCTGTCGCCGAAGGATTTGAAAAAATACCCTGTCAGCTTTCAGTCCCCTACTTATATTGAGCTGCGGGTCAGCGAAGCGCAGGCAAAAGCAAACTAGAAAAAACAAACCGGATCAAACGTAAGAGGTAATAGAAAATGAGCCCGCAAAATATATTCTCAACCGCCGCCCAGGGGCAACTTCCCGAACAGGCCGCCGTGGCAAGTGTCGTTGTCATGGGGAAAGATATGGGACATAACGCCGCACTGGAAATCGCGGAAACATTGTTCCAGCGCGCCACCGAAGACGGCGTTGCCAGACCGATCAACGCACTGGCCGCCAACAAGGTCGTCACCCCCGGCGGCGGACTCGCCCCCACAGGGAAAGAAACCGACATCTATAAATATAAAGGCGGCGAAATGTTCGGGATCGGCGGCAAGGGGTAGCCCTCTGCCGCGCAAGGATCATCGCGCCATATCATCCAGCACGTCGCCAATCGACGTCACCAGCCGGTCAATATGGTTTTCATCGAGGATCAAAGGCGGCGACAGGTAGAGATTCGCACCCGTATAGCGCACCATCACGCCCCGGCGGAACAGCTCGTAAGAGGCCTCCCGCGGGAGTCTGCCCGGATCATCAGGATCGCCTGACTCTTCAAGCTGGATACCGGCCAGAATGCCACAATTCCGTATATCGACAACATAAGGCCTGCCTTTCAGGCTGTGTACCGCGTCTTCCAGCGGTTTTGCCATTTTAGCCGCATTCTCATAAAGCGCCAGATCCTGAAACGTGTCCATTGTGCCGATCGCCGCAGCCGCCGCCAACGGATGGCCGGAATAGGTATAGCCGTGCATCAGCTCAATCCCGTATTCTGGGCCTTGCATAAACGCGTCATAAATCTCTTTTTTGACGAATGTCGCCCCCATCGGCACAGTGCCGTTCGTCAGGCCTTTGGCCATGCACATAATATCGGGGTCGCATTCAAAATAATCAGACGCCGACATCGTCCCAAACCGCCCGAACCCGGTCACGACTTCATCAAGGATAAGCAGGATCCCGTGTTTTGTGCAGATTTCGCGCAAGCGTTTCAGATATCCTTTGGGGGGCGGCAAAACCCCGGTCGATCCGGCAACCGGCTCAACGATCACTGCCGCAACATTCGCCGAATCGTGCAGATAGACCAGGTTTTCCAGCGCATCGGCAAAATCGATCCCGTGATCGGGCATGCCGCGCGCATAGGCGTTGCGTTGCAAATCATGCGTGTGGGGCAAATGGTCAATATAGGGCAAAAGCTGGCCGAAGGCCGCGCGGTTATAAGGAATACCGCCAACCGATATGCCGCCGAACCCGACACCGTGATAGCCGCGCTCGCGCCCGATCAACGTCCGGCGCGTGCCCTGTCCCCGGATGCGGTGATAGGCAAGGGCGATCTTGAGCGCCGTCTCCACCGATTCGGAACCGGAATTGCTGAAAAACACATGGCCGTACCCGTCCGGCATCGCGGCACACAGACGTGACGCTGCCTTGAAAGCTGTCGGATTGCCGAACTGGAACATCGGCACGTAATCAACCACATCAAGCTGGGCGTTGATTGCCTCGCGTATTTTCGGCGGGTTATGCCCGGCATTGACGCACCAAAGCCCCGCCGCACCATCCAGAATTTCCTTGCCGTCCTGATCGTAATAATACATGCCTTCGGCGCGTACGACCATGCGCGGCGCATTTTTAAACAGGCGTTGCGGCGTAAACGGCATCCAGAATTCTTCGAGCGAATTTGCCGCCGTTGTGAAATCATACCCCATTAAATATATCCTCTGAAGAATCAACTATTTAGGATCAGAACTCATTCATTTCGTAAATTCTGCGCGAGAAAATTTTTAGTGGATATTTGGGAAAAGCGCGAAGAGCATAGCCGTCGCTATGGTCAAGCGCTTTGAGCAAATAGACACAAGAATTTACCGCGCCCTTACGGGTTACCAATGATAAATGCATCTACGGCGTCAAGCAAGCTTACCGTAGGCGCCGCTACGCTTTCGCTTGCTTTCCTGATATCTGCTTTTATCATTGGCAACAGAACTTTACGAAATGAATGAGGTCTGATCCTAAAATAGCACAAAGCCCATACCGCACAAGAGCGCTTGCATGATGCGACTGCGAAGAGGCTTGCTTTTGTCCGGCCAAGCGGGAATGATGGCAATGATGAGCAAGAAAACCAGCCAGCCGGATCCGCCGGACGACACAAAAAACACTGACGGCGATGATAATGACAACGGCAATATCATCCGCATGCCGTCACAAGATAAATGGCGAAAACATCCTGAACCGGAAAACGCACAGGCCGTACCGCCTATGATTAACCTGCCGCCGGTGACCAAAATCCTGCTGGCGCTGATTTTAATACCTCATATAGGAATCACCCTGTTCGCCGACCCGGTAACGACATATCACATATATATGCAATTCGGGTTTGTACCGGCCTATTATAGCGGCGCAACCGCCTTTCCGGGCATATTTGCCCTGACCGCGCCGCTAAGCTATGTGTTCCTGCATGGCAGCTGGCTTCATGTCGGGATGAATGCGCTGATGTTGCTGGCGTTCGGGTCGGGGGTCGAGCGCTGGATGGGCGGGCGGCGCTACACTGTCTTATTTGCCGGCTGTTCGTTGCTGGCGGTCGCCACGCATTTTGCTCTGGCGCCTTTTTCCCTGAATCCGGTCATCGGTGCATCGGGCGGCATTAGCGGCTTGTTCGCGGCAGCACTGGTCATGTTATACCGTCAGGGTTATCTGGGTGCCGGACGCTATGGGATCCTGCCTTTTGCGTTGCTCTGGATCGTTATTTCGGCAATTTTCGGCTTTACCGGCGGGCCGGACGGCAGCGCCATCGCATGGTCGGCGCATATTGGCGGGTTTCTGGCCGGTTTTATCCTGCTCAAACCCATCATGAACAAGATGCGTAAAGTCTGACAGGTCGGGTCTTGTCATCCCCGCGGCGCGGCAAAGGCCGCGCTTATCAGCGAGGATCCATACATGTTGCTGTCATTTTTCTGGATGCCCGCTCAAGGCGGGCATGACAGATTGCGGTTTTTTCGTCATTCCCGCGCGCTATAGTCGTTCAAATTAGCGGTTGGCTATGAACAAGGAGCGAAATGTACACAAACCGTACATGAGCGACGAGTGAAAACGTCCAAACGCTCATTTCAACGGCTATAATCCTGATCGTGATGATGACCATGGTGATGTGGCTTATCCGCGCCGGGCGCGACAAAAACACCACAACCGATGCGGCCTCCGGCATTACCGATGGGCTGGCTGTAATGGTCGTCAACATGCTCATGGATCATCAGAGTCGCGCCATTGCCACCGAGCAGCGCCGCATCGCCATCGGTCACATGGACAAGCTGTGTGTACATTTCGACTCTTGCCGTGCCGTCATCATGCACGATCAAATTCGGCAAATTTCCTTCATGCGGGCCTTCCGGATGCAAAAAGCCGTGCGGCTTGCCGCTGGGCATGATATGGCCGCCGGCTTCCATAAAAGCATCATGATCCGAACAATCCCCGACTTCGTGGAAATGCAACCCCAAAGCGCCGGACGGCAGTGAATGCACGGCGATATAAAGCAACACGCCTTCCGTTCCCTGCTTGACATAGGCCTGACCGATCTCGGCGCCGTCATTATTGATCACCGTCGCCAGCGCATCGGCATCATCCAGCCATAAAGGCGCATGCGTACCCCCCACAGCCGGCGCAAACGGCATCAGCGCACAAAGGGCAAAAACGGACAAGGCGTGTCTGATCTTCATCAATTTATCTCCTGTATAATCAAGTAAAGTAAAATACGGCGCATATAAGTCCAGAATAAATCTGAAAATTTTTATATTCAATATCAATGGATATATTGTAATTTATTGATATGAATTGGCAGAAAGCAGATCCGTTTGCGGAATTGCCAAGGCGACCGGCAACGTTGTTCGCTCATGCGGATAGCCCCATATCATGGTGTTAAAGCTTTGATGCGGTGGCACGAACGGCATCCAGCGCTCATAAATTTTTCCGCTTTCGCGGCATGTCCAGACTTTGCCGGCCGGTGCGTCAGCAGCCAAAGACCGGTAATGGGCGGCTTGTTCAGGATCGCCATTTTGTTCTTCGAGCATTGCCATCAACATATAATAGCGGCTTCCGGCCATGATTTTTTCAGCCGCCGCCAGATATTGCCGCGCTTCGTTCGGCATGGACGCATCCATCGCAATCTGTGCGGCTTCCAGCATGGCACGATCACCAAAAGAATTAACGTCTATCAACTTATCCAGCCAGAGCAGCGCCTGCTTTGCCGGGCTGTCTTTTTTACGGGGTGCCGGTACCATTCGCATCCATAAGGGCACAAGATCCGGATGCGGATCGATCGCCCATGTCCGGCAAATCACGCGCCGGGCGGCTTGATGGTTACCGGCTTTAATATAAAGATCGGCGAGCAATTCAGCCGCCGGAATAAAAGCCGGATCACCTTTATACGCCTTTTTCAAAAGCGCTACGGCGTTTTTACCGCCATCCTGTTCCATTGCCTGCGCCACCAGCATCGCGCCTTTATCCGACCGGACGCGCGATGGCGTAAAAACATTCAGCCTTGCGCCTTTTGCCAGCGTGCGGGTGGCAGCCTGCCAGTCTTTTTTCCGAATTTCCAGCCCGTAAGCCATCTCCAGCAGCCATGGCTGGCGCGGATATGATTGCAAACCCCGCCGGGCAATCTCCAGCGCTTCGGCCTGATTGCCGCTTTCAAGCGCATGCACCAAAAGCCCGCGCAACCCCAGAAAAGCCGTGTCTTTATTATCCAGCATTTTGCGAAATGTCGTACGGGCTTCATCTTCGTGACCGCGCAACCTTGCGGCTTGCGCCTCCAAAAGAAAGATCAGCCCTTGATCCTGCGGCATATAGCGCCGTGCTTTGGCTGCGTTCTGCCCCGCAGACTCACGATCCCCTGCCGCCACTGCCGACAAGCCGCGCGCCAAAGCGCTATAGCCTTTTTTCTGGCGCATTTCACGCAGATAGCGCCTGAACAGAGCCGGCAATCCGGCAATCGCCAGCACCAGACGATGAAGAAAGAGAATAAAAACCAGCGCCACCAGCATGATCAAAAGCACAACGCCGATCTCGGCGGTGATTTTATAATCCAGCCAGTTAATTTCGATCGTCCCCGGACGGCGCGCGACCCACACAGCCACGGCGACAAACAGACCGACCTTTATAGCAAAAAACAAAGCACGAAGCATCGCCGCAGCCCCTTCCGGACGGGGTTAGGGTTCAAACCTTTCCTATCATACGCAGACAAGGAGGCGCTTTCCAGAGCAAATCCGCAGTCCCCCGTTTGGAATCGCCGCCACGCCTTGCGTGGAACGGCTTCACCGGCCGGGAATGCCGGGGCGCGTTAAAATCGAAAAACCCGATTCTTCGTCCCTGACCACACGTCCGTAATGTCCCGGCACAAATTCTTCAATTTCCTGTAAAAGCTGGCGCAAATCGATCGCCGAACTAGGCGCACCCGCGATTATACGCGCACCACCGCCGCGTGCGGTGATGCCTGTCCCGCCGGAACGTTTCAGAACCTCACCGGCGAACATGCCCTGCACCTGCTCGGCCAGCAAGGTAATCTCAGCCTCGGTAATCAGCGGACGAGCCGCTTCCGCCGCGCCGCCTTCCAGTTTTTCCAGCGCCGCCAGCGCCGCCGGTACATCGCCTTGATCCAGATAGCGCTGCGCCTTTACAATCTGTGCCTGCGTATCGGTACCGGTAATTAATTCCCCGTCTTTTTCGACCTGCAGAACCGTGTTAAGTCTTGCCAGCGCCTGTTCGCGCACCGATACATCCTCGCCCTTGAGCGATGCCACAACAATGTCGCCTGTCATACCGCGCAGCTCGTTCGACAGGCCATGCGGGCTTAACACGCCACGACCCGCCTGCGGTGCCAGCCGTTCGATCGAAGCCATAAGCGCCGGATCAGGGTCATCACCCAGCAATTTATACATAAGCTCCAGATCATCTTCAAACGGGGCATTCCTGTTGAGGGAACTGCGGAATTGCGACAAAACCAGCAACATACTGGCGGCCTTTATATCCGATGACGGAACGCCTTGAAATGTCTCGGCGATAATCTCCTCTTCCTCTTTGGCCTGAAGCAACAAATCCTCAATATCGTATAATCCGGCTTCGTCTTTGGATAAAAATCCATGCAGAGCCGCCATAGCCTGATCCAGATGTTCCTGTCCCTGCAATGTTTCTTCGAGCGTCCTGATCCGGCGCAACAAAGCGGAAAGCTGCGCCGGAGCACCCAGTTGCGATATGTGGGTTTCAACCCGTTGCAGGCGTTGGGACATGGTCGCTTGCGGGTCGAGCACGTCACGGCTAATAGAATCAGCCTGCTCGCCCAGCGTTTTGACAGTCGACTGGATCGTGCGTGCCTGCTCCTGCAGCTCATCGAAACGACGATTCAGATCCTCGGGTACAATCCCGCGTAAAAATCCCTGACTTTTCCTGACATCCGCAACGTCACTTTCAAGCACGGCAAGCCGTTCGCCATTTTCGTGTATTTGCTGCTTTGTCGGCCATAGCAGGAACGCGCCGATCCCTCCCAATGCCACCACCAGCGCCGTTGCATACAGGACACTGCTTTTGATCGCCGTTTTTTGTGCGGTCTTTATATGGCGGATCAGGTCGTCCGGGGTTTTTTCGGATGTTTTTGCCTTTTCAGATGTCTTTTCAGGTGCAGGGCGGGCTACAGAGCTGCGCGCATCCGCGCCCCCGGAAGCAGATGATGACGATCCGCCGGATGCGGCATGCTGTGCGGTGTGGTTCGGCTTATCCGCCGATATATCACCTGCTTTGGCGATATCCATCAACCCATCCAGCGAAATGTCATGTTTACGGGCAGCGGCGACCACATCATCAACACGGTTACCGGGGATGACATCGCGTTTTTTCCATCCCTGCACCGTTGTCACCGGCACGCCCATTTTACCGGCCATCGGACGAATGCCGCCGAAACGTTCAATAATCAACCCGGCATTTTCCAACGCGCCCAGATCCGTATTGTCAGACATATCGATACACCTCGAAAAATCGCAATTATCTGTATAAGCTTATTAAAGAGTCGATCATAGACGGTACATCCGGGTGCTGTGCGACCTGTACGTTCCGCCAGTCAGACTGCTGTACGGACTCTAGCACTTTATCGCCCAAACACAAGGCATTTATTGCCTGAAGGCAGGATGTACGTCCGTAAAAATCTGTCAGTTCCGCAAAAATGCGTGCCGTGCGGGCGGAAAAAAACAAAGCGGCAAAAAAGCGCCCTTCATCCAGCCCGCGCAAGGTTTCTTCCGGTAATGATCCGGCCGGAACGGCACGGTAAATAATATGACGATCAATCCGGCATCCCGTATCCCCGAAATTGTGGGATATATCAGCGCCGGACAGATGAAAAAGCCGCATTTCACGCCCTGCGCAACGCTCACGGATAAGCGATTCCAGCGCCCGCCCGTCACCGCGCGCATTATGAACCACCCGCCACCCTGATTCTGCCGCGATGGCCGCGCAATGATCTCCCACACAAAAAACCGGCTTATCCGCCTGCGCAGGCGGCGCACTGACAAGGCGCGCCGCATGGGCGCTGGTAAAGATCAAACCGTGATAATCATCCAATGGCGGCAAGGGTTCGGCAACCGGAACAATATCCAGCACCGGCGCAATATGCGCTGTCATGCCCCGCGCTGCCAAAAGTGCCGCCAGCCTTTCCGAATCCGCACGCGGACGGGTCAAAAGGACATCCTTACCGAAAAAAATTGATTGGTCTGGCAAGCCGCGCCTCTTTTTTACATTATTCCAGAAAGCCTACCGGAAGCCGGGCTTTCAGCCGTTCCCCCAGCGCCGCGCCCAGCGCTTCAGCCTCGGCACGGCTTCTCACCGCAGACTCTTCGGAATCACTGAACACAGGCTGGCCGTCCAGCGCACCGACGGCCACGCGCAACGACAAAACATCTCCGGCGATCGTTGCATAAGCGCCAATCGGCGTGTGGCACGAACCGTCCAGAATTTGCAGCGCCGCCCGTTCGGCAAAGACGCACAGACCGCTTTCCCGGCAATGAACC
>SKGD01000092.1 GCA_007117665.1 Alphaproteobacteria bacterium
GCGTCAGAATGGCGAAGGGAAAAAGACGGATCGCTTTGCCGTGATTGCGCTGGATCTGGATCATTTTAAGGATATTAACGACAGTATGGGACATAATGTCGGGGACGCGATTTTGCGCGCCGTTGGAAAACGCTTGCGCGCGGCACTGCCGGAAGGCGCTGTCGTGGCTCGTAGCGGTGGGGATGAATTTGCCGTCACTATGGCGCTGAGCACCGATGTGAATAGTGCGGTTGATATCGCCCACCGGATTGTCGGCGTTATTCGCTCGGAACCGTTCAAGGTGTTTAATGAGAATTTCCAGATTCGCGCATCGGTCGGTGTGTCAACATTTCCCGATGACGGGGTTGACCCCGATCAGGTGTTGAAAAATGCCGATATTGCCCTCAACCGTGCCAAGGAAGAGGGGCGCGACCGGATCAAGGAATATTCCGAGGATTTCGATCGCGCTGTCCAGCAACGTTTCCAGATGTTACGCGATTTGCGTGATGCCATGGAACAGGATCAGCTTTTGCTGCATTTCCAGCCGCAATTCGAGCTTCAGTCCGGTCGCCTGATAGGCGCGGAAACCCTCATTCGCTGGTGGAAGCCCGATAACAGCAAACAAGGTGGCTCGTTCATTCCGCCGGTTGACTTTATCCCGATTGCCGAACAATCCGGCCTGATTGTGCCTATTGGCGAATGGGTCTTGCGCGGCGCTTGTGCTGCGGCCGCAAAATGGCAGGAAAAAGGGCAAGATTTAAGGATTGCCGTCAATGTGTCAGGCGCCCAGTTCTATCAGGCTGATATCGTTGCCATCACCCAGAAAATTCTGGAAGAAACCGGGTTAAAGCCGCATAATCTCGAATTGGAAGTGACTGAGAGCGTGTTCATGGAAGATATTTCCCACGCGATCAATACATTACAACAGCTTCACGGCCTTGGGGTCGAGTTAGCGATTGATGATTTCGGTACCGGCTATTCTTCGCTGTCCTATTTACGCCAATTCCCGATTGATCGCCTGAAGATCGACCAGTCTTTTATCCGCAATGCCTTGAATAACGCGGATGACGCCGCCATTGCGCGCACGATTGTCAAGCTTGGTCATTCTCTCAACCTCAAGGTCATCGCCGAAGGGGTCGAAACCCGTGAACATGAGGAATTTCTACTGAAGGAAGAATGTGACGAAGTACAAGGATATCGCTATTCCAAGCCGGTTCCTCTCGCGGATTTTGAACAGTTTGCAGAGTCTTATAACGGCAATCTGGCGAGCTTTGATGCCTGACAAGCATATCCTCCCGAACGGTGAAACACTGTGAATCGTTACTTGAAATCGTAAATTCAGGTTTGCTTTTTGCGCGCTGTGTTCGTATCAAATGAATATGAAGTCTTTTGCGCGTCCTTTACAATCATCCCGCTGCCATGCGTTGCACGGTGTCGTTAAGGTTCCGGGTGATAAATCCATGTCGCACCGCGCTTTGATGCTGGGGCTGCTGGCGCGCGGGGAAACAATCATCAGTGGCCTTTTGGAAGGCGAAGACGTCATGAATACGGCAGAAGCCGTCAACAGGCTCGGCGGGCGTGTTTCTTTTGAAGGGGACGGGTTGTGGCGCGTTTACGGCGCGCCGGACGGCAAGCTGACAGAGCCTGATTCTGTGCTGGATATGGGCAATAGCGGCACATCTGCGCGCTTGCTGACCGGCCTGATTGCCGGACATGATATAACAGCCACCCTGACCGGTGACCGATCCCTGACCAAACGACCCATGAACCGGGTCATGATCCCGTTGGGTGATATGGGCGCTGTCTTTCTGGCGCGCGATAGCGGCAAGCTGCCACTTACCATGCGGGGGTCGTCACGGCTCAAGCCCCTTGACTATCGTATGCCGGTCGCATCGGCACAGGTTAAATCCGCGATTCTGCTCGCGGCGCTCGGGGCTGATGGAGAAACAGTTGTTATCGAAGAAACACCGACCCGCGATTATACTGAAAATATGCTGGGTCACTTTGGTGTCACGCTGGCGCAGAAGACGGATCAAAATGGTGCGGTTCACATCCGCATCGCAGGCGGGCAGACATTATCAGGCTGCGCCGTTGATATTCCCGGAGATCCAAGCTCAGCAGCATTTCTGGTTGTTGCGGCCTTGCTTTGCAAAGATGCAGAACTGCGCCTGAGCAATGTCGGAATGAACCCGCGCAGAACGGGTCTTTATGACACGCTTTTGGAAATGGGTGCGGACATAAGCTATGAAAACCGCCGCACACAGGCGGGTGAGGTCGTCGCCGACATCATTGTAAAGGGCGGAAACCCTTTAAAAGGGCTGGATGTACCGCCTGCGCGTGTGCCGAGTATGATCGATGAATTTCCAATTTTGGCTGTGGCGGCTTCTTGTGCAAACGATACGGTTCGTATGACCGGCCTTGGTGAGTTGCGGGTCAAAGAAAGCGACAGGCTGGCATGTATGGCGCAGGGACTGGCGGCGTGTGGTGTGCGGCTGGAGGAAGAAACCGATAGTCTGGTCATTCACGGTACAGGCAAACCGCCGGCCGGTGGCGCTTATATAGATACAGCGCTGGATCACCGCATCGCCATGAGCTTTCTGGTATTGGGGTGCGTCACGGAAAACCCGGTCGCCATTGATGATTCCACGCCGATCAATACCAGCTTTCCCGGCTTTGTCGAATTGATGAACGATCTCGGCGCACAGATCGAAGCCGCACCGCCGAAAAAACCTGACCCGGACGCTTAAAAAACACATTCTGAAACACATGTTATCAACTCATTCCGCTTTTATAACCCGCATAAGATGAAACACGACCCGGCAAACATCATTATCGCCGTTGACGGCACCGCCGCCAGCGGCAAGGGAACACTGGCGCGGCGTCTGGCGGCGGATCTGGCTTTTGCCTATCTGGATACCGGCAAGCTGTACCGGCTGGTCGGGATGCAGGTTCTAGCGGATGGTGGGTCACTGGGAAATGCCGATGACGCGGTTGCCGCCGTCGCGACGATCCGTCGCGATTTTGACCCGCGCAGCCTTGAAAACAAAGCCTTATTGTCAGATTGCGCCGGCGACGCCGCGTCACAAGTGGCGGCTGTTCCGGCGGTGCGTGCGGCGCTGCTTGACCTGCAACGCGCCTTTGCCGCCCAGCCGCCTGACGCCGCCAAAGGCGCGGTTCTGGACGGCCGCGATATCGGCACGGTTATTTGTCCCGATGCGACATTGAAGCTTTTTATTGACGCTGCCATGCCGATTCGTGCGGAAAGGCGCTTTAAAGAGTTGCAATCCCAAGGGATTTCCGTTACATATGACGCCGTTTTGGCAGATATGCTTGAACGGGATCAAAGGGACAGTAGCCGTACGGTTGCACCGATGAAACCGGCAGATGATGCGATTATCGTTGATACATCCCATCTGGACGCCGATGCCGTTTTTGAAAAAGCGCGGGCTTTTATTCGTGAAAAATGCGGATTGTAAGCGCGATCTCCCAAAACATTTAAAGGCACGATCCGCCGTAGAAATCCGGCTTATCCGGGGCGGGGCGCTGTCTATTAAAAACATGAAAGGAAATTAGATATGGCACATATAGCCGCTAATTTGAAAGATAGAGAAGACTCAGGAGACTTTGCTGCTCTCCTGAATGATTCATTGCAGCAAAATAAAAGTTTCGAAGGTAACGTCGTCGAAGGAAAAATTGTCGGGATGACCGAGGATTTTGCGATAATTGACGTAGGATTAAAGTCCGAAGGACGCGTTGCATTACGCGAATTCAGCGTTCCCGGTGAAGATCCGGAGCTTCGCGTGGGCGACACGATTGAGGTCTTTGTCGAGCGTATGGAAAACCGCCATGGCGAGACAGTTCTGAGCCGTGAAAAAGCACGCCGCGAAGAAGTCTGGATCGAGCTTGAGAAAAACCACGAAAAAGGCGAGCGCATTACCGGCGTTATTTTTGGCCGCGTCAAAGGCGGGTTTACCGTTGATCTGGGCGGGGCTGTTGCCTTTCTTCCCGGCTCACAGGTTGATATTCGTCCGGTACGCGATGTATCGCCGTTGATGGGAACACCGCAGCCTTTCCACATTCTGAAAATGGATCGCAGCCGTGGCAACATCGTTGTTTCCCGCCGTGCGGTTCTGGAAGAATCCCGTGAGGAAGTCCGCAGCGAATTGATGGAAACGCTCAAAGAAGGTCAGGTTCTGCAAGGTGTTGTCAAAAACATCACCGATTACGGTGCCTTTATTGATCTGGGCGGTGTTGACGGGCTTCTGCACGTCACCGATATTTCATGGAAACGCGTCAACCACCCGTCGGAAGTCCTGCAGATCGGTCAGAGCATCGATGTACAGGTGATCCGTTTCAACGAAGAAAACCAGCGTATCTCGCTGGGCATGAAGCAGCTTGAAAAAGATCCGTGGGAAAGCGTGGCGGCAAATTATGCCGTTGGCCAGACATACAAAGGGACTGTCAATAATATCGCCGATTATGGCGCGTTTGTTGAGTTGGAGCCCGGTATTGAAGGTCTGGTGCACGTTTCCGAAATGTCGTGGACCAAGAAAAACATCCACCCCGGCAAAATCGTTTCGACATCTCAGGAAGTCGAAGTCATGGTTTTGGAAGTGGACGGCGAAAAGCGCCGAATTTCGCTTGGTATCAAGCAATGTCACGACAATCCGTGGACACAGTTCGCCAAGGACTTTAAAGCGGGTCAGGAACTTGAAGGAGAGATTCGGAACATTACCGAATTCGGCCTGTTTGTCGGCGTAACGGACGATATTGACGGGATGGTTCACTTGTCTGACCTGTCATGGGACGAAGACGGCGAAGAAGCCCTGAAAAGCTTTAACAAAGGCGATGTCGTCAAGGTCAAGATCCTTGAAATCGAGCCGGAGAAAGAGCGTGTGGCTCTGGGGATCAAGCAATTGTCCAAAGACCCGCATGCCGGTGCTGTTGACGGAATCAAAAAAGGTGATGTGGTCACCTGTACGATTACCGCCGTCAGCGATAAAGGCATCGATGTCAGCGTCAAAGACGTGCTGAGCGGCCACATCAAAAAAGCCGACCTGTCACGTGAGCGTTCCGAACAGCGCCCCGATCGTTTCGCCGTTGGCGAAAAAGTCGATGCGAAAATTCTAACGCTCGACAAGAAAAGCCGCAAAGTCACGCTGTCGATCAAAGCGCGGGAAATCGATGAAGACAAGCAAGCGCTTGAAACATTCGGTTCCACCGAAAGCGGCGCGTCGCTTGGTGACATTCTCGGTGCTGCGTTGAACAGCAAGGACAAGACTGAAGAGCCAGAAGCCAAGCCGAAGAAAGCACCGGCGAAAAAAGCCAAAGCGGCTGATAAAGCCGAAGATGACGAGTCCTGATCAATCGGGATGACCGTAAAATTCAAAAGCCGGGCTTTTTATCAAAGCCCGGCTTTTTTATAAAAATCCCTTTTTGTTCAATGACTTTTGCTTGACGAAGCCCCTTATAATCAGGCATTCTGGAGATATAAGCCTTTTGATCAGGGGGATCGATATTTGCCTTTTCAGGAAGGCCGGATTGCCGTGTCCGACGAGAGAGGAATCAGGATATGACCAAATCGGAACTTATACAACGTCTTGCCGAGCGTAACCCTCACTTATATTTGCGTGATGTCGAGAAAATCGTCGATACGGTTTTTGAAGAAATTACAACGGCGCTTGCCGAAGGAAACCGGGTTGAATTGCGTGGTTTTGGGGCTTTTTCCGTCAAGGAAAGAGACGCGCGCATGGGGCGTAATCCACGCACCGGCGAAAGCGTTTTTGTCGAAGCCAAAAGACTGCCCTTTTTCAAAACTGGAAAAGCGCTGCGCGATCGTCTGAACGGCGAAGGCTAAGGCAGCCACGCGATCCGCCGGCCATTTGTCCTCCTTGAAGAGTGCGGCAAATGGTGATGATGCCCGGTCGTCAAAAATCTTCTTTATGCAGGATGGATAAAAGCTGTGAATTTAAGCGTTGCTGACTCACCCCTTTCCCCTTTGCCGACGATTTTTTGCGCGGCGGACACAACATCCCTTGATCAGGCGATGGCACTGGCGGCATTGATGCAACGCGCCGGTTGCGGCATCAAGCTGGGGCTGGAATTTTTCAACGCACAAGGGCCGCAAGGCGTTGCTGATATACGAACCTCTTATACTGATCTGCCGATTTTTCTCGATCTGAAATATCACGATATTCCCAATACGGTGGCAGGCGCGATGCGCGCCATTGCGCCGCTGGGGGTTGATATTGTTAATGTCCATGCCACAGGCGGCGTGGCGATGATGATACAGGCGCGTACAGCCTTGCATGAAGCGTGTCAGGCTTGCGGCACAGTGCCGCCGAAAATTCTTGGCGTGACCTTGCTGACCAGCCTTGATGAAAAAGCCGCATCGCAAGCCGGTTTTACCGCCCCCTTGCGGGAGCAGATCGTAGCGCTCGCGCGCCTGACGCAAGAAGCAGGGCTGGATGGTGTGGTTTGTTCAGCGCATGAGATTGAGGCCATTCGCGCAGCGTGTGGCAGCTCTTTTATGCTGGTCGTGCCGGGTATCAGGCCGGACGGCAGCGACCAGGGCGATCAAAAACGGGTCATGACCCCCGCCGATGCCGTGGCAAAAGGCGCCGATCATCTGGTGATCGGGCGTCCGATCACCTTGCAGGACGATCCGGCGGCGGAAGCCGTTAAAATCCGCCGGACATTGCCGGGCGAACAATGACAAAAATCAAGATATGCGGGATCAAAACCCGTGACGCTTTAAAAGCTGCCATACAGGAAAAAGCCGATTTTATCGGTTTTGTCTTTTACAAGGAATCATCGCGCTATATCGACCCTGATCTGGCGCATGATCTGACCAATGCTGTTCCGTCCGTCATGACGAATGTCGGGCTTTTTGTTGATCCATCCGACCACGAGATTGATCATGTGCTGGCGCGTGCCGATCTGGATATGATCCAGCTTCACGGCACGGAAAGCGTTGCGCGTGTCCGCGATATCCGGATGCGCTGGGGCATGCCGGTGATCAAGGCGATCGCCATTGGCAGCGAGGCTGACCTTGATCAGGCGCAACCCTATGAAAAAGCCGCTGATTGGCTGTTATTTGACGCTAAAATAAGCGGGTCACCGGGCGGAACGGGTCAGTCTTTTGACTGGAAGATACTGGAAAAGCGCTTTATCGACCTGCCCTGGATGCTGGCTGGCGGCCTGCATGCCGGGAATGTCGGCGCAGTGCTAAAGTGCCTGCGTCCCGGCGCGGTCGATATCTCCAGCGGCGTTGAAAATGCGCCGGGCTGCAAAGATCCGCAAAAAATAAAAGAATTTATTGCCGCCGTGCGGCAAAGCGGATAAGAAAAGCTGATGAATATGAAGCCTGAAAAACACCTACATGCGCTTGACAGCTTGTCCCACCAGCCGGATGATCGCGGTCATTTCGGCCAGTATGGCGGACGATATGTCCCCGAAACATTGATGCCGCTTATTCTGGATGTTGAAAAATCATACCGGCAGGTCAGGGAAGACCCGGCTTTTTGGGATGCGTTTCACACGCTGGCACGGGATTATGTTGGCCGCCCCAGCCCGCTTTATCATGCCACATCGCTCAGCGATCATCTGGGCGGGGCGAAAATTTATTTCAAGCGCGATGAGTTGAACCATACCGGCGCACATAAGATCAATAATTGCCTCGGGCAAATCCTGCTGGCGCGGCATATGGGCAAAAAACGCATTATTGCTGAAACCGGCGCCGGTCAGCATGGCGTCGCCACGGCAACTGTTTGCGCCTTGTTTGATATGCCATGCACGGTGTTTATGGGGGCGACCGATATCGAACGCCAAAAACCCAACGTCTTTCGCATGAAATTGCTGGGGGCGGATGTCCGCGCCGTGACATCCGGCACGGGAACGCTCAAAGACGCGATGAATGAAGCCCTGCGCGAATGGGTCGCTCGCGTGGAAGATACGTTTTATATTATCGGCACGGCGGCGGGACCGCATCCCTATCCGGCGATGGTGCGCGATTTTCAATCGGTGATCGGGCAGGAATTGCGAACGCAGATTACCGAACGCGAAGGTCGCCTGCCCGATACGCTGGTGGCATGTATTGGCGGCGGATCCAACGCGATCGGCTTGTTTCATCCTTTTCTGGATGATGATGCCGTGCGGATGATCGGGGTCGAAGCCGGCGGGCACGGCGTTGAAAGCGGCGCGCATGCAGCGTCCCTGTCCGGCGGGAAACCCGGTGTTTTACACGGAAACCTGACATATTTATTACAGGATGATGATGGCCAGATCGCCGAAGCGCATTCCATATCGGCCGGGCTGGATTATCCGGGGATCGGGCCTGAACATGCCTGGCTTTACGACCAAAAACGCGTTTCTTATGTGTCTGTGACCGATGACGAAGCAATGGAAGCCTTCCAGCTTTGCGCGCGCCGCGAAGGCATTATTCCGGCGCTGGAACCGGCGCATGCTTTGGCACATGTAATGAAAATCGCACCGGATCTGGCGCGGGATCATCTTTTGGTGATGAATATGTGCGGGCGTGGCGATAAAGATATCTTTACCGTTGCCGACCGGCTGGGGGTAGATATATGAGCCGGATTAAAGCCAGATTTGACGCATTAAAGGCGCAAGGGCGCAAGGGGCTGGTGACCTTTATGACAGCCGGTGACCCTGATTACGACACTGCAGAAAAAATCCTGAACAGCCTGCCAGCCAGCGGCGCGGATTTTATCGAGATCGGCATGCCTTTTTCCGACCCCATGGCGGACGGGCCTGCGATACAGCTTTCATCGCGCCGCGCCCTTGATGCCGGAATGACGATGGATCAAACACTGTCTCTGGCCGCGTCGCTACGGGTCACTGACACAAAAACGCCCCTCATTTTGATGGGTTATTACAACCCTATTTATATTTATGGGACGTCACGTTTCGTTGAAAAAGCTAGGGAATCAGGGGCTGACGGGCTGATTATTGTTGACCTTCCGCCGGAAGAGGACGAGGCGTTGCGGATCGAGGCAAGCAAGGCGCAAATTGACATTATTCGCCTGGTCACGCCCACCACGACACCGGACCGTCTTGAAGTTATTCTGGATGGTGCAAGCGGCTTTCTTTACTATGTTGCCGTGACCGGGGTGACCGGTACAAGCAGTGCCGACCCCGCTATTTTGGCAACAGCGCTGGATGATTTGCGCGCCAGAACGTCCCTGCCTGTTGCGGTTGGTTTTGGCATTCGCACGCCGCAAAATGTCGCCGCAATGAAACCACTGGCCGATGCGGTTGTCGTCGGGTCGGCGCTTGTTGAGACGATCGGGCGGATCAAAAACGGCGATGCCGCAATCGGCGATGTCACATCACAAGTGCGCGCTCTGGCTGACGCGCTTGCGGCATAGTGCGCGTCAAAGCCGTGGCACATGCCGTGTTACATATTGCATTACCATTCAAATCTTGACAGTGCGGCGTTGCTGCGTGATAAAGTACCCTGTCTTTCAACAACAATGATGAAATCTCCATGAACTGGCTGGCAAATTTTATTCGTCCCAAGATCCGTTCGATCGTTGACCAAAAAGAAGTTCCCGATAATCTGTGGCAAAAATGCGATGCGTGTGACGGCATGCTGTTTTACCGTGATCTCGCTGAGCATATGAATGTTTGTTATCATTGCGGTCATCACCTGAAGATCAAAGTCAGGGAACGGTTGAAAATGTTGTTTGACGATGGCCGGTACAAGGAATTGTCCCTGCCGAAAGTGCCGCATGACCCGTTAAAATTCAAGGATCGCAAGAGATATGCAGATCGCCTGCGTGAAACACGCAGCAAGACCGGACGTGATGACGCGATTTTGATTGCTGATGGCCGGGTCGGCGGGTTGCCGGTTGTGATTGCGGCTTTTGACTTTACCTTTATGGGCGGGTCGATGGGTGCGGCGATCGGCGAGGCGATTGTGACCGCGTCAGACCATGCGATCAAGACCAAGGCAGCCTTTATCGTTATCCCGACATCGGGTGGCGCCCGCATGCAGGAAGGCATGGTGTCGTTGATGCAAATGCCGCGCACGATCATCGCGGCCGAGCGCATCAAGGCGGCGAAACTGCCCTATATTGTTATTTTGACTGACCCGACAACCGGCGGGGTCAGCGCTTCTTTTGCGATGGTCGGTGACATACATATTGCCGAGCCGGGGACGACAATCGGCTTTGCCGGTAAGCGCGTTATTCAGGAAACAATCCGTGAAGAATTGCCCGAAGGCTTCCAGACAGCCGAATATCTGCTGGAACATGGCATGATTGACATGGTTGTCCCCCGTAAGGAAATGCGGGATCAGTTGATCCGCATTCTCGATTTGCTTTTGAACCGCCATAAAAAGGCAGCAACCGGCAAAGCTACATCATCCTCCGGTGGCGGCAACAGCCAGAACGGCTCAGCGAATGCAAAATCCGGTAAGGGGACGGGTAAGTCATCCGGCGTGAAGGCGAAAGCCGGAAACGGTAAAGTTGCCACTTCTGCCGTCACGAAAAACACAAGCAAGACCGATCAGGCTGCCAACACCAACAGCGCCGAAACGCCTAAAAAAGCGGCTGCGAAGTAAGGGCGTCACCAATGTACCGGTCGGATGTCCTTCACCCACGGCCGTCTTTACAGGAAAAACTCCGAAAAATCTATGATTTGCGGCGCGGCAGCACAGCGATCAACCTGCATGATTCTGACCCTTATATGACCCTTCTTGATGCACTGGGGAATCCGCACCTGCATATACCGCCTTGCATCCATGTCGCCGGAACCAACGGAAAAGGCTCGGTTCTGGCATATATTGATTCAATTATGCAACGCGCCGGATATAAAACCCATCGCTATAGCTCGCCGCATCTTTTGCGGTTCAATGAACGGGTCACGCTGCGCGGATGCCCCATTGATGATGATATGCTCGACTCATTGCTGGATGAAGTTCTTGCCGTTAATGCCGGGGCGGCACTGACCTTTTTTGAGATAACGACCGCGCTGGCCTTTCTGGCCTTTTCCCGGCATGAAGCAGATCTTGTCCTTTTGGAAACGGGTCTGGGCGGACGGCTGGATTGTACCAATGTCGTACCGTCTCCGCTGGCGACGGTGATTACCCGCATCGGCTATGACCACATGGAATTTCTGGGGGATGATATTGCCGCGATCGCCGCCGAAAAAGCCGGCATTATCAAGCCCGGCAGGCCGGTTATTGTCGGTCACCAGCATCATGAGCCCGCCCGCCGTGAAATCGTCAACATGGCTGCCGCGCGCGGTGCGCCTTTATATGATGCTACGGAAAACTTTCTTCCGGCCACTTCTATACCGTCTCTGACCGGTGCGCATCAACGTGAAAACGCCATGACAGCGCTTTGTTGCGTGACACATCTTGACGGCTTTACAGTCGCGCCGCGCCATATAGAACAAGGTCTGGCGGAAGCTGTCTGGCCGGCAAGGTTGCAAAATATCACATCGTTACTGGCGGGAAGCATACCGCCCGGATGCGAGGTCTGGCTTGATGGCGGGCATAATGAAAGCGCCGCACAGATATTGGCGGCACAGGCGCGTCATTGGCAAGAGCAAGATCAAAAACCGCTTTATCTGGTACTGGGCATGATGCGGCATAAGGATGTCGCGGCGTTTGCCGCACCGCTTTTGCCGGTCGTGCGCGAAGTTTTTTGCACGGGGATTGCCGGTGAACCGGCGGCCTTTACCGCCGATGATCTGGCGGCGGCGGTAAAAGCCGCAGGCGCAGTTTGCCCGGTTACAGCCGTGCCGGATAAAAACCTGCCCGCCCGCCTTGAACCGCATAGCCGTTATCTGGTAACCGGGTCATTATATCTGGCGCAATGCTTCCTCAAAAATGTATAGCCGGATTGCGGTACGAATTTCCTTTTCATTAAGGATTTTAAGGCACTATAAGGGGCGTATATGAAAAACAAAGAAGATCACACCATGTCGTCAGAAAAGGCTTTTCGCAAAGCGGCGTCGCCCGGCGGAAAAGACATGGTTCATGTTTGCTGGTACGGGGAAGCGGTCGGCCATGCCTATATAGACGAACAGGAAGGGTTGGTATGGGGCGGTTACGATAATGACTCCATGCAATCCTTGTTCGGCGCTCACCTGCCTTGCCGGGAGAGTGACGGCATGCCTTGGTTCCTGGCCAATTTATGGCCTGATAACGATATGTTCAGCATTTTGGGGCACAAAGACCAGATAAGCTACATCACCGGAGGCCTGAAATTTCCGGCAAACATCACGATATCCCGTAACGCGCCGTGGGATCATCCGGTACGAAATGACTATTTATTGACCTCGCTCGAAAACCATATTGACGATCATGGTGTTTTCACAGGGCGCATGATGCGCAAATTGCCAAAATCCCTTGAAGAAAACGAATTGGCGCATGAATTATCTTCACTGTGGAAAAACCGCCATGTGCCGCGCTATTCGGGGAAAGAAATCAAAATTCCCATGACCCTGCACGAAGAGGGTGAGCTGCAAAGTGCGATTACATCGCCTTTCACCCATTTTCTCAAATTCCCCAATGCCGGGCTCCGCGAAGGATGGGGGGTCAATGAGTGGATGTGTATGGAACTGTGCGCGGCAACGGGGCTGCCGACGGCGAAACATGCCTTGGTGCCGCTTGGTGACAACCTTCCACCGGCCTATATGACCGAACGCTTTGATATTGATCCGCTGACCCACCGGGGAAACAAGCGGTATCTGATTCAGGATTTTTGTACCTTGTCGGGCATGCGGCCACTGGATCAACTGCACCCCGATAGCAACAAGGAAGGCAAGGCAGCCGGGTCTTTGGAGCAAGTCGCCAAAATCGTGAAACAATATTCTTCATCGCCGCAGGATGATGTCGAAAATCTGTTCAAGCGCACTTTAGTATCGATTGCGGTTGCTGACAGTGATATGCACCGCAAAAATATATCGATGATTTTTGAATATGATGCAGATCGGAACGAATTGCTTTCCGGACATCTTGCGCCGGCTTATGACATTACGTCGGAAATCCATCAGGAAGAAGATCGCCACGGGATGGTCTTGCCGATGGCGGGGAAAAGAAAAGCGTTTTCACGGAAAAGCCTGATCAGTTTTGGCCGCAATATCGGCATAGATCCGGAACGCGCCGAACAGATTATCGATCATACTTTTGAAGCAATCGCTGTTCGGGCGGTTGATATTGCCCGCAATTTGCCGCCGGAAGCCCGGCACAGTGAAATGTGCGTTTATACGGCGCAGCGCATTGCAACAATCGCCGTTGAAAAAGCACGGCATATGGGTGTTGCAACACCTGACTGGGAACCGGTCTCACGTCGTCGTGAACCCGATGCACGCCGCCCATCCCTTCCGGGCGCGCTCGGTGTTTAAAGGCCTGCCTGTTGCCAAATACGGGCGGGCGTGAAATGATGAAAGCATTATTTGAATAACGGCTTTGTTTTGACATTTGTGATCTGACCCGCGCCATGCCTCATAAAATCGCCCTTGTTGATGATGATCGTAATATTTTGACATCGGTGTCGATGGCGTTGAAGGCCGAAGGTTTTACGGTTTTTACCTATAATGACGGCGAAGAAGGCCTGCACGGCATCACCGGCAACCCGCCCGATCTGGTGGTTCTGGATATTAAAATGCCGCGTATGGACGGAATTGAAGTTCTGACCCGCATTCGTGAAAAATCCGCCCTGCCGGTGATTTTCCTGACATCCAAGGATGATGAAATTGACGAATTACTGGGGTTGCGGATGGGGGCGGATGATTACATCACCAAGCCTTTTTCGCAACGGCTGCTGATTGCCCGCATCCATGCGTTGTTGCGCCGCCAGTCTTTGGGCGCGGCCGGGAAAAGCGATGCGAGCGCACCGGGGCGGGTGGTGACGTGCGGCGATCTGGTGATGGATGATGACCGCCATACATGTCAGTGGCAAGGCCGAGACGTTGATGTGACGGTGACCGAATATTTATTGCTTAAAGCGCTGGCGCAAAAACCCGGCCTTGTTAAAAACCGCGACCAGTTGATTGATATGGCGTATGGTGACAATATCTATGTGGATGACCGGACGATTGATTCCCATATCAAGCGCATCCGCAAGAAGTTTCGCAAAATTGACCCATCATTCGCCCAGATTGAGACGCTATACGGTGTCGGATACAAATATAAAGAGCCATAACACGGATCCCCGCCCGCCCCGCAAGCGCCGGTCAGGAAGCCTGACGCTGCGGATATTGGCCGTGAACATGCTGCCGGTTCTGGTTCTGGTGGTAGGTATGCTGTCATTGGGGCGCTATCACGATAATCTTATTCAGGAACATCTGGCGGCGCTCGAAGAACGCGCCCGTACATTCTCAATCGCGCTTGAAGGCCTGCAAACCGTAACCGGGGATCAAGTGCCTTTGACGATCGGCAAGTTCGCCGCCCAAAAACCCGATACGCGAATCAGGCTGGTCGCCCCGGATGGCGCGATTATTGCCGATTCCTATAAGATGGAAGAAAGCGAAACCGGCATCTATGACGATGATATGCCCGGCTTGCTGGCGACACTGGCCGCGCCGGGGACGAAATTGCTGGCGATGCTGCCCAGTGCGACAATCCTGCCGCCTTTCCCGCGCTATACGCAGGATGATATCCTGCAATATAGCGATTTTCAAAACGCCCTGCAGGGGGATGTGAGCGCCGGCGCGTGGGCATTGTCGCAAAACCGGCTGTTTTTGACGGCTGCAGCGCCGGTTAAACATAATGGTGCGGTGGAAGCGGTTATTTTGCTGACCAATCATGGCCGCGATATCGAACAGGGCATGAGCCGTGTGCGCTTTGATGTGCTGACAGCAACGCTGGCGGCGCTGAGTATGACTATCTTTATGTCGATTTATCTGTCGGGGCTGATCGGGCGGCCTTTGACGAAGCTGGCGCGCGCCGCCGAACGGGTCAGGAAAAATCGCGGACGGCATATTAACATCCCCGACCTGAGCCATCGTGGTGACGAGATCGGCGCTTTGTCTTTGGCGCTGCGCGATATGACTCAGGCGCTTTGGGATCGGATGGATTCAATCGAACGATTTGCCGCCGATGTCGCGCATGAAATTAAAAACCCGCTAACATCGTTGCGAAGCGCCGTTGAAACCGTGGCGCGCGTCAATAATAAAAAAGATCGTGATGCCTTGATGGCGATTATCCAAAATGATGTCCAGCGCCTCGACCGGCTGATCAGCGATATTTCAGACGCGTCACGCCTGGATGCGGCGCTGTCGCGCGAAGAAATGGGTGTTCTGGATTTGGCTGCTTTGTTGCGGCAACTGGTTGATGCGCACTGTGCGCCTTTGGAGCGTACGGGAAAGACGCCAAAATCGGCGGCTATTTCTTTATTATATCCAGCAAGCGGGGTGTTGCCTGTACGCGGCAATGAAGGACGTCTGGCACAGGTTTTCCAGAATTTAATCGGTAATGCGCTGTCTTTTTCACCGCCCGGAAAGCCGGTAACGATCCGTATCGAGGAAGGCCGTGACGAGATTGTCATCCATGTCGAAGATGAAGGCGCCGGAATTCCCGAAAACAAGCTGGATACGATCTTTGAACGTTTTTACAGCGAACGCCCCAAAGGCGAGGAATATGGCAAGCATTCCGGTCTGGGGCTGTCAATATCGCGCCAGATCGTCAAGGCGCATGGCGGCGATATTTACGCCGAAAATATCATGCGTGACGGGCGGGTGACAGGCGCGCGCTTTACGGTGATATTGCAAAAACCCGCAAAGGATATCAAAGCATGACAGATATTACAGACACCGATATTAAAGACGAGGCGCAGGCTGTTCTGATCGTGACGGGATTATCCGGCGCGGGGATGTCATCAACGCTCAAACATCTCGAAGATATGGGCTATGAAGTGTTTGACAATCTTCCGATCGGCATCGCGGAATCTCTGGTTCATGACCCGGCATCGGCCGGGCGCGCCATGGCGATCGGGATCGATGCCCGCACACGCGGCTTTGACCCCGGCGCGCTGTCCCGGCTGGTCAAACGCTGCGGCGCGCGGCTCTTATTCATGACCGCCGAAGAAACCATTTTACAAAATCGTTTTACCGAAACCCGGCGGCGCCACCCGCTGGCACAGGATCGCCCGGTCAGCGCCGGTATCAGGAAAGAGCAGGAACTGCTTTTTTCACTGCGCGAACAGGCCGATGTCCTGATTGATACATCCATGCTGTCTATCCATGATTTGCGCCGTATTCTGGACGGCCATTTCGCCATGGCAACCCGGACGCGTCTGGCGGTAACAGTCATGTCGTTCGGTTACAAGCATGGCTTGCCGCGCGAAGCCGACATTGTCATGGATATACGGTTTTTACAAAATCCGCATTGGGTACCGGAATTAAAACCGTTGACGGGCAAAGACAAGGCGGTCGGGGATTATATTGAAAAAGACGAAGCGTACGCGTCTTTTATAAATAATTTCAAATCGTTGATAGCACCTTTATTGCCGCGATACGTACAGGAAGGGAAAAGTTACCTGACGATTGCGATCGGGTGCAGCGGCGGGCGGCATCGCTCGGTCTATACGGTTGAAAAGCTGGCGCAATGGCTCAAAAGCAGCGGCGGACACGATTGCAATATTTTTCACCGCGATCTGAGCCGTCACCCGTGACCACGGATGCAATGACAATCAGCCATTAGAGCGCGATGCGTCTTTGGCCGGTTTTACGGCTGGTTTTGCGGCCGGTTTGGCGTCTTTTGTTGCAGGTTCAAGCGCCCGGCAAAGCGCCACCGCAAGAACGTTGCCCTGTCCGGTAGCTGTCATATGCTCCTTGAGATAATCATATAAATCTTCGGACATGGCAGCCGGATGAAGCCGGATTTCGATGCCGTCTTCAGACATGGTTTTTCCTTGCGGTATATAACGCAAATCAAACCCTTCGGCTTGTTGATGGAATAAAATCGGCAGCGCGGAACGGTTGAGATTATAAGGCGCTTCGCCATTGAGAACCGTCTGTACAAAAGCGGCTATTTGTGGCATTTCAACCGGAAAATCCGGGTTTTTTACCCGCAGCGCAATAGCGGGAAATTCCTGCCCCCCCGATATTTCGGCGATGGTGCAGTCTTCACCCAGAAAACGCCGGTTGCTGATCCGGAACTTGAATCCATCCTCTTTTTTCATGACAAACCCTACTTATTTCCTTGTGAACCGTTGTCCGTAGCCTATATAACAACATGAATTGGTTAATTTTGGCTAAATACGTAAAATGGGATAATGATAATGGAAACCAAACCGCACGCTGTCGCGCAGGATTACAAAGTCAAGGATATCGGCCTTGCCGATTGGGGACGCAAGGAAATTGACATTGCCGAGACGGAAATGCCGGGTCTGATGGCGCTGCGAGCCGAATATGGCGCGCAGCAGCCCCTGAAAGGCGCGCGAATCGCCGGATGCCTGCACATGACGATTCAGACAGCGGTGTTGATCGAAACATTAACGGCGCTGGGCGCTGATGTCCGCTGGAGCTCGTGCAATATTTTCTCGACCCAGGATCATGCCGCAGCAGCAATAGCGGCGGCAGGTGTTCCGGTTTTTGCATGGAAAGGGCTGAGCGAAGAAGAATATGAATGGTGTATCGAACAAACCATTCACGGGCCGGACGATTGGAAACCGAACATGATTCTGGATGATGGCGGGGATCTGACCATCCTGATGCATGATAAATACCCGTCCTATTTCAATGACATTCGCGGCATTTCCGAAGAAACAACAACCGGGGTTTTGCGGTTGATCGACATGCAAAAGCGCGGAACGCTGCTGTGTCCGGCGATTAATGTCAATGATTCAGTCACAAAATCAAAATTCGACAATAAATATGGCTGCCGTGAATCTCTGGTGGATGCCATCCGCCGTGCCACTGACGTGATGATGGCCGGCAAGGTCGCCATGGTATGCGGTTTCGGCGATGTCGGCAAAGGATCGGCGGAATCGTTGCGTCAGGCCGGATGCCGCGTGATGGTGTCCGAGATTGACCCAATTTGCGCGTTGCAGGCGGCGATGGAAGGATACGAAGTCGTAACCATGGAGGAAGCCGCCCCGCGCGCTGATATTTTTGTCACCGCCACCGGCAATCGTGACATTATTACTGTCGATCATATGCGCGCCATGAAAGATTACGCGATTGTGTGCAATATCGGCCATTTCGACAATGAGATCGAAGTCGCCCCCTTGCGGAATATGAAATGGACGAATATCAAGCCACAAGTTGACCAGATCCAATTTCCTGACGGTCATAAAATTATCCTGCTGGCCGAAGGGCGTCTTGTGAATCTGGGCTGCGCCACCGGCCACCCCAGCTTTGTCATGAGCGCGTCTTTCACCAACCAGACCCTTGCCCAAATTGAGCTGTGGAACAATCACGGGCGCTATAAAAACGAAGTCTATGTGTTGCCGAAACATCTTGATGAAAAGGTCGCCATGCTGCATCTGGAAAAAGTCGGGGCAAAATTATCGACCCTGACCGAAGGGCAGGCTTCCTATATCGGTGTCGATGTCAAAGGCCCGTTCAAGTCCGACCAATATCGCTACTAGGGTCGTGTGGTTTTAGGCTCAATCCTGCCATGCCTGCTCCCCAAGGGGGGTGACAAGAAGAGAAGATAGCGGGCATAACAGGAGAAAAGGAAGCAGGCATCCGGAACAAGCTTACGCTTGTTCTTTGCCCCTAATCGCCTTACTATTCACACATTGTGAGTAAAGAAAGCATCAAACATAAATCTCCGCCCTTTTTACGTCCGCAAACATTATTCGGTTTGGGGAAAAAACGTGATGAGATCGCCCGTTACGAGGCGTTTCTGGATGCCGTGCCGGGCGCATATTGCGGCTGGGCGCCGGACGGGACGATCGCGTTCAGCGAAGGATTTTGCCGCTTGCTGGATATGGATCCTCCGACGACGTTGCAACATGTGCAAAATGCCTTGGATCCAGGGGATTCAGCAGCGTTAGAAAGCCTGTTCCAGCGTTTGCAGGATGACGGAACGCCCTTTACGATCGCGGCACGTACAGCAGACCGTGAGAAAACTGTACGTTTATCCGGCAAGCGTGGAAAAGCGCTGGCGGAAGATGTATTTTTTCATATTTTATGGGCCGAGGATATGACGGCCGCAACACAGGAACAAGCCACCACCGCCGCACGGCTGAAAGAGATGGCGGCTGAGAAAGACCGTTTACAGACCGCGCTGGATTTACTGCCTGTCCCGGCATGGTTGCGTGATCGCAAAACGGCGCTGGTCTGGTGCAATAAAAGCTATGCCGCGCTGGTTGAAAACTCCCCCGCAGGCGTCATCGCCGAACAAAAAGAGATTCCCGTCAAGCCGCGCAAGGAAGACCCTCAAAGTCGCTTTGGCAGCGCGCTGGCACAAAAAGCGCTGGATCTTGGGCATGGCGTGACGGCAACCGGCTATGTGGTGGTTGAAGGCAACCGCCATCTGATGGAACTGTCCGAATTGCCGTTATCATCGGGCGGACAGTCTCTGACGCTGGGGATGGCGCGTAACATCAACCGCGAAGAAGAGCTGGAAAAAAGCTTCAAACGTTACCGGATCGCCAATAATGAATTGCTGGAACAGCTTGCCACCGCCATCGGCATTTTCGACGCCGATCAGAAACTGGAATTTTACAACACGTCTTTCGCACAGCTCTGGCAGCTTGAGGAATCCTATCTTAACGGCAAGCCAAAGCTGGGTGACCTGATGGAAAAGCTGCGGGAATCGCGGCGCTTGCCGGAACAGGCCGATTTTCGCAAATATAAGCAGGGCTGGCTGAATATGTTTACCGGCCTGATCGACCCGCATGACGATATGCTGTACCTGCCGGACGATACGGCACTCAGGATGCTGGTCGTACCGCATCCGATGGGCGGGCTGATGATGACATTTGAAAATGTCACCAGCCGTCTGGAGCTTGAATCCTCCTATAATACGCTGATCGCCGTTCAGAAAGAAACGCTGGATAATCTGGGCGAAGGCGTTGCCGTTTTTGGCGGGGACGGGCGTTTAAAACTCTGGAATCCCGCCTTTGCAAGACTGTGGCGCCTGCACCCCGAAGATCTCGAAGGCGAGCCGCATATTAACCGGCTGAGCGAAAAAGTGGAGAACCGTTTTACCGCCGATCAATGGCCGGAGGCGCGCCAGTCTTTATTGTCGCAATGTCTCGATCGCACCTTGCAGGATGGCCGGATGATCTGCGGGGATGAAACATTGATTGCCTATGCCACGGTGCCGTTGCCCGATGGCGGTGTTTTGGTGACACATGCCGATATTACTGACAAGGCACGGGTCGAGCATGCCCTGCGCGAACGCAATGCCGCGCTGGAAGAAGCCGAGCGCGTCAAGCTGGACTTCCTGGCGAATGTGTCTTATCAGCTTCGTACGCCTCTGAACGCGATTATGGGCTTTGCCGAAATTCTTGAAAATGAGTATTTCGGAACGCTGAACGAACGCCAGCATGAATATACGCGCGGCTTGCAGGAAGCCGGCGAGAAGCTCCTCAGCCTGATTAATAACATTCTCGATCTGTCCACCATCGAAGCCGGCTATATGTCGCTTCAGGAAGACGATGTCTCTATTTACGACACACTGCATGATATTACGGCGCTGACTGAAGAATGGGCGCGTAAGGAAAAGATCCGGATCAAGCTGAAATGCCCGGAAAATATCGGCACGTTGATCGCCGATGAACGCCGCCTGAAACAGGTTTTGCTGAATCTGATCCGCAACGCCATTACATATACGCCGGAACGCGGCGAGATTACCCTGACCGCGCAGAAAAAGAACGATATGGTCACAATTATTGTGTCCGATACCGGACGCGGCATCCCGCCCGAAGACCGGGAACGGATTTTCCAGCCCTTTGAACGCGGACGCGGCGAAGCTGAATCGGGCGGGCGCAGCGGCGCCGGGCTGGGGCTGAGCCTTGTCAGGAATATCATCGCCCTGCATCAGGGCACGATCGAGCTGGATAGCGCTGTCAATAAAGGCACGACTGTGACGATTCGGTTGCCGGTACGAAAGCAGGCTTAAAGCCTCACTCGCCTTTGTACGTTTTTTGTGTATGTGTGTACTTTATGCCGGGAAAGGCAAAAACCGGATGGGCTTCCCCGCTAGCGGGGAAGCAGGACATTATAGAAGATGTAACTTGTCTCATCGTCATGTGTCGCCCCGAAACAAGCTGCTGTACGGCCATTGAGTGTGGCATGATTAATCACGCGCGAGGGATTGTGTGAAAACGCACCGGTAAAAGGAGCACCCGTTACGTTCAGGGTCAGAACAGTCGGCGTTTCAATCGTGTCGGTAATCCGCAGCATCTGGTTAAGGCGTCCACACAGGCGGGCATTGTCTCCCAGATTGACAAACAGGGTTAGTTCGACGCAGCGATCATCAGCGCAATCTTCGCCGACGCCTTCAATACGCCATTCGCCGGTGATTATTTGTGTGCCGCCGCTTATAGCAAGCTCTGACGTGATGTCACGGTAACGCGCACCGCCACCGGATTCGCTGAAAATCCGGCATCGTGCAACCGTGCAGTCTGTATTTTCATAGTCATCGCCGTCATCGCCGCTATGTTCAAAACTCATATCGCTTTCGGAAATGCCGCGTTGTTGCAGCCGACTAACAGCACGTTCCAGCCTTTGCGCGTAATTCAGAAGGTCAGACGCAACAACATCGGCGCGCCGATCGGTCATTGTATCGGTTCCCTGCCGTGCGCCGCGCGAAAATGTAAACATCAACGCGCCGAATAACAACACGGCAACCATCACCAAAAAGAACACGTTACCAGCTTGGTTTTTATGATTTTTGGCTATCATCATCTTTTCCGGACTTTATGATCTTGTCTTCCGCCTCTTTTCCGGCGCGCCGCAGCGCATCAATGGCGTCCGTATCAAGCGGCGGTGTCTGCTGTGCCGGTGTTTGCGGTGGTTGTTCAGGCTGCTGCGTTGCCGCCGGTTTATCCTGTTCCGGCTTTTGTGTTTCCTGTGCGGAGGCAGCAGGAACAGCACCGGATGGTGTCTCTGTGTTGTTGGTGGTATCCGATTTTTCCTGATCGGGCGTGCCTGCATCCGGTTTTTTGAAGAAAGCCATCGGGTTGGCGTTCTCGCCTGTATCGCTGCTGTCGCCGGTTTGGCGATCTGCGGTGTTTTGTACCTTGCTTTTGTCGTCTGGTTGATCGGGTATGTCCGTGCTTTCGGCTTTTCCGGGCGGCGGCGTTTCGTCCGATACGGGTTTACTGCTGGCCGGAATAGTCACGCGTCCCGGTGTTTTTTCTTTGACGGCGGCCAGATTAGGCACGATCGGGGCAGCAGGTTTATCGTCTGCTGATGGTGCTGATGCTGGCGGTGTGGCCGGCTTGGCGGATAAAGGCGGGGCGGCCGGTGCTTTGCTGTCGCCCTGACGATCGCTTTGGCCGACCTTTTCAATCGGGTTGTTCAGCGCATAAACGCTGGCAATGCCGCTCATCGCTGATTCTGTGCCTGTAAATCCGGCTTTTTCGGCGACTTTATACCCTTTACGCAAAGCGTCAATTTCCGGCGGCGTTTCAACCGCGACATCGGCCTTTTTGGCCGTCCAGCTTTTATGAACCATCAGGTCGCGCACTTTGGTGATGGTGTCGGCATTGCGGATCAGATTTTCATCCGGCGGCGGCAGTGCAATAAAGCGTGTCACGCGCATGGCTTTGGCAAAACCGGGATTGGAATAAAAGACATTACATTCCATGACCATTTCACCAAATGTGATAATGGCCTGTCCCTCATTAAAGCCACGCAGCCCTTCATAGCTGGCGCGGGCGCGAATCTGGAGCGAGGCTTGCTTGGTATCATGATAAGAGCCCGAGCCGGAACTTCCCGCGAGCTGGAAGCCGGAGGCTTCCATAACCATCGCCGAACCGACAGTCTTTTCAAAGAATTCCTTGGTCTGGGTCGGGTCTTCAAGCTTGCCGAAAATTTTGATGTTACAGTTCGCGGTGATGGAACGTGCTTCTTCCTTGACCCTTTTTTCAAGCGCAGGCAAATCCTGCGCTGAATAAACCAGACAAAAACCAAGCGACCGCGCCTGTGCCGCCATAACGGCCATGCCCTGCGCGGTATAATACCCGACCTCGTCAAATACGGTCATAAACGGTGTGGCGGACTGGGTCGGTTTATTTTCAATGACAGTTGACGATTCACCTTCGACTGTTGCGCCGAGAGTCGATCCCATCATGCCCTTGATGGTTGCGGCCACGATCTTACCAAGGTTGGCGGTTTCATCGCTTGATTTTTCCAGCGCCGGAATCAAAACGACCAGAATCCGGCGATTCAGAACAACATCGACCATGTCCACATCAGCAGCTTGCGTGTCGAAAATATAGCCATACTCATCCCCCAGCGATTGCAGGGCGCGCGTAAACTGCATCGACAAATAGCCATGTTGCTGGCTGGCGGTTGTCGTGTCATAAGCCGGCGTATCCGGGCCGGGCGGCTTGGGGTTGCCGTCATCATCATAAGCATCGGCGATATAACCCGGCAGCGTGTCCAGATAGCCGATCAGGCCGGCGCGAATTTCCGCCGGGACGGTTTCTTCCCGCGAGAGTTTGATCACTTTGGGCAAAGACAGATATTCCCGGATCGAACTAACCGACATGGGGATATCCTGATGATCGCGCTTCCATGTCAGGGCAGGCATGATCGAGCTGATAAGCGAGACGGCACGTTCCTTCCACATCGCGTTATCGCCTTCGGATTCCGGCATCAGGCTGACCAGCATGTTGGTCAGATAGGATGCCGAGCCGGACGAAAACGGGTTCATGGTGTTGGACGGGGCTTTGGCGTCGGAGTTTCCGGTCATATAGTTCAGCACCAAAAGATCATCATCCCGGCCAAAACGCCGTACCAGCGATGATAGCGAAGACCACAGATCCGTATCCGCTTTACCATCGACATAGACAAAGCCTGAGCCCCATGTCATGGCGTTGGTGACAAGCGACTTCAGCCCTTCGGTCTTACCGGAACCGGTCGTGCCCAGATATAAAATATGCGTCCGGCAGTCAGAGTTTGAAAACCAGACTTCTTCGTTTGTATCCTTGACATTACCCAGATACAAAATGCCTTCCGGCTTGCCGCCACGCCCCGGCCCTTGGTTATTAGAGTCTTTCCATCGCGCGCCGACCGGCATTTTGAAAGCCAGCGACCGATCCCGCGTCCACAGCCAGATGAAGAAAAGCGTGTAAAGAATAAGCATAATATCGAGATATAAAATCATCGGGTCGACGATATAAAGCGATGCAATGGCGATGACATACATGGCAAAGGAATTGCCCGGCTGTTTGAGCCAGTCGCCAAGACGTACGTACATCGGCCGTATGTCCCGCAGGACATCGGTATGTTTGCGTTCATATTTCCTTTGGTCTAATGCCATATCTTATCTGTTTTTTCCTGTCTGCATGCTGTTTTGCATGATCGCTTGATAGATGTTCCTTACCGCCCCGACAAAAACGCATCGGCGGAAAGCGGGACGCCTCCGGTATCTTGTGGTGATGTTTGTCTGTTGGCTGCGGTGCGCGCGCCGGTATCAGCGGTCAGGCCGCCGGCTCTGGGGTCAGCAGCATAATGCGGTCCGGCGTTGCTCAATATGACGAAAAACCCGATTAACAGCACAATGCCAAGCGCGGCCGCGATCAGGTTTCCTTTCGGTTTTTTCGGGGCATGAGGAGCGCCCATATTGATATTCTGGTTTGCAGCAGCACCGTTTTCCAGTGCTTCGCTCGCCGCCATCAGCGCCCTGACAGCTTTGTCGCGGCTATCAAACGGGGCAATATCCTTACGGTCGTCTTTATCGGCAGTCATGACCAACGTAAAAAGATTATCTTTCCCTTGTTTTATTTCGAAGGCGGCTGACTTGACATTGTCCAGCTCCATGCGCCAAACGACCGGCGAGACGGCGTCCGGCAACGACAAAATCAATGTATTATCGATAATTTTTGCGCTGGGTTTATAACCACCGGTCAGGTTTTCGAGCCATTTCATGTCTGTTGGTCCTTTCTTTATCTTTATGCAGCCGGTTTTTTAACCCCGGCCGAAGGTTTTTTGACCCCGCGTCTTTTTGACTTGCTGTAATCAAGCTGCGGGATCGGACGCGCACGCGCCGAACTCATATATGATGTAATGCTCTGAACCGCCTCGTCCACTTTGGGCTTGGGGATCGGGCGCGCCGTGCGTCTTTCGGCTTTGAAATGCGCCATCGCGCCCAGCGCTTCCATGTGATAGGCCTGCCGCCCCAGATTATTCAGCGGATACCAAAGCGTACGGTCATAGGCGCGTAACCAGACAAACTGCGCCGGTGCCAGAACGCCGCCTTCTTCGCGCGCATTCAGCAAGGCGCGGATCATCGCTGTTGTCTGGAAGGCATGTTGATTACATTTTGCCAGTGTATTGGCAGCCAGCGCCTTATTGCGCAAGACTTTCCGCGCGTCCTTGAGCAGCGCCTTGTCTTTCCCGAGCTGTAAGCCCGTTTTGTCAGACCAGCATTGGGCAATGCGCCCCAGCATCGCATCAGCCTCGCTCCGTTTGCGTGATGCTTTCAGACAAAATGCCGCCAGCAATACCTGCTTGTAAGGCTCAAGCTTTAGCGGCCCTTGCCAGCGCTTGCCAAGTTGTTTGGCAAAGGCGATATAAGTCACATCTTCGTTCATCTGGCCGTCCGGCACGGGAATTTCATTATAAGCAACCCATTCTTCCGGCCCTAGCGCTTCGGCAAAGAGAGGAAGATCCGCAGGAACAGGCGTGCCCGGCGGGCGCGGCGGCAGCGTGCCGGGGTTGAATTTGACAAAAGGTGCGATCACCGGAAAATTGTTCGCCTGTGCCGAGATCAGCCCGTCAATATTGAATTTGCGCCTATATTGCGTGCCGGGGCCGTAAAGCAGTGCCCAAAGCCCCATTGCGCCCAAAACAACCGTGGCCGCAAGCCTGTACGGTGCCAGGGCAAGCTCGGTAATGACGCCCAGCGCTTCGGTAGAAAGCTGCGATGCCGGAATCTCCCTGATAAACCCCATCTCAGCAACAGGCGAGATATCTTCGTCGCCGATCGTGATCGTATAGCTTTCATCGACAAATAACGATAAAAACCAGATTTCGGCGTAACGTATCCATCTTATGGCGTCTTTGATCTGATCCTGCATAAAATACCAGACCAGCAACAAAATCAGAAAAAAGATAATCGCCAGAATAATCCAGCCAATGGCGTTATCATGTAATGTATTGCTTTTGCCGTCACTCATGGCGAGATAAATGCCTGTGATAATTCCAACGTCAAGACCGCTCGGTCGATTCCCTTACATTATAGGACGACCGAAACATATAGAAAAACGAATATTTCGGGGAATTGTGAAAAAACCCCGCCCCAACCCCTACATTATTTATCAGAAAAATTAACAAGTTGCTACTCAACACCGCCGCCGCAACAAAAAAACAAACGATTTCTCAGCTATTTTCAGGATTCAGACTCAGGATCCTGACATATCCTGACATATCCTGACATAAAGTGCGATTTCGATATTGCATGTTGACCGACAGGGCGATATAAACAGACCCGTCATCATGCGCGCCGGCATAGCACAGTGGTAGTGCAGCGGTTTTGTAATTAAAAGGTCTGCTCGGAATTACAGCGTATGAACAAGGGGTTGCGATCTTGCCTCTGCCCGTAAAAAGGCTATAAAAAGGTCGAGGAAAATAGTGACGCCGCAATAGCTCAGTTGGTAGAGCAGTTGATTTGTAATCATCAGGTCCGCGGTTCGAGTCCGTGTTGCGGCACCATTTTCCAACACTTTCAGTCTTACCACTTCCCAATTTTTTGCCTTTTTACGTTTTTTATGAAGGTGCTTTATGGTTGGCACTATTTTTCCACAGCCCTGAATAAAAACCTTTTAAATAGTATAGAAATATGCTGCTCGTTACGGCTTAATGCTGCAATAAACATTGATTGGGGGGGGATTCTATTGGTCACTAAGCTTGATTGTGCCCTGCTGCTGCTGTCCCTGCCGAAAGCCTCAGTGCTGCTCGCCGACCGGGGCTATGATGCCGACTGGTTCAGGGCTGCGCTGATCAAGCGGGGAACCACCCCATGCATCCCGCCCAAA
>SKGD01000017.1 GCA_007117665.1 Alphaproteobacteria bacterium
ACTCAAGGACTGGCGTAGGATTGCCATGCGCTATGACCGATGTGCCCATACTTTCTTCTCGGCGATCTGTATCGCTGCAACCGTTATTTTTTATCTCAATTAATGAGTCCTGAGCCTAATTACCTCTACCGTTACAAAGTTTACCTCGTTTATACAGGTTATTCTGTCGTCAATTATGTGGTTCCTGATTATTGTGCAATTCAGACGACAATTCAGGCTTTAGCCTTTTGATCATTACTCCGCAAAACTTACCTTGACGCCGCGTTTTTTGAAGTAACTTTGCATCATTTTGTGGCTTTTGCCCGCTCTCTCCTGTCCTTCGAAACCTTAGCGTAGGAGAGCATCCGGGAAAATTGCAACAACAAGCGTCGATGCCCGCTCAAGGCGGGCATGACGAGAGAGTTGACGGGCATGACGAGAGAGTCGGCGGGAATGACGAGAAAGTTGACAGAGGTGACAAGGGAGTTAAAGGCGGGGATGATAGGAAAAAACCACATGTCATGCCCGCCCCCGAGCGGGCATCCAGAAAATGGCAGCAATGCATGTGATCCCCACTGATGAACGCGGCCTCTGCCGCGCTGCGGAGATAACAGGAAAAGAAGGAAGTGGGTGTTACTGGATCCCGACCAGATTATAAAGGCTGTATGCGCCCTCGCTGTCGCGGACGCATAAAAAGGGATAGCCTTCGCAATCCTCGCACGTAACCTCGGTCAAATCATCGTTGGAAGGGGCCGTTGATTCTTCATGATCAATCAGCAAAATCCGTGCCGGGTCCGTCATAACCGGAATATCTGCGTTGCCTGTAATGCGCTCATTGATCCGGGCGCAAATTGATTCGGAAAGCTGATGCGCGACCAAAATCACATCGTCTCCATTGCCGGGTGTCCATGCGACATTGTTAAAGCGCCCCAGATACCACCCGGGCGGCGGATTCGTATTAATTTGCGCCCGGACGCCCTCTTGCAGGCGCGGCAACACAACACCGCCGCCATGCGGATGAAAAACCTTGAGATGAACGCGCGGCTCGTCAAAATCCGCGTCATCCGGTTTCATAAAATCCAGATCATCTATAGCGATACCGCCCCGGGTCATCTGGTCAATGCGTTGCCTGACCTGCATGCTCTGGCTGATCAGGTTGCTCGCATATATTGCGGCCTGCTCTTCGGACAGCGCGCCGGCTTCGCCTGTATCTGTCTGGCGGCTGAGCGTATAGCTCAACGCGGCAAACAGCCCGATAATAATCAGGACATAAACCATGGCGTTGCCGGATTGTGCGGTTTTTGAAAAAGAGTTGCGTTTTTCACTCATAACAATGCTATTCTACAATAAACCCGTTGAAATCACAGCGATTAAGTCATTTTATCATGGATCTGGATATTTTATCATTGATTTTGGGGCTGGCCGGCGGCGCGCTGTTGGCCGGGGCGTCTTTGGGGATGCTGTTAATTCGCGCCGAACGGCAAGTCGCAGAAACACAAAAAGACCTTGCGTTTGAGCGTAATGCCCGCACCGAAATGCATAATGCTTTTTCGCTGGTCGCGCAGGATGCGCTCAATAAAAACAGCGAACAATTCCTGCAGCGCTTTTCCGAACTGGCGCAGGAAAAAATGAAGCAAGCGCAAAATAACAGCGCCCATGATCTGGAAAAACGCCAACTGGCGATCAACGAAATCGTCGCACCGATGAAAAAGCAACTGGAAGCGCTGGGCAATGCCGTTGAGCAAATCAAAGGCACGGATATGGAGCTGCGCAAGGATTTGCAAAGTCTGGGGCGCGAGACAGCGCGGTTGGTCGGGGCGCTCAAGGATCCCGCCGCGCAAGGGCGCTGGGGCGAATTTATTCTGGAAGGGCTTTTGGATAAATCCGGCCTGATCAAGGGCGTGCATTACGAAACACAGGTCACGATCGCCGGCGATCAAGGACGGCAAAGACCGGATGCGGTTATTCACCTGCATGACGGGTTGCATATTATTGTTGACGCCAAGGCACCGCTCAACGAATTTGCCGACCGGCTGGGTGAAACCACCACCCCGGAGGAAATGAAAGGGCTGATGGATAATCTGGCCGCGCAAATCCGCAAGCATATCCGGGCGCTGGGGCAGAAAAATTATTGGGACGGCAGCATCGAAAGCGCCGATTTCACCGTTTTATTCCTGCCCTCCGAACATTTATTCAGCGCGGCACTGCAGGCCGACCCGTCACTGGTCGATCTTGCCGCCCGAAATGATATTATTATCGCTTCGCCGACCTTGATGATGTCGCTTTTGCGGGTTGTGGGGATGGGCTGGCGACAGGTTGATCTGGCGAAAAACGCGCAGGAAATTTCACAATGCGGGGCTGATCTTTATAAAAGGCTGGCGGCTTTCGGCACGCATCTTGAAAAAGCCGGAAAAGGCATTGCCGGCGCCATGGACGGCTATAATGCGGCGATCGGCTCGCTGGAGCGATCCGTTATGCCGGCGGCGCGCAAATTGCGTGATTTACAAGGCAGTACCGGCCAGCCGGAAAAAGATATTCCGCCTTTGCAACAGCTTGATGATACGCCGCGCAGGCTCAGCAGCAATGATTTCACCAATGATGATCCGGACGATCTGGACGACACGCCGGACACAAAAAAGCAGGCCAAAAGCGCCCGCGCTTGACCATTGCGCCGGAGCGCGATAAATAAACAGCCATGACCGGATTAAATATTATCACCGTGCCCGCCGCGGTTCTGAAAGAAAAAGCCCGCCCCGTTGACCGTGTTGACGATGCGCTGCGGCAACAGATGGACGCCATGCTGGAAACCATGTATGACGCGCCGGGAATCGGGCTGGCCGCCAATCAGGTCAATCTGTTGAACCGTGTCATCGTGATGGATCTGGATTACCGCGAAGACGGCAAGGATAAAAACCCGATTTGCATGGCCAATCCGGAAATTGTCTGGCGGTCGGATGAAAAAAGCGTCATGGAAGAAGGATGCCTGTCGATTCCCGGCCAGTTTGCCGAAATTGAACGTCCGGCGCAGGTGCGCGTGACCTATCTGGATTATCACGGCAAGGAAGCCACGCTGGAAGGTGACGGGCTGTTATCGCATTGTATCCAGCATGAAATTGACCATCTGAACGGTGTGTTATTCATCGATTACCTGTCAAAACTCAAGCGCGATATGTTTATTCGCCGGGTCAAAAAACTGACCAAGGGTCAGGATCCGCTATAAGGGCATGAGCGTCACAAAACCGAAAATAATCTTTATGGGTACGCCGGATTTTGCCGTTCCGGCTCTGCAGACGCTGATCAGCCACGAATATGAGATTGCAGCAGTCTATACCCAGCCCCCCCGCCCGAAAGGGCGCGGACAAAAAATGCAGCTTTCACCGGTGCATCTGGTCGCGCAGGCACATCACATCCCGGTTCACACCCCAAACAAACTTAAAAACAACAAGGATGAGATCGGACAATTTAAATCCTTTGCCGCCGACCTTGCCATTGTTGCGGCTTACGGGCTGATTTTACCGCCAGAGATCTTAACCGCGCCGCGTTATGACTGTATCAATATCCATGCGTCTTTGCTGCCGCGATGGCGCGGTGCCTCCCCCATCCAGCATGCGATTTGGAAAGGCGATACGCAAAGCGGCATTACCATCATGCAAATGGAAGAAGGGCTGGATACCGGCCCGATTATTATGAAACGACCCGTTGCGATCCGTGCTGATACCACATCATCATCCCTGCATGACGAACTGGCCGCTCTGGGGGCGGCGATGAGTCACGAAACAGTGCGGCGATTACCGCCGGACGGTTATGTTGACTCGCAACCGCAAGATAATGCGCTGGCCACATACGCGCCGATGCTGAAAAAAGAAGACGGGCATATTGACTGGACACAAAATGCCACGGAAATCGACAGGCAGATACGGGCGCTGAACCCATGGCCGGGCGTCTGGACAATGACCGGCCACGGCACACGCATTAAAATTCTGGAGGCTGACATTGCTGACGGGCACATGCCCTACCCGCCCGGCACGCTCATCGACCGCACCGGCCATATTGCCTGTGGCGACGACACGGCTTTAAGAGTGCTGAAAATCCGTCCCGATAATGCCGGGGCGATGGATGTCCCGTCCGCCTTTAACGGCCATTATCTGCGGGATGGTGACGTTCTGGGGTAAGTCCGCCAGCGCTCAAGGCGCAGCGGAAGGTTTCCTGATCCGTTGCGCGATATTATCAGAGGCAATATCCACCAAAATACCATATTGGTGCGCGCTGGTAACCAAAGCGGCGAGAGGAAGCCCCGCATAGCGATGGTAAAGCTCGATCGCGATCCAGACAAAAGACGGGCTGTGCGCGGCTTTTTCATTCTGATATTCATCATGAACAGCGTGGGCTATTTCATGCTGACCGATGAGGCTTATGAAGAAGCCAAAGCGCTTCTGGCAACTCATTTTGAGTCCTTGCTCGCCCTGTCCAAAGCATTAATCCAGCACGAAGTGATGGATCGGGATGAGATGATCGCGGTGACCGGCATCACCCCGTGCGCGCCACGTTATCAATGCCTGAACAATGTCACAGCCATGCATAAAAACCCGGTTCCGCGTGTGAAGTAACCGGATATCGGCAATATGGCGAATGCATAGCTGCCATGATATTTTTTCTTGTTGCATTGCAAGACAGACCTTGTATAAGAGGGGCGAGTTTTACAACTCGCTGGCCTATAAAAATCAGCCTGGTTTTCCCGACCGGGCTTTTTTTTATTTTTATTCCGGATTATTCCTGCTAATTGCTTTACCCGATGAGTAAAGAACGCTGGAAACTGACAATCGAATATAACGGGCGCGATTATTGCGGCTGGCAACGGCAACAGGACGGCATTCCATCCATCCAGAAAGCCATTGAAGACGCCATATACGGTTTTTGCCAGCAACAAATCACCATTCATGTCGCCGGGCGCACGGATGCCGGCGTTCACGCGCGCGGCCAGATTATTCATTTCGACCTTGATTACGGAGACAGGCCGCTTGACGGCTATAATTTCATCAAGGCGCTTAACGCGCATTTGCGCCCCGCCCCGATCAGCATCGTTCATGCCGTGACGGTCAACCCGGATTTCAGCGCCCGCTTTGATGCCGTCAACAAGCTGTATTTATACCGCATCGTCAACCGCCCCGCCCGCCCGGCGCTCGAAAACGGGCTGGTCTGGCATGTTAAACGGCCTTTGGATGTGGACGCCATGCGAAAAGCCGCCTCGTGCCTGTTGGGATATCATGATTTTACCAGCTTCCGCGATGCTGATTGTCAGGCCAAATCCCCCTTCAGGACGCTCGACAGGATCGCCATCATAAGCCACCCTTATGATGATTACGGCGGTGCTGACATCCGGATAGAGGTTGAGGCTCAGTCTTTCTTACATCATCAAGTGCGAAACATGGTCGGCACGCTGGCGCTGGTGGGGGAAGGAAAATGGCAGCCCGGCGACGTCAAAACCGTTCTGGAAGCCTGTGACCGCAAGGCAGCAGGCCCCACAGCCCCGGCAGACGGGCTTTACCTGATGCGGGTGGATTATCCGACCGGTTGAAAATAACGTTCCAGAATATCCTGATATGTCGTGGTCAGCGATTCAATATCGGCCAGCGCGCAATGCTCATCAACCTGATGGATGGTTTTATTGACCAGCCCATATTCAACCACCGGGCAATAGGCTTGAACGAATCGGGCATCGGATGTCCCCCCGGCTGTCGATAAAGACGGCTTGCGGCCTGTGATCCGCGCCACAGATTCAGCCACCAAATCAGTAAAATCACCCGGTGTCGTCATAAAGCTTTCAGCGGTCGAGCGACAAGATAAATCATACGCCACATGGTACGAATCAAGTATCTCGCGGATTTTTTCCTCTATTGATGCGGCGCTCCAGCGATCATTAAACCGCACATTAAATTGCGCCGTCACCTTGGCCGGTATGACATTATCCGCCATATTGCCGGTATCGATCGTTGTCACTTCCAGATTGGTTGCGGCAAAAAACTCACTTCCCTGATCGAAGCAATGCGCTGTCAAAGCCGACAATAAGGTGATCATGCGCGGCAGCGGATTATCAGCCAGCGCCGGATATGCGACATGTCCCTGCTTTCCGGTCACGCTCAACCGCCCCGTCACCGACCCGCGCCGACCGATCTTAATCTCATCGCCCATCTTTAACGGGTTGGATGGCTCACCGACCAACGCATGATCGGGGATCTGGCCGTGATCGCGCATCCATTCCAGAACCTTGACCGTACCGTCTACCGCCAGCCCTTCCTCATCACCGGTAATCAGCAAACTGATCGACCCGTCAGGCAAGCCATGAGCGTCCAGATAACGGCCTACAGCCGCAACGAAACAGGCAATATTGCTTTTCATATCCGCCGCGCCGCGCCCATAAAGCAAGCCATCGCGGATCGTGGCGGAAAAAGGCGGCATCGCCCATGCTGTCTGATCACCGACCGGCACAACATCCGTATGGCCGCAAAAACAAAAATGCGGCGCACCGCTCCCCAGCCGCGCAAAGAGATTGGAAATCTCGCCAAAAGGCAAAATTGTGCAGCTAAACCCAAGCGGCGTAAGCGCATCGATCAGGCATTGCTGGGCTCCTTCATCGGCCGGCGTTACTGAAGGGCAGCGAATCAGATCCTGTGCAAGGCTCACCGGATCAGGCACGAAGAAGCTCATTAATGCCGGTTTTACTGCGGGTTTGCTCATCCACGCGTTTGACGATAACGGCGCAGGCAAGCTGGGGGCCGGGTGAACCGTCCGGCAAGGGTCTGCCGGGTAATGTGCCCGGCACGACAACCGCATAAGGCGGCACGTGTCCTTGATAAATATCACCGGTATCACGGTCAATGATCTTGGTCGAAGCACCAATAAATACGCCCATCGAGATCACCGCGCCCTTGCCGATATGAACACCTTCGGCAATTTCGCTGCGCGCACCGATAAACACATTATCCTCGATAATAACGGGGGCGGCCTGTAACGGCTCCAGAACGCCGCCAATGCCAACCCCGCCCGATATGTGACAATTTGCACCGATCTGGGCGCATGAGCCAACCGTCGCCCATGTGTCGATCATCGTCCCCGCCCCGACATAGGCGCCAACATTGACAAAACACGGCATCAATACCGCATTGCGGCCAATAAAAGCGGAATAACGCACAACGCAATTCGGCACAGCACGAAAGCCGCGATCCTGAAACACACGGTAATCCCAGCGCTGGAACTTGCTGGGGACTTTGTCCCACCAGACTGTGCCGTCCGGCCCGCCTTTAATTTCTTCTTCCCGGTGCATTTTGAAATACATCAAAATCGCTTTTTTCAGCCATTCATTGACCATCCATTCGCCGCCGCGCCCGACCACCGGCTCCGCGACCCGCATTTTGCCGCCATCCATCATTTTCATCGCGGATATCACAGCATTACGCACCGCGCCGCTGGTGCGGGGGTTGATATTTCCGGGGGTTTCCCAGGCATTGTTGATTGTGTGCTCCATGTCCGCAATTGACATGGCTTCACTTAACGGCATGTAATCTCTCCTGATTTTTTGCTAGACTGTCCTTCTTTATCATAAAGCGTAATTTATTGCATAGCGCAAAATGACACAAAAATCATGCCTTATACAGTGGGATCGTCGCGCCATCGCCGCGTGGGAATCTCTATATGGCCGGGTACGCCGCGCCAGCCTGTTGCAAAGCCCGGCTTATGCCCTTGCGGTTTGTCCGCTTTACGGTCAAAAAGCGCGGCTGGGGTGCATAGACATTAATGGCGAACAGGCCGGCATTGTGATGATTCGCGAAGCCGGGCTGGGCGGGCAGATCCTGCACGGGGTCATGATGGATGGCGGGCCGTTATGGCTGGACGGATATGGCTCCGAAGAGGATCAATGCGCTTTTTTCAACAGATTTGCCGCTCTGTTTCCCCGCCGGCCGGGACGCATGCGCCGGATTATTCCTGCCATGTCGCCCGATCAGCAAACCAGCCGGATGATGGCACAGGCCGGATACCGGGCAAAAAACCGCCCGCCCTATGAAACGATCTGGATCGATTTGGAAAAAGATGAGGCGCACCTCAAGCGCGATATGAGTAAAAAATGGTGCTATGCCTTGTCACAGGGTGAGCGGCGCGGATTTGCATTAGAATGGGATGAAACCGGCGAGTCCCTGCCGTTCCTGATGGATTGTTACCGCGCCGACAAAGCCCGGCGGCGTTACAAAAGCGCCGCACCGGCGATCATGCAGGCGCTGGCTGAAGGATTTTCAAAACAAAAACGTATAATGACCGGTTATGCGCTCTTGGACGGCCGCCCTGTTGCTGCTATCATGATATTGTGTCACGGTTGCGGTGCAACATACCAGCTTGGGTGGCGCGATTTCAGGAGCGATACAACGGGCGCGCATAATTTATTGCTCTGGCACGCGGTATTGCGCCTGAAAGACAAAGGATATTCTGATTTTGACCTCGGAGGCATCAATGACCAAACAGCAAAAACCATCGCACATTTCAAACAAGGCATGGGCGGGGAAAAGCAAAGCTTTGCGGGGCATTACGTTTAGCGCTGCCGTGCTGGCAGTGACGGCTGTGTCTGTAGCAGCTTATAAAGCGCCCGAAGCAGGCGCCGCCATACCGTCATCCGTCCCCAGCCACAGCCAGACTATGACATACCAGCTTTATGCAGGCGGCATTAACGCTGTGCGGGCAAAGCTGGATATTTCGCTTGAATCGCCGGAACGCTATCATTTGCAGCTCGACGCCCATACGCGCGGCTTTTTGGGGCGAATCGTACCGTGGGAAGGCACGTTCCAGACAAAAGGGTGGCGGCTGCGTGACGGGGAAAGACCCGAACAACATAAATCCATCGCCACATTCCGCAATGACGAGGATATCAAGCGCTATCATTATGGCCGGGACGGGTCGTTCCGCAAGCTGGAGATTGTCGAAAACGGCAAAAGCAAGCCGCAGAACGATCTCGAGAAAGAGCTGGTGCAAGGCACAACGGATGTGCTGACCGCAACGCTGAACATTCTCAATAATGTCGCTTATAACAATTCATGCGAAGGCAGCGCCGAAGTTTTTGACGGCAAGCGCCGTTTTGAACTGGTCTTTCGTGAAAAAGGCACGGAAACGCTGAAGTCAAACCGTTACAATATTTTTGACGGCGACGCGATCGAATGCGAGGTCGAGGTCGTGCCGGTCGCCGGAGCATGGCATTCACGGCCACGCGGATGGGCGTCGATTCAGGAACAGGGTCGTGAAAAAGGCAGCCTGCCGACTGTCTGGCTGGCGCAAATGGATGATAAAGGCCCGGCCATTCCGGTGAAAATGCGCGTCAAAACCGATTATGGCGTCTTGTTCATGCATCTGATCGGCTATAAAAACGGAACAAAGCAACTCGGCGTTGTTGACGGATAAACGCCCGGGCGCGGCAAACGCTTTTGAAAGGGCATAATGTGAGGGGCGCATAAAAAGCGCTGCTCCTTGTTCCAGCCTGTTACACAGCGCAACATCATGTGATTTGTCTTTTGTCGCCGGATCTTCAAAATAGCATCAGGATATATCATTATTTTTTCAGGTAATATCGGCATATGAGCGATCAAACACCACTGGCTGTTGTCATTCTGGCGGCGGGAAACGGATCCCGCATGAAGTCAGACACCCCGAAAGTCCTGCATAAGATTGCCGGAAAACCGATGATTTCATGGTTGCTGGATCATGTCAGGGTGCTGGCGCCTGCAAAAATCATCACCGTTGCCAGCCCGCAAAATCAGGAGGCCGTAGCCGCCTATATTGCGCCTGTTGACACGGTTATTCAAAAAACCCCGCAAGGAACGGCGGACGCCGTCAAGGCCGCCTTGCCGCATCTGGCGGATTTTACCGGTGATATTCTGATTCTGGCTGCCGATATGCCGTTTTTAACGCCGGAAACATTGCAAAATCTGGTCACCGCACGTCATGCAAACCGCGATACTGGGCTGGCGGTTTTGGGGGCGGCGTTTGACCAGCCTCCGGCCTTTGGCCGCATGGTTGCCGCACCGGACGGCACACTGGTGCGCATTATTGAACATAAAGACTGCACCCCCGATGAACGGGCGATTACCTTATGCAGTATGGGCGCTTTTTGTGTTGACGGGGCAAGGCTGGAAGGATGGCTGGCGCAGGTCGGAAACGACAATGCGCAAAAAGAATTTTACCTTCCCGAAATCGTGACCATTGCCGCCGCCGAAGGCGTCAAAACCGGCATTTGCGTCACCGGCGACAAGGAAGAAATATACGGGGCGAATGACCGCGCCGAGCTGGCTGTGCTGGAATCGATCATCCAAAGGCGGTTGCGGCTGGGTATGATGAAAAGCGGCGTCACGTTGATGAGCCCCGATAGTGTTTATTTTTCGCACGATACGGTGATCGCGCCCGATGTGACGATCGAGCCGCATGTTTTTTTCGGCACTGGCGTAACCGTTGGCGCGGGAACAATCATTCACGGCTTTTCCCATCTGGAAGGGGTGACGATCGGCGAACATGCCCGGATCGGGCCGTTTGCACGCATCCGGCCGCAATCAGTCATCGAAGATGGCGCGGTGGCGGGAAATTTCATCGAAATTAACCGCAGCCATATGAAAGCGGGCAGCAAGGCCAAACATTTCAGCTATCTGGGCGATACGGTTGTCGGGGCGAAAGCCAATATCGGCGCCGGAACGGTGATTGCCAATTATGACGGCTATGAAAAGCACCGGACAACCATCGGGGATGGTGCTTTTATCGGGTCGAACAGCACACTGGTCGCACCGCTGGCCGTCGGGGACGGCGCGATCATCGCCGCCGGCAGCACTATCACAGCCAGCGTGCCGGATGATGCGCTGGCGATCGCCCGGATCGAGGGTGATATCAGGCCGGGATGGGCGGTGGCGCGCCACAAGCGGAAAAAAGCCGGGTAACATCCCGATAACCATCTTTGTCAAACACCGGAAAGGAACACGCCAATGTGCGGCATTATCGGAATTTTGGGAGAGCGCGACGTTGCGCCGCTTTTGATTGAAGGCCTGCGCCGTCTGGAATATCGCGGCTATGACAGTGCCGGGATCGCCACGCTTGATGATGGCCGCATCAGCCGCCTGCGCGCGCAGGGAAAACTGGTTAACCTGGCCACGCGCCAGCAAAAGCAGCCTTTATCCGGCAAAGCCGGGATCGGCCATACGCGCTGGGCGACACATGGCGCGCCGACCGAAGATAACGCCCACCCCCACGCCACAGAGCGTGTCGCGGTTGTTCATAACGGCATCATCGAAAATTATGCGGCGCTGAAAGAGGAGCTGGAACAACATCAGTGCCGGTTTGAAACCGACACGGATACGGAAGTCATCGTCCATCTGGTCGATCATTATCTCAGGCAGGGTCACGCCCCCGCACAAGCCGCCCATGAGGCGCTGGGGCGGCTGGAGGGCGCGTTTTCGCTGGCGCTTGTCTTTGCGGGTGAAGATGATTTGATGATCGGCGCGCGGCAGGGCACGCCTCTGGCGGTTGGCTATGGTGACGGCGAAATGTATCTGGCGTCCGATTCTTATGCGCTGGCGCCCCTGACCCGCAAGATATGCTTTTTGGAAGATGGCGACCGCGTTCATATCAACCGCACCGGTGCGGTCATTTACAGCAATGACAATCAGGTTGTTTCCCGGCCGGTGCGCGTCACCGCCCAGAGCGGCGCGGTAACAGGCAAAGGCGCCTATCGCCATTTCATGCTCAAGGAAATTCACGAACAGCCCGCCGTGATTGGCGATACGCTCAACAGCTTTATTAATCCTGCCACCGGCCGGATTCACATGCCCGACGATATTATCGCCGCGCTGGAAAAAGCGCCGCGCCTGACCATGGTGGCGTGCGGCACGGCGTTTTATGCGTGCCATGTCGCCAAATACTGGTTTGAACAAATTGCCCGCCTGCCCTGCGAGATCGATGTCGCCAGCGAATTTCGCTACCGCGAAGCACCCTTGCCGGAAGACGGTGTGGCGCTGTTTGTATCGCAATCGGGAGAAACGCTCGATACGCTCGAAGCGCTACGATATTGCAAAGGCGAGAACCAGACTGTCCTGTCGATCGTCAACACGATCGAAAGCACGATCGAACGCGAATCAGATTTTATCCTGCATACGCTGGCCGGGCCGGAGATCGGCGTAGCGTCCACCAAGGCTTTCACCACCCAACTCACCACGCTGGCTTGTCTGGTGCTGGCGCTGGCAGCGCGCACCGGCAAGATTGACGCCGCGCAGGAAGCCGCCATGGCTGACGCCTTGCGGCATCTTCCCGCCGAAAGCGCCGCCATTTTAAATCGCGATGAAAAGATGATCGCTGCCATGGCGCGGGAATTGGCCGAATCCCGTGATATGCTTTATTTCGGGCGCGGGTCGCTTTATCCGATAGCGCTTGAAGGCGCGCTCAAGCTTAAGGAAGTCTCCTATATCCACGCCGAAGGATATGCCGCCGGCGAGATGAAACACGGGCCGATCGCCCTGATTGACGATCAAGTGCCGGTGGTGGTCATCGCCCCCGGCAAAGATCCGCTTTTTGAGAAAGCAGCCTCCAACATTCAGGAAACCGTTGCCCGCGGCGGAAAAATCCTGTTGATCAGCGATGAAGAAGGCACGTCAAAGCTGGAAAAATTTGCAAGCTGGACAATCCGGCTGGGGGATGTGCATCCTTTCGTCATGCCGGTGCTTTATACCCTTCCGGTGCAGCTCTTGGCGTATTACGTGGCGGTCGCCAAAGGCACGGATGTCGACCAGCCGCGCAATCTGGCAAAATCGGTGACAGTGGAATAAAAAACCCCGCCATTGAGAGGCGGGGTTAAAAGATACAATATCGCCGAAAATAACGCTTTACTTGGTGTCGTCATCATCATCGTCAAGGCTGATGTCCAGATCGTCACCATCGTCCAGATCGTCGTCATCATCATCAAGGTCGATATCCAGATCATCATCCAGATCCAGATCGCCAAGGCTGTCTTCATCCTCATCGTCATCATCGCCTTCATCGACATCGTCAAGGCTTACGAGCGTATCGTCTTCCTCTTCGATCTCATCCTCGTCATCGGCATCATCCTGTATGGCGGCCTTTTTCACGGCGACTTTCTTGATCTGGCCTTCATCCTCGCTTGCCGCGGCGCGGCCACGGCGTGACTTGACCTTGTTTTCGCCGGTAAATTCCGTCCCGCAGGACGGGCAGATAGCCGGTCTTTTATTCATATCGTAAAAACGCGTTCCGCAACTGGTGCAAATCCGCTTCATTCCCCTGACATCGGCTGTGGCTAAGGACACCTTCAAACTCCATAATTTTAAATTGGTTGAAACACGCTGCTATTCTTTTCTAGCTGCCCGATTTTCGGGGGCTTGTCAAAGAAAAAGAAATGCTTTCCCCGATGGAACCGTTCAGGAAAGGCATGGATTATAAAGCCGGATGGGTTTATGCTGGGGAGCGTTATTTTACAGTCTGTTATGCGGGGTCTGAAAACATGGAAAAATCGGTCGTTATATGCGGGTATAAACGCTCTCCCTTTCACTTTGCGCATAAAGGGGCGCTGGCCATGACCCGGCCTGACGATATGGCGGCGGCTGTGGTGCGGGCTTTGGTTGAAGAGAGCGGCGTCAATCCCGAGGATATCGAGGATCTTCTTCTGGGCTGTGCCTTTCCCGAAGGCGAACAAGGATTTAATCTGGGGCGGATTATCGTGCAACTGGCACAATTACCGCTTTCGATCGGCGGCGCGACCATCAACCGTTTTTGCGCGTCATCCATGACGGCGGTTCATATCGCCGCAGGCTATATCGGGATGGGCGCAGGCGACGCGTTCATTTGCGCCGGGGTCGAGTCAATGACACGCATTCCGATGGGCGGTTTTAACCCGCTGCCCAACCCGGCAATGATGTCATTTTATCCGCAAGCTTATATCTCGATGGGGGAAACGGCTGAAAATCTGGCGCGGAAATATGAGATACCGCGCCCCGAACAAGATGCGTTTGCCGCCCTGTCCCACAAAAAAGCGGCACATGCCCGTCAGGCCGGGTTGTTATCAGAAGAAATCGTCCCGATTGACGGCATCGCGCAAGATGGCTGTATTCGTCCTGAAACAACGGCAGAAGGGCTGGCCGATCTTAAGCCCGCCTTTATCGGTGACGGCACGGTGACGGCCGGCAGCTCATCCCCCTTGACCGATGGATGTGCTGCTGTGCTGGTGGCGTCCGAAAGCTATGCGAAACAGCATAATCTGCCAATTATGGCGAAAATACGCGCGGTTGCGGTGGCCGGATGCGCCGCGGAAATCATGGGGATCGGGCCGGTTCCGGCGGTCAAGAAAGCCCTGTCGCGCGCCGGGCTGGATATGAAAGATATCGATCTGGTCGAATTGAACGAAGCCTTTGCCGCACAATCCATATCGGTGATACGGGATCTGGAAATTCCGGCGGAGAAGCTGAATCTTGACGGCGGCGCGATCGCGCTGGGGCATCCTTTGGGCGCTTCCGGCGCGCGGATTACCGGCAAGCTGGCCAGCCTGATGCAGCGCGAGGATAAAAAATACGGCCTGGCGACCATGTGTGTCGGCGGCGGGCAAGGCACGGCGATCATTCTGGAACGTCCCTGACCCTGATGATGGACGACGCCTGTGAAAAAACCGCAAAAAAGGCGGAACGGTTTGTATCTTGTTTACCTCTTGCCATTAGACTGAAGAGTGGCCACATCATATCCGGTTACCTATGAAAACAGATCAGTTTCTTGAAAATCTGGGGCTGGACGCCGATGCCCCGCTCGATCAGGTCGAAGGTGCGTTCGTCGAATCCGTCAAAATGCGGGCGCAGGCGGCGTCCGAAACCTTTGATGAAGCCTTTTCCAAACAGGAAGAGCGCGCCTTGCAGGAACAAGCCGAGCTGTTTTTCAGCTATAGCCTGCAATGGGCGGCACGGCATATCAAAGGGCAGCAGAAAAAAGCCGCATCCGAAAGCAAGGAAGTCAAAGACCTTAAAAAACAGGCGCGCGACACCATTCAGGATTTGCAGGATTACATTACCAGATTTCTGGTTTGCTATATGTATCTGCATCATTACACAACATTGTTGTGGGACGAGATTCGCGCCGAGGAAAACCGCGTATCGATGTCCGGCACAACCATTAAATGGACGGCCGATAGCGGCGTTATGATTGCCCGGCAGAGAAAACGAAAGAAAGCGCTCGTCAAGCGGCTGGCACAATTCAAACAAGCCTCCGGCCTGCTTCAGGAAACAGACCAAAGGCTGGAATCATTGAAGAACAATCTGTACCAGCTTTTCGGCAAGGAACGTGCCGACCCCATGATCCGCAGCTTTAATGCCGCGCTGCGGACGCTGGATCATAAAAAAGCCACGCAGCTAAAAACACGAATAGATAAAGAGAAAAAGCGATTCGGGCTGGATCAGTCAAAAGCGGCGCAGCTTCAGAAAAATACCGCGCAGGATATTAAAATGCTGCTGGCGATTATGGAGACACATGAAGACACGCTGAAGGACGATGAAGGGCGGGCATTTTTGCGGCCGATCGAAGCCGACCTTGCCTATAATGCGAATATCCGAGAACTGCGTAAAATAAAGGCTTATCTCTCCAAATATCACCTGCCTTATATGCAATATAAGCTTGATACGCTGGCGCATCTCAAGGATAAGCTGCTGGTTATCCATTCCATGGAAACGCTGATGACCCTTTATAGCCGCCTGATTAAGGGGATCGCCGCACCGATGGACGATATCAAGGATATCAGGCTGTTTGAAAGCGATGTATTGCAACATATACGTTATTTGCTGGATGGTCATTTTCAGGAATTGCCCAATATTCTGGAACGGGCTGATAATACCGTACGCGAGTTCCGCCAAAGCCAGCATGATCTGGACTCAATTCAATCACTCGATCTTCAGGAAATCCCGACCGGTCAGGTTGCCTGAACGGTCAGCTTGCAGGAGGCAAATATGTCGATCAAAAAAGTAGCCGTCATCGGTTCGGGAGTCATGGGCAGCGGCATCGCCGCACAAATCGCCAATGCGGGAGTGGATGTCCTGCTTTATGATATCGTGCCTGACAATGCGGCAGATCGGAATATTCTGGCGCAGCAGGCGATTGATAAAATGGTGCGCGCGCACCCCTCCCCGTTTATGAGCGAAAAAAATGCCCGTCTTGTGACACCGCTTAATCTGGAGGATGACCCGGCACAAATCGCCACATGCGACTGGGTGATCGAGGTCGTTTTGGAAGATTTATCAATCAAGCAGGATATTTATAAAAAGATCGAGGCGCACAGACGCCCCGGCACGGCTGTTTCGTCCAATACATCGACCATTCCGCTGCAACATCTGATCACCGGGCGCAGCGATGATTTCGCGCAGCATTTCATGATTACGCATTTCTTTAACCCGCCCCGTTTCATGCGCCTTTTGGAGCTTGTCACCGGCGCGCGGACGGATCCTGAAACCGCACAAAAAATTGCTGATTTTTGTGACATTAATCTGGGCAAAGGCATTGTCAGATGCAACGACACGCCGGGCTTTATTGCCAATCGTCTGGGGGTTTTCTGGATTACGCGCGGGCTGAACGAAGCCATTGACCGCGCCATTTCCGTGCCGTTGGCCGATGCTGTCTTATCGCGCCCGGCCGGTATCCCCAAAACAGGCTTATTCGGGCTGGTCGATCTGGTCGGGATCGACCTGATGCCGCATTTATCTGAATCATTGCTGGCGACCCTGCCGGAAGATGACGCCTATCGCGCGATTTATCATGATCATGACCTGTTGCGCGCCATGATTGCGGCGGGCTATACAGGCCGCAAGGGCAAGGGCGGATTTTACCGTTTACGCACAGATGAAAACGGTCAAAAAATAAAAGAATGCCTGAATACGGGCGTAAAAACATTCGATCCGGAAACCTCTTATACTGCAGTTGAAAAAATAGAAGCACAATGTTTGAGTGCAGCAAAAAACGGCCTGCGCGGGCTGGTGGAAAGCCCCGATGAAGGCGGACAATTTGCGTGGGCTGTCTTGCGCGATACGCTTTGTTATGCTGCATCCCTTGTCCCGGAAATTGCCGATAATATTGCCGCCGTCGATCACGCCATGCGGCTTGGTTATAACTGGCAATACGGGCCATTCGAGATGATCGACCAGATGGGCGCGGCGTGGTTCACGCAAAAATTGCGCGCAGAAGGCAAGGATGTACCGCCGCTTTTGGCGGCGCTCGGTGACGGAGAGTTTTACCGTATTGAAAACGGCATGCGCCGCTACTTCGGAACGGACGGTCACTATCATGATCTGGAAAGACCGGACGGCGTTTTATTGCTGCAGGATATAAAATTGCGCACAAAGCCTGTGCTTGGCAATGCGTCCTGTGCTGTGTGGGATATTGGCGACGGGGTTTTATGTTTTGAGCATCTGACCAAAATGAACACGTTTGATGTCGCTATATTTGCGATGTTGAATGAGGTCGCCGCCTTTATCGAATCTCCTGATAATCCTTACAAGGCGCTGGTGATTTATAATGAAGAAACGATCTTTTCGGCGGGCGCCAATCTTGCCAAAGCGCTGGAGCTAATCGCTGCTGATCGCTGGGATGATTTGTCGTTTTTTATCGCCGAAGGCCAGCGAAGCTATATGACGCTCAAATACGGGCATTTTCCGGTTATATGCTCACCTTCCGGCATGGCGCTGGGCGGCGGCTGTGAAGTTTTGCTGCATGCCGATCACGTACAGGCACATGCCGAAACCTATTGCGGGCTGGTCGAAACCGGTGTCGGACTGATCCCGGCATGGGGCGGGTGCAAAGAAATGATCCTGCGTTATCAGGCAGCGGAAAACGGAGAAAACGGCCCGATGGCGGCGGTCAAAAAAGCATTTATGCTGATCGCCGCGGCAACCGTTGCAAAATCGGCGGAACATGCCAAAGAGCTGGGTTATTTCCGCAGCACGGACGGCATTACAATGAATCGCGACAGGCTACTGGCCGATGCCAAAAAAAGCGCGCTCAGACTTGCTGATCATTATGTTCCACCAGTACCGGCGCAAGATATTCGCCTGCCGGGTACATCCGCAAAAACTGCTTTGGATCTGGCTGCTGCCGACATGCACAAAGCCGGCAAGGCAACGGATTATGATCTGGTGGTGGCCGGGCATCTGGCCGCGGTGCTAAGCGGCGGGGAACAGGCCGATGTGACAAAACCCTTATCCGAACAGGATTTGCTGGATCTGGAACGGCAGGAATTTTTCAAGCTGTTGAGAACACAAGGCACAATCGACCGCATCAATCACATGCTGAAAACCGGTAAGCCTCTGCGCAATTAACGCAAAACCGCAAAATAATATGCATCTGAACCGGCATTCATAATATATGACCCGGAAAAGCCGGTTTTAATGGATTTGTCCGGTACGCGTCTGATTTCTGTGATCCTGCGGCTGGTGCGGATCGCGCTCATAGGCGTTTTCATCGCGGGTTTGCTTAAGAACGCAATGAGTTATAAGCGCTTGTTCTTCCAACCCTGCCGGCATGAGCAAAGTCACGGCTTTTTCAAACAGCTCGTTACGTTGCAAAACCGGATTATTATCGTCGCCCAGCACAACCAACGTCACAACCGGATTCGCCGCGCTGCGCAGCAAATCAATGATCCGGTCATTTTTTTGATCTTCCTGATAACCGGTCAAGATCAACATCTTTTTATGCTCAAGACTATCCCAACCTTTAGCGATCGCGTCTTCATCCGAGCAATCCACCACGGCGATGTCCCAGTTTTTATCGGAAAATTTCTCTGTCAGGCGCTTTTTTGCTTCGGCATATTGTCGCGCCAGACGTTCCGCCAGCGATTTTTGTTCATAAGGCTGTGCGCCTGCAATAACAAGCAAGGTCGGTCGCAAAGGATATTTAACCTGTATCATACTCATGACAGGTAAATTAATATGTAAAAAGAAAAAAGTCAAACATAAGCGTACTCATTATAGTATATTGATACCATGTTCGGATTATTCAAAAAGAAGCCAAAGCAAAAAACCCCGCAAAGCCGCGAGGAAATACTGGCACAGGCGCAAAAAAACGCCGCGAAAGCGCGCAACGAAATCGGCGAGGAAAATCTGCAGCGCATGGCCGAAGCGCTGCGCCGGATGGACGACCCGAATTACCAGTCCGCCGGGAAAAGCGCCAGAGACACAATCCGCGGGATGGATAAAGGCAAGGTTGCCGATAATCTGAAAATCATGCTGGATGAAGAACGCAACCGTTAAAGAAAACCACCACCGCGCCTTTTATTGCCTGCACATCACAAAGAATCAGCCCCATGACCGCCCCCGACCCAAAAGATGACAAACGACCCACGCCCCTGATCGTAAAAGACGTCCCAGCGCTGCGCGCATACAGGGAAAAATTGCGCGCCGGCCAAAAAACGCTGGCGCTGGTACCGACTATGGGGGCGCTGCATGACGGGCATTTAAGCCTTGTCAAAGCCGCCCTGAAAAAGGCCGACCATGTCATGGTCAGCATTTTCGTCAATCCCACGCAATTCGCCCCGCATGAAGATCTCGCTGCCTATCCGCGCACATGGGAGTCTGATTGCGAAAAACTGACAATGGCCGGCGCACACGCCATTTACCACCCGTCAATCGACACCATGTACCCACCGGACTTTGCCGCCACAATCCATATTGAACACATCACCGCCCCGCTCGAAGGCGTATGCCGCCCCGGCCATTTTGACGGCGTGGCAACTGTCGTGGCCAAACTGTTCATGCAGGCACAGTCCGACTGCGCTTTTTTTGGCGAAAAAGATTACCAGCAATTACAGATGATCCGCAAAATGGTGGTTGATCTGGATATGGCGGTGACAATTTACGGGCTGCCGACCTTGCGGGATGATCACGGTCTGGCGCTGTCTTCGCGCAACGCTTATCTAAGCGATGCCGAACGCACCATAGCGCGGCAGCTTAATAAAGTACTGCATGAGATAGCGCACAAAATCAAACATGGCACAGCCCCGCGCGATGCCGAACAGTGGGGACATGACGAAGCGTTGCGCTGTGGCTTTGATGCGGTTGACTATATTGCCGCCGCCCATGCCGAAACGCTGGCGCCCCTGCATGATCCGGCGCACGAACCGGGACGAATCCTAGCCGCAGTCAGGCTGGGCAAGGCGCGCCTGATCGACAATATCGCCCTGTCATAGCCTGTCTGCACGCCAGTAGCGCCGGAGAGACACAGCAAAAAATATCAGAATCTGTAATTCACCGCTGCCGCAACAATACCGACTTTGCCTTTGCTTTTGGCATTCATATCGACATTGCCGCCGACATTACGGGTCAGGTCGATATTGCCGCTGCCGACATGAATAAACGCACCGGCAAGGTCAACGGATACACGATCCGACCAATGATAGGTCGCCCCGGCGGTAATCCAGTTCCGGTCACCATCCGGTGTCCGCGACGTGCGGGCATTGTCACGTGTGGGGGTGGGGTCATATTGATAACCCGCGCGAATCGTCCAGTCTTTATTCAGGTCATATTCCGCCCCGATCGCAAACGCCCATGTGTTTTTATAATTTTGTTCGATCGGGTCAACGTCTACGCCGTCTGCGCGCACCGGTGCAATCTCATCAAAATTGCTCCACCCGAACCATGTCGCCTGTGCCATGACGCGCCATTGATCGTTCAAATCCTGCGCGATCCCAAATGTCGCGATATCGGGCAGCTTCAACCGCGCCGTACCGCCTGTATCCACATCCGCCGCAGGAATCGTGTCTTCGATCTTGAAGCGCCCCGATAAACGATGCGTGATTGCCGAACGATAATGCGCGCCAATCGTAGTTTGCGAGGTCGGGCGTATCGTCACACCAAGATTATAGCCAACAGTCCAGTCATCACCTTTCAGGGTCGTGCGGCCTTCATTGCCAGCGATATTCAGCGCCGATTTTAACTCCGCATCGGCATATTGCACATCGACCCCGCCGCCAATCGACAGATGGTCGTTAATTTTATAGGCAACAGATGGCTGGATATTGATAGTCGTTAATTTGGTCTTGGTGGAATCATAACGGCCAAACCATGTGTCGCCGTAATCGCTGCCCAGCCCGAAAGGCGCGCTGACCCCCACGCCGACCCACAAATCATCCCCCATCACCGGCGCCGCAAAAAAAGCATTGGGAACCGGTGTCGGCTTATACGGATTGCCACCATCCCCACCGGATACCGGCGCCCCGCCAATTGTGGTACCGGTATCTTTGAGCTTGGTATAAGGGATCAGCAAATTCACCCCGACATTTGCCTGCATGCCGTCCAGTTCAGTCATGCCGGCCGGATTGAAATAGATCGTGCTGGCATCATTGATGCTGGTGGTCGAGCCTGCAAACGCATAACCCAGACCTGACACGGATGATTCCTGAATATAAAAACCGGCTGCGTGGGCTGGGGACGCGCTAAAACCGATCGCTAACGCGGTCACAGATACACATGTCACAAAAAAACGCGATTTGGTCGATAAGAATGTCATATTGTTATCTCCCTGCTAAATTTGATGACCCTGCAAAATATAATTGCCGGATTATAACGTGTTTAGACTGTCCTGAACAGAACCGGCTTGCATCACAGGACACAAAACGACGTCTATGAATTATTTCCCTGCAGGGCGGCCTTTTGATATGATGAGACTCATTTTGGCGAGGAACGATGCGGTGAGCAAACAAACCAAACAAGAACAAAGCCTGAAGGCGCAACCGGCACGCGGCTTTTGCAAGCTTATGGCGGTAACCGCGCTGGCGATCGCGGTCGTCACAATTCTGGCTTATTTTCTGGATAATGCGGTTCTGGACACACTCAAGCATTCTCTTTCAATCGGCACAATTATCCTGCTGGTGGTCATCATTAATCTGGTGAGCTTTATCTGTTTCCTGATTTTGATGGCAGCTTATCAATGGATCCGCCCGGACTTTAAATGCAAAAAGCCGGACGATGATCTCGACCGGCTTTAAAGCATCGTTTTTTACGGCAACAACGCAGCCTCTATGACGCGTCCATGATCGCCGTAACCTCACGCGCAATATCCTGCGGGGTGCTGCCGGTATTGAACAAGGTCAGCAAATCACCATCCGGCCCCATAAAGAATGTATAGGATGAATGATTCATGTCATAACCCTCCATGCCTGCGACCTGTACTTTGGAAGCATAAACACGGTAAGCATCACGTACCTCGTCAATTTGTTCCTGTGTCCCGGTCAGCCCGACCATCCGCGGGTGAAAGGATTCGACAAATTCCTTTACCAGTTCCGGCGTGTCGCGCTCCGGGTCGATTGTAATAAATAGCGGTGTGATATTGTCGGCTTTGCCGCCCATCAATTCCATCGCCGTGACCATTTTCTGAAGTTCGGTCGGGCAGATCATCGGGCAATAAGTAAAACCGAAATAAACCAGCCTGTAAGAACCAAGAAAATCCCGGTCGGTCATTTCTTCGCCATCCTGGTTAATCAGGGTAAAATCACCACCGATCTGAACCCCGGCAACCGTCTGGGACGATGATACCTGTGACCCGATGGACGCAGTGCGTGAAATGTGTGATTCGGCAAGCCAGACAACGCCGCCAAGCACCGCCAGAGCCACAACCGTCAAAACAGCAATTTTTATCACGGGCATTTTCATGTTATACCTCAAAATCTACGTTAAAAGCCTGCCAGTGATGTAGCACGGCGACAGGATAAAGACAAACAGGATAAGGAGATTCCAGCCATGAAAATAGGACTTGTCGGATGCGGTCATGTCGGATCAGCCAGCGTTTATGCCTGTATCATGCGCGGTGTCGGCACCGAGATTGTAATGATCGACAAAGATCCGGCGCTGGCCGCCGCACAGGCCGAAGATATTTTACACGCCACGCCGTTTGCCTGTCCGGTACCGGTGCGCGCCGGACATTATGAAGACCTTGCCGGGGCGGGCATTGTGATGATCGCCGCCGGTGTTAATCAAAAAGACGGCGAGACGCGGCTTGACCTGCTGAAGCGCAACGCCGCGGTTTTTCAGGACATCATCCCGCAAATATTGCGGCATGCGCCGGAAACGATTTTGCTGATTGCCACCAACCCGGTCGATGTCATGACTCACATGGCGGCTCAAATTGCCCATGATACGTGCGGGTTGCCAGCGCATAAAGTGATCGGGTCGGGCACGATTTTGGATACGGCGCGTTTTCGGGCTTTGATCGGGGCGCATCTGGGCGTCTCCAGCCATTCAGTGCATGGTTACGTACTGGGCGAACATGGCGATTCGGAAGTGTTGCACTGGTCGGCGACAACCGTTGGCAACCTGTCCCTTGCCGATTTCGCCGCACAGGTAAAAGCCCCGGTAACCGGTGATGTCCGGCGACAGATCGATGAAGCGGTACGTAAGGCCGCTTACCGCATCATCAAGGGAAAAGGTGCCACATGGTACGGGATTGGCGGCGGCATGGCACGAATCGCACAAGCCATCACTGATGACGAACATGCGGTTATTACCTGCTGCATGCCGCTGGACGATGTCGAGACAGTCAAAAATGTCACGCTTTCCCTGCCTAATATCGTCTCAAGTCAAGGGATCGAACAAACAATTTATCCCGCCCTGTCGCCCGAAGAAAAAGGCGCTTTACAAAAAAGCGCCCAAGTTTTAAGGGAGGCTACCGATGCTATCGGTTACTAAGAAAACCTATAAAACGCCCAGCATCTCGGACACGAGCGGATGACGAACAATATCCGCCGGCTTGAGGCGTATAACAGCAATATCCGGCACTTGTTCCAACCTGTCTGCGATATCGGCCAGGCCTGACATGCCTTCCAGAAGATCGCTTTGATCGGGGTCGCCGGTCACGACCATGGTCGAATGCCAGCCCAGACGGGACAGCAACATTTTAATCTGGCCGTAAGTGCAGTTTTGCGCCTCGTCAATCACCACAAAGGCATTATTCAGCGTCCGGCCGCGCATAAAGCCGACAGGCGCAATTTCGATTGTGCCTTCCTCGATCAGTTGCCGCACTTTTTTGCCCCCCATCCGGTCGCCCAGCGCGTCATAAAGCGGGCGCAGGTAAGGTGCCATTTTTTCATGCATATCACCCGGCAGATAACCAAGGCTTTCACCGGCTTCCATCGCCGGACGTGACAGGATAATCCTGTCAATTTCGCCTTTTTCAAGCGCTTCGACGGCGGCGGAAATCGCCAGATACGTTTTCCCCGTTCCGGCCGGGCCGATCGCCAGTGTCAGATTTCGGGTGGCGATGGCCTCCATCAGGCTGGCCTGCCCTTCCGAGCGCGGTTTGATATTTTTCACAAATTTCTTGTCACGTCCCTGTTCGATCCTGTCATCGAGCGGATGCCAGCCCGCATCGTCAAAAACGCTATGCACGACATTATGATTCCGGGATGTATCCGCACGTTTTTTCATACGTTTTTTCTGAGACATTCAGAGATTCCTTTCATATGAGGCGAGGGAGGGGGAGGTAGGAGAGGAGAGGAGAGGAGAGGAGAAAAGCAATGTGACGGGCAAGAAAAAACCGCGCTCACAGGCGCGGTCATTTTTCTTCAGGGACAATCCGTTTCCAGCAAAAGCAGCCGAAGGCGCGCTTCCAGAATCGGGGTTATATGGTCTGTTATACTTATTGTGCAAAGAGAACCTTCCGCACGAGAAAACATACCCTGATCATAACAAAAAAACCGCTCCGTTTCCAGAGCGGTTTTTCAAATTATACACAAGCGCCCGTAAGCGATCAGGCGGCGAGTTTTTTCATGCGGCGGCTTTCCGCATTAATCCGCCACCATGCCAGCTTGGTCGCCAGCTTATGCGGCAATGTGTGCGGCTTGAACCCGCAAGCCTTGAAAACCATTCCCACCACGCGATCCAGATGTTTGGGGCGATAATAGCTATAAGCACGCTGCATATATTGCTTATTGTAATATTTGCGGTCGTAATCGTCATTATCGTTGGCATTGGCCGCGAAAAACGCATAGGACAGCTCATCATCCTCGCTTTCGGCGATTCGTCCCAGCGCGATCTGAAGGCGTTTGAAACGATTCAGGCCGTCTTTTTCCAGATATTTGTTCAGCGTGTCGTAGAATAATTTGTAATGCTTGAACTCATCCGCAGCGATATGTTTGCAAATTTCCTTCAGGACAGGCTCTTGCGTTGAATCGCCAATCGCACTGTAATAGCTCGATGTGCCGGTTTCCACCATGCAACGCGCGATCATTTCGCCACTGCGCGATCCGCGCACGGAATCATTTGCATTGCCAAAGAAATGCTCCGGCGCATAACCGGCGCGGAATTTTTCCATGGCTTTTTCCAGATCCCATGACGGATCTATCTTCTCCGCCCAGACACCCAAAGCCTTGCCGTGCTGAACCTCTTCAACCGCCCAGTCGCGGGCATGCTGTTGGAATTCAGGATCATCATGAAAGACCTTGCAAAGATAATCAGCATAAATCTCGGCATTATACTCGACCAGCGCCGCTGCCTTCACAACCTTAAGAAGCTCTGCATCGACCGCATCAGGCATTAGCTGATCCCACGGCAAATCCTCAATTTTCCAATGATCTTTCTTCGCACTCATCACGCCGGCTCCTCTCTCTTTTACCTTTCCGAAACGCCATCAGTAACAATTTTGCTGCTTCGCCGCAAGACCCGTCTTTGCCGCCTCGCTATAACAAAACAGGCTCTGCGATAATCCGCAGAGCCTGCCGGGCTTGTTTCAACAGGCCGTAAAAGGCCTGATAATCAAACCATATTTATTCGGCGGCGATAATATCGGTCTTGTTATCGTCATCCTTGTCCGTCAGATCCATCGCACCGATCTTCTTGGCGTAATTGCCGGAGAAAACCTCGTCCGAGAAAGCTTCTTCCCATGTGCCTTCGGTCGATGCCTTGGAATATTCGGTCGCGCGATTTTCAAAGAAATTCGTATGTTCGGCACCGTTGAGCATCTGATCCATCCACGGCAACGGGTTTTCGGTAATGCCGTACACAGGCTCCAGATTAAGCTGCTGCAACCGGCGATCACCAATATAGCGAATATAGTCTTTCACTTCTTCCGCCTTCAAACCTTCAATATCGCCCATTTCAAACGCCAGATCGATAAACGCATCTTCATAACCGATAATGGTTTTACAGCTATCGGTGATTTCGTTTTTCAGCTCATCGTCCCAGATATCCTGATTCTCATTGATGAAGGTGTTAAACAGCTTGATCATCGACAGGCAATGCAATGTTTCATCCCGCACCGACCATGTCACAATCTGCCCCATGCCTTTCATTTTGTTGAAACGCGGGAAATTCATCAAAATCGCAAAAGACGCAAAAAGCTGCAGCCCTTCGGTGAACGCGCCGAACATTGCCATGGTTTTGGCGATATCCCGGCGGGATTTCATCGACACATCCTGCATATAATCGAACTTGTCCTTCATTTCCTTATATTTCAGGAAAGCTTCATATTCGAGCTCAGGCATGCCGATCGTATCCAGCAAATGCGAATAGGCGGCAATGTGAACCGTCTCAATATTGGAGAAAGACGACAGCATCATCTGCACTTCAACCGGGCCGAAAACCTGGGAATAATGCTTCATATAGCAATTATTCACCTCAACATCGCTCTGGGTGAAAAAGCGGAAAATCTGGGTCACGAGGTTTTTCTCGGACGGGGTCAGCTTCTTTTTCCAGTCACGCACATCCTCGGCCAGCGGCACTTCTTCGGGCAGCCAGTGAATACGCTGCTGAGTCAGCCACGCCTCATAACACCACGGATAAATAAAAGGCTTATAGACGTGGCGCTCCTTCAAAAGCGGGGATGTACTCAAAGCAAGATCGTTTTTAACAGGTGCTGTTTCAGCCATAGGTCCACTCCTTTTATATTGTTTGTCCGGCAGTGCCGATTCTTTCTAAGATAAAGTCTAGTGTTCTCCCTGCCCGCGCCGAGTCTTTTAGGCGATTCGTCCACAATTTATCCGGCAAGCGTGAAAA
>SKGD01000062.1 GCA_007117665.1 Alphaproteobacteria bacterium
GATCATTTTTCGATCGGCGGCATCGTGGTCACGGATATTCAGATTGCCGACCGGCGTGGCGTCTGGCTTGATCTGGATCGTCTGCGTGTGGCGATTAATCATAAAACGCTTTTCTCGCGCGGCGTTCATATTGACTCAATCGAGGCCGGCACACTGGCATGGCACAGAATGCCGTTGTCTCCGCCGCGCGAACCTGCGCTGCTGGCGATGCCGGACTTTGATTTTACGTTTGATATCCCCGATATCAGTCTGGGTCATCTGGCTTTGGACAGGCTGGCGGCGGGGGCAGATCTGTATGGCCGCGCTGAAAATTTCCGGTTTGACGGGACGGTGTTGCTGCGTCCGCGCATGCCTTTGCAAAGTCACATAACGCTTGCCCTGCAAAGCCTTGATCATGATGACAGCTATATCAGCCTGATATTTGCCCCGGAAGGCGATGATCTTGACGCATTGCGCTCATCGATGGCTGTCAGCCAGGGCGCGGGATTGCTGCTGGGGCGGCTGGCCGGGCTGCCCGAAGGGCAAGGGCTTTATATCGGGCTGGACGGTGCGGCTTCTCCCGGGCGCTGGGATGGCGATCTGTCGGTGCAGGCGGACGGTATGGCCGAAACCGTCGCATCGTTGCGGCTGGCTTATGAGAGGGATCTCGAATTTACCACGGACGGGCGGGTGACGGGCGCGATGTTACATGGCATGGCGCTGGATTATCAGGCGCATCTGGTGTGGGAGCGCGCCGGGCGTTTGGTGTTACGCAGCTTTGCCTTGGAAAGTGATGACGCGCAGTTAACAGCCAGCTTGTCTTACCGCCCCGAACGCCGCACCATAGAAGGCGGCATCGAAGGCACGATGCCGGGGCTTAGCGTGCGTCAGGGGCGCTGTATTGACGGCTGCCGGTTACAGGATGTCAGCCTGTCGGTCGATATATCGGGGCAAACGCCCTATCCGGCGTTGCGGGCGGATATTGCGGCGGGGCTTGTCGCAGTCGCCGGAAACGAAATGCGTGATCTGCGCTTGTCGCTGCGCGCTGATCCTGTGACACGCCGCACGGCGGTTATTCTGATCGAAGACGCTTATGACATCACCGCACAAGCCGGATTTAACGTTCATTTGCGCGGGTTTGACGCGCTGGCGAACGGGGATGGCGCCGTGCCGGAAATGGATGGCTCGGTTGCGCTATCTTATGCGGCGGATATATTGCGCGTTGATGTGGATATGCAGGGAACCGGCGATTTGTTTCTGGATGGTCATATTGCGCTGCCGTTACAGGCCGTTCCCTTTGCCGTTCACGAAAACCGCGCAATGACCGGTGCGGTGCGGGGGCGGGTTGATCTGGGGGCTGTCGCGCAATGGCTGGCGCTGGATATGCATCGTGTTGGTGGCGCTTTGGCGCTGGACGCATCGCTTGGCGGCACGCCGGCGCGGCCTGATCTGTCTGGCATGTTGTCTTTACAGAGCGGCTTTTACGAGCACATGCTGTATGGCACGGCGCTGCGCGATATGACGTTTGATGCGGCTTTCAGCGGCCAGTCTTTAACCTTGTCATCCTTCAGGGCGCAAGATCGCAATGGCGGCCGCGTCAGCGCCGAAGGCCGGGTCGACTTTTACGATATAACCAACCCGTCTTATGATGTAAGGCTGCGAAGCGATCGTTTCCAGCTTGTCAATATGGCGACGCTCGGTGTTCTGGCGAGCGTCGATCTGCGCGCGCGCGGTGATGCAAGGCGCGGCGGGGTTGCGGGCGATGTGCGGATCAATAATGTCGAATATTATATCAGCGCCCCGATGGGCGGCGGCGGGGATGCTTTCGGTGAGTATGTGATCAGTGAACGCGGCGCCCGCACCGGCACGCAGGCCGCAAGGGTACAACAGACAGCCGGCAATGCTTATCCGCTCGATCTTGATATTAATATTGATGCGCCGAATAATATTTTCGTTCGCGGCCCCGGCCTTGAAAGCGAATGGGGCGCGGCGCTGGCCTTGTCCGGAATGGCGGCGGAGCCACTGGTTCACGGGCGGGTTTTTCTGGTGCGCGGGCGTTACGAAGTGCTTGATGTCGCCATGGCTTTGCAACGTGGCGAGATCCGGTTCACCGGGCCGCATCCTGATAATCCCGATCTGGATATTGATGCGCTGATCCGCGGGCAAACGGCTGATGCGGAATTGCGGGTGCGCGGCAGCGCACAGGCGACGGAAATCGAACTTCATTCACCGGACGGCCTGCCGCCGGATGAGTTGATCGCCCGTGTTTTATTCGGCAGCTCGATGGTTGAGCTGACCCCCGCGCAGGCGATTCGTGTCGCGCAATTTATTGCCATGCTGCAAGGGGGCGGCGGTGGCTTTGACCCGGTGGGGACGTTACGCCGTGCGATCGGGCTGGATACGCTGGGTTTTGGCATGGATGAAGAAACCGGCCCGACGATCTCCGCCGGAAAATATGTTTCTGATCGCGTTTATATCGGTGTCGAACAAGGCAGCACACCGGACAGCAGCTCTGTCCGTGCTGATATCGATATTACCGGAAATATTCGTGCGACAACGGCTTTTGGTGCCGATGGCGAAAGCAAAGCGGGTATTAACTGGAAATGGGATTATTAGCGAATTGCGCGAAATTGACCCGGGCGCTGATATCTTCTATTCTCGCAAAGCTTTAAAAGACAGAATAATAAATATAAAGCGGGAGATGTCCGAATGGGAAACAGCTTGCGGCGTTTGTTTGATCATGCCGTATCGCGGCGCGGTGCGGCCATTATGGCGACCGCTTCATTGGCATTTTTTACGGCCTCTTGGGGCGCATATCATGCCCCGTTACAGCCTTCGCCTGATGAGAATACGCCGCATCCCGTCTCTTACTGGCAATTACCGGGCTATGACGTTGTGATCAGGCTCCAGCCTTGCGAGGAGAAAGGGCTGTGCGCGTCGGTCTATGACATCAACCCGGACGATCCTGCAACGCAGGAGGGCGTGGCGCAGATGATCGGCCTTTATACAAGATCCGGCAATCGCACGCGCGTGCCGGATACGGATCGTCTCTCGCGTGATGATATGTTGTCCTATTGCGGTTATATGGCCGAACTTGATATCAGGCAAACCAGATCTGACAGATGGGAAGGGCGGGTTTATGTTCCCTCGCGCGACCGCAGCTTTGGCGTGATTATACGCGACAGGGGAGATGGCAGGCTGGCTGTTACCGGGTTTTTGCCGCGCTTTCCGCTGATCCGTATGACCAGAACGGTTGATGCGGCGGTTTCCGTGCCTTCACAGCCATGTGTAGCGCCAAAACCTCCGGTCTTTAAGGAGCATGATCTTTCTCCGCCGCCGCCATCTGTTTCCTGACAGTACTGATTTCTTCTGTTTTTCTTATATTGCAAATATTTTTAGCATAGGCTAAAAGTTGGGCTGGTTGTGTGTGAAAACAACCGGATGGCAAAAATTGGAGCACGGACAAAGGAGATCATGGCGATGCTGTTTGAAAAAAACAGAAAAATTTTATTGTTGCTGGCGGCGTTAGCGGCGATTGCGGCAATGATGATGGCGGCACAGGATATGACGGGATCGTCATCGGGCATGATTCCGGCACCGGCAGACGGGCGGGACAGGATCAAGGTCGTGACGACCTTCACAATTATTGCCGATATGGCGCAGCAGGTTGGCGGCGATCGGGTCGTTGTTGAGTCCATTACCCGGCCGGGCGCAGAGATTCATGATTACGATCCCACGCCGCGCGATATTTTGCGGGCGCAGGACGCCGATCTGGTGCTGTGGAACGGGTTGGGGCTGGAACGCTGGTTTGAACGATTTTTCGCCGATGTGCGGGATGTGCCCGAATTTGTTGTCAGTGACGGGATCGCCCCTGTTTTGATTGGCTCCGGCGCTTATGAAGGGCAAGTCGATCCCCATGCATGGATGTCGCCTGTCAATGCCGTGATTTATGTTGAAAATATCCGCAGGGCGCTGAGCGCTGTTGATCCTGAAGGGGCGGATATATATAGTGAAAACGCGGCGCGCTATAAGGCTGATATTCGCGCGGTCGAAGAAAGTTTGCACCAGCGTCTGGCGGCGATCCCACAGGAAAAAAGATGGCTTTTGAGCAGTGAAGGCGCGTTTAATTATCTGGCGCGCGATCTGGATATGCGCCCGGCTTATTTGTGGCCGATCAATGCTGAACAGGAAGGCACGCCGCAACAGGTGCGCGCTGTGATCGACCTGGTCAGGGCGCACGGCATTCCGGTTATTTTCAGCGAAAGCACCATATCGGATCGTCCCGCACGGCAAGTTGCGCGCGAGACGGGTATTCATTATGGCGGCGTTTTATATGTGGATTCCCTGAGCCATGAGCGCGGCCCCGTGCCGCGTTATCTTGATCTTTTGCGCGTCAGCATCGAAACCATCGCAGACGGGTTTGAACAGGCATTGGCGGCGGCGGAGGAAGAATGAACGACAAACAGGATGATCTGATCACGGTAGAGGGTCTGTCGGTTTTTTACGCGAACGGTCATAAAGCGCTCGACCATGTTGGCTTTACGCTCAAAAGCGGGGTGATTTGCGGGCTGGTCGGGGCGAATGGTTCGGGGAAATCGACCCTGTTTAAAACGATTATGGGGTTTTTGAAGCCGGCCACCGGCACGGTACGGATTGCCGGGATGCCGGTCGCGCAGGCATTGAAACAGCATCTGGTTTCTTATGTGCCGCAAAGCGAGGATATAGATTGGAACTTTCCGGTTCTGGTTGAAGATGTCGTTATGATGGGGCGTTACAGCCGCATGGGTTTTTTGCGGATACCTTCGCGGGAAGACCGTGAAAAAGTCACGCAGGCGCTGGAGGAGGTCGGGTTGACGGCGTTTCGCCGCCGCCAGATCGGCGCGTTGAGCGGCGGCCAGCGTAAACGGGTGTTCCTGGCGCGGGCGCTGGCGCAGGAAGCGCGGATTATCCTGTTGGACGAGCCTTTTACAGGGGTCGATATCCAGACGGAAAAAGCCATTATTGCCCTGTTACAGGATTTGCGCGATCGCGGCAGCCTTATTCTGGTATCCACCCATAATCTGGGCAGTGTTCCCGATTTTTGCGATGAGGCGATATTGATCAATCGCCGTATTCTGGCAGCCGGGCCGATCGCCGAAACCTTTACCGAAGCGAATCTGGCCGAGGCTTTCGGGGGGATGCTCCGGCGCGTACAGCTCGGCGGTGGGGCGTTGCATGATGATGAAGACCCGCGCAGCGTTACCGTCATCACCGATGATGAACGCCCGTTAGTATTGTACGGCCACACGGAAAATCAGGAAATTATGCCGCATCGTGATGAGAAAGCCGGCAAGCGATGATTGATATTTTACTCGAACCGTTCGGTTACCAATATATGGTGCGCGCCATGATGGCCAGCGCCCTGATCGGCGCGGTTTGTGCGTTTTTATCCTGCTACCTGATTATGAAGGGGTGGTCTTTGATGGGGGATGCGCTGGCGCATGCGGTGGTTCCGGGCGTGGCAGTGGCTTATTTGCTGGCGCTCCCTTATGCGCTGGGCGCATTTGTCGCGGGCATTTTAGCGGCGCTTGGCATGGCGTTTGTCCGGCGCAAAAGCAAGTTACGCGAAGATGCCGTGATCGGCATTGTCTTTACGGCCTTTTTTGCGCTGGGGCTGGCGCTGATTTCGATGAACCCGGTATCGGTTAATATCTATGCGGTCATGCTGGGCAGTATTCTGGCGGTCAGTGATTATGATTTACTGCAGATCGTTTTTATCAGCTTTTTTTCAATAATCGTACTTATATTGAAATGGAAAGATTTGATGCTGGTTTTCTTCGATGAAAATCACGCGCGGGCGGTGGGGCTGCCGGTCGGGGGGATGAAAATCCTGTTTTTTGTCGTGTTGAGCGCCGCCATCGTTGCCGCGTTACAGGCTGTGGGAGCGGTGTTGGTCATTGCGTTGGTGATTACGCCCGGCGCGACGGCTTATTTGCTGACCAACCGTTTTGGCGTGATGATTATTCTGGCGATCCTGATCAGTGTGCTGAGCTGTATAAGCGGCGTGTATCTTAGCTATTTTCTGGATGGTTCGACCGGCGGGGTGATTGTTGTTTTACAGACCATGTTGTTTTTGCTGGCTTTTGTCTTTGCGCCTTCGCACGGCATGATCGCTGCGCGCCGCGCTGTTCGGCGTGATATGTCCCGGCATGGGGGCGCTGCCTGATGGTCGAACTGGTTTCTTTCTACCTGCTGGATCCGTTTGCCTATGGCTTTATGCGCCGCGCGCTGGTGGCGGCTATTTTGGTCGGCGCGGTTTGTGCGCTGCTATCCTGTTATCTGGTTTTGAAAGGCTGGGCGTTGATGGGGGATGCGGTTTCGCATGCGGTCTTGCCGGGGATCGTACTGGCGTGGATGGCGGGGCTTCCTCTGGCGCTGGGTGCGTTTGCCGCCGGTATGGGATGCGCCTTGCTGACCGGCTATATCAAGGATCACAGCCGTGTTAAGGAAGATACGGTGATGGGCATCGTGTTTGCAGGCATGTTTGCGGCGGGGCTGGTGATGCTGAGCCGGATCGAAACCGATATTCACCTGATGCATATATTGTTCGGTAATATTTTAGGCGTGGGATGGGGCGATATTGCCGAAATTCTGGCGCTTTCCGGGGTCACGATCGCGGTGGTGTTTTTGAAATGGCGCGATTTTATGATCTATGTCTTTGACCCGGCCTATGCCAAAGTTGCGGGATTGCCGGTGCGCGCCTTGCATTTTTCGTTATTGGTGTTGCTGGCGCTGTCGATTGTTGCATCGCTTAAGGCGGTCGGGATTATTCTGGTGATTGCGCTTTTGATCGCCCCGGGCGCAACCGCATTTTTGATCAGCCATGATTTTCGCCGCATGATGATTCTGGCGGTCCTGATGGCGGTTTTTTGCTGTGTTGCCGGGCTGGTCATCAGCTTTCATGCCGATATTGCCACGGCGCCGGTGATTGTTTTGCTTCAGGCGGGGTTGTTTGCCGCGGCCTTTGGCTGTAATCTCCTGCGGGAGGAGAAAAGCGGGATATGGCACGCCAAAAAGACAAAGACGGGCTGATCGATGCCAAAATTCAGGCGCGCTGGTTTTCCAAGGTACGTGAAGCGCACCAGATGGAAACCGCCGAGGATTATGTTGAATTGATCGCTGATCTGATTGAGGCCAATGGCGAAGCGCGGCCGGTGGATCTGGTCGAACGGTTTGGCGTGTCGCATACAACCGTTCATAAGGTGCTTGAACGCCTGCAACGTGAAGGTTTTGTCAGCCGACAGCCTTACCGGTCGTTATTTCTGACCGATGCAGGCAAGGATCTGGCTGCCCGCTGCAAAAAGCGTCATGACATCGTGCTGGAGTTTTTGCTGGCGTTGGGCGTCAGCCGTAAAAACGCCGAAAGCGATGCCGAAGGTGTTGAGCATCATGTCAGCGCCGAAACTCTGGAAATTTTTGAAAATTTCATTCGCAAATCCACAAAATAATCAAAGTAAAACCAGCGCGTTATCGAAAATGCTTGCGCGCATATATTTTTATGTGCGGCAAAATTTTTATAAATGATCCGAAATACACGCTGTGACGAACAAGCTTGTATGATGTTTTTTAGTCACAGGATCTTGCCATGACATATGCGGATAGCGGCTTTTGCCGCCCGGCCAGACGTTTTTTTTATCATCGCCGCGAGGCTCTTTCTGCAAAACCCGCCGCTTTGCGTGCGGGGCTTTCTTTGCTGGGCAATATAAAATACGGTACTCTGGAGGTTGTTTTGCCCGATGGCGCTTTCTATCGCTTTAAGGGTGTTTACCAAGGGTCATCGGCGTCCTTGCATGTGCATGATGACACTGTGGCGCAGCGTTTTCTGACAGGCGGCAAGCTTGGATTTTGCGAGTCCTATCTGGATGGGGGGTGGTCGTCTCCGGACATGGCGGCGTTTTTCACCCTGATTTTGCAAAATGGTGATGCTATGCGTGATGCTTTGGCCGGAAACACGGCAACCCGCATATTATCGCGATTTTTTCATTTGCTGCGCCCCAATTCACGCCATGGTGCGAAAAAGAATATCCATCATCATTATGATATTGGTAATGAATTTTATGCGGCATGGCTCGACCCGTCCATGACATATTCGGCAGGATTGTTTCGGGACGGTAATCATGATGATCTTGAAAAAGCGCAATATGCGAAATATCAGGAAATTATCGACCGCCTTCATCCCGGCGGAGGAGACCATATATTGGAGATTGGCTGTGGCTGGGGTGGTTTTGCAGCTTATGCAGCACAAAAAACCGGATGCCGTGTGACGGCTCTGACCATTTCAGAAGCGCAATATAACTATGCAAGGCGGCGCATCGCCGATGCGGGGCTGGAACATCTGGTGACAATAGAATTATGCGACTATCGGGATCTGACCGGGACATACGATCATATTGTATCAATTGAGATGTTTGAAGCTGTCGGGGAACGTTACTGGCCGGATTATTTTAACGTCCTTGAGTCGGCTCTTAAGCCCGGCGGTCAAGCTTTGCTTCAGGTGATTACCATTCGTGATGATCTCTATGCGGCTTATCGCCGCAGTGCCGATTACATCCAGCGCTACATTTTTCCCGGCGGGATGTTGCCCTCGC
>SKGD01000008.1 GCA_007117665.1 Alphaproteobacteria bacterium
GAATATTATCCAGCTTCCCATTCCGCTGCGCTGTTTTGTCGCTAAGGCAATCAGCCATCGCAGAAGCCGCCGCGAGGCTGCCGAAAGTTATGATTTTCTGGGCGGCTCATCGCCCTTGCTGACACATTCAAAGGCTCAGTCTGCGGCGCTGGAGCGCGTGTTGAATGAAAGCAGTGAAGGGACATATCGGGTTTTTGTCTGTATGCGTTACTGGCATCCGATGGCACCGCAAATTGTCCGTGACGTGCGGGATTGGGGCGCGGATGAGATTGTGTTATTGCCGCTTTATCCGCAATTTTCAACCACGACCAGCTGGTCGTCACGCCAGCAATGGATCAATGCCGCCGATATTGCCGGTTATGATGTGCCGACCCGGATGATTTGCTGTTACCCCGAAGAATCCGGTTTTATCACCGCTTCGGCGGAGAAAATCCGGGCAGTTTATGATCAGGCTTGTGCCGCCCTGTCGGCAACAGCAGGCAGCCCCGCCCCGCGTTTGCTGTTTTCGGCGCACGGCCTGCCGGAAAAAATCATCCGTCAGGGCGACCCCTATCAATGGCAATGCGAAAAAACGGCTGCGGCAATTGTTGAAAAGCTCGGCATTGCCGGGCTTGATTGGCAAATTTGCTATCAAAGCCGGGTCGGGCCTTTGAAATGGATCGGCCCCAGCACCGAAGACGCCCTAGAACAAGCCGCGCAGGACAAAGTGCCGGTTATTATTTATCCGCATGCTTTCACACAGGAGCATGTCGAAACACTGGTCGAGATTGAGATAGAATATCGGGAGCTGGCTCATAAATTAGGCGTTCCCGGATTTTGGCGGGTTGAAACTGTTGGCGAAGATCCGGCTTTTATCGCCGGGCTGGCGCGATTGGTCAACCAAGCCCCCCCTGCCGGCGCATCTGTGTACGGGGCAGGCACATCCGCTGACGGGAAATGCATTTGTCCACCGTCATGCGGGCGTTGTTGCATGCGCTTGACACAAGATGCGGAAAAAGCGACAAAAGCCGCATGAGTGCTTTTTTGATGGATTATTATCTGTGGCTGAAATCCCTGCATATCATCGCGGTGATTGCGTGGATGGCGGGGTTGTTATATTTGCCGCGCCTGTTTGTGTATCACGCAGAGGCCGAAAAAAAGTCGGATCAATCCGAAATTTTCAAGACCATGGAAATGCGGCTGTTACGGATCATTATGAATCCGGCCATGATCGCGGCGTGGCTTTTCGGTCTTTTGATGATCGCGGCCAATCCGGCATTGATGGCGGGTGGGTGGATGCATGTCAAACTGACAGCGGTGATTTTGCTGACGGCGCTGCACATGGTTTTTGCCCGCTGGCGCAAGGATTTCGCGCAGGATCGCAACAAGCGGACGGCAAAATTCTACCGTCTTTGGAACGAAGCCCCGACCATTTTAATGATCGTTATTGTCTTTATGGCAGTGATGAAACCTTTTTAAGGTACATTGAGTGCGGCAAAGAGAGTCTTTTTTGTCAGAAAAAGTTGACTCGGTGATAAAGTTTGACTATAACCGTAATGTCTTTAGAGAAGAACTCCATAACATTTTTATATTTTACGGAGCGGCAGCGGGGCCGTCATTGAAGCCGGAACCTGCTTTGAAAACACAGGACATCAACAAAATATTATAATAATAACGGAAACAAGACATTGTCCCCCCAAGAGACAACGAAGCTAAGCACGAAAGATACCCACCTGATGAATCTGCAGGAATTAAAGACGCGTTCCCCGGCGGAATTGCTCGCCTTTGCCGAAGAGCTGGGCATTGATAATTGCAGCGCTCTGCGCAAACAGGACATGATGTTTGCCATCTTGAAAGAGTTGGCCGATCAAGGCGTACCGATTTCGGGAACCGGCGTTCTGGAAGTTTTGCAGGATGGTTTTGGGTTCCTCCGCAGCCCTGAAGAAAATTACCTGCCCGGGCCGGATGATATTTACGTTTCACCGTCACAAGTGCGCCGCTTTGGTTTGCGGACAGGCGATATTGTTGAGGGTGAAATCCGCGCCCCGAAAGATAATGAGCGTTATTTTGCATTATTGCGGGTTGGTTCGATCAATAATGAATCGCCTGACAAAGTGCGCCATCGCATTAATTTTGACAATCTGACTCCGCTTTATCCGGAGCGGAAGATTAATCTGGAGCTTGACGACCCCACGAAAAAAGCCATGACCCAGCGCATTATCGAGCTGGTTTCACCGCTGGGATTTGGCCAGCGTGCTTTGATCGTTGCGCCGCCGCGTACCGGTAAAACGGTAATGTTGCAGGATGTCGCATCATCAATCGCCGCCAACCATCCCGAAGCTTATCTGATCGTGTTGTTGATCGATGAGCGCCCGGAAGAAGTGACCGATATGGCGCGCAGCGTGCGCGGCGAGGTTATCTCCTCAACATTTGACGAGCCGGCCGCCCGCCACGTACAGGTTGCGGAAATGGTCATGGAAAAAGCCAAGCGTTTGGTCGAGCAAAAGCGCGATGTGGTGATTTTGCTTGATTCCATTACCCGTCTGGCGCGCGCTTATAACACGGTTGTGCCAAGCTCTGGCAAGGTTTTGACCGGCGGTGTCGATGCGAATGCTCTGCAACGCCCCAAGCGCTTTTTCGGTGCGGCGCGTAATATCGAACAAGGCGGGTCGTTGACGATTATCGCCACGGCTTTGATCGATACAGGCAGCCGGATGGACGAAGTTATTTTCGAGGAATTCAAAGGAACCGGCAACTCCGAGATTGTTCTGGATCGCAAGATCGCCGACAAGCGCGTTTTCCCGTCGATCGACATTCAAAAATCCGGCACACGGAAAGAAGAATTGCTGGTTGGCAAGGATCTCCAGAAAATGTGGGTCTTGCGGCGTATTCTCAATCCGATGGGGACGGTCGATGCTGTCGAATTCCTGATTGGCAAGCTGCGCGATACGAAGAATAACGACGATTTCTTCCGCTCGATGAACCAGTAAGCGCTTTCGGCGCTGCCTGTCTTTTTATGTCAGCCATAAAGGTATGTGGGCGCTGCCTGTAACGAGGGAGAGAGCGATAAATATGCCGTATCCCAGCAAAGCCGCACCCAGCCCCCAGATCAGGTCTTTTTGCCATTTTGGCTTTAAAGCTTCGCCCCGTTTTTTCATTAATGCCCCCAGCGTTTTGCCGAGTGCCTGAACGACCATAAGATGGATAATGGTGGCGGCCATAAATGCGCCCAGCCCCACCATCGCAAGGCTTTCAAGAATGGCTAGTGGCGTATCGTTCACATAGGGTGCTGCGAGCGCGTCATGCCCGGCAATGTAATAACCGCCATACAGTAAAAGCGCCGCGATTGTGCCGGCGATAATGCCGCCGGTGCGCGGCTTTTTCAACAATATGTCCAGCGCCCGGTCGGCTTGTTCGGCTATGGTGCGGGGCGTGTCAGGGTCAAGCCCGACCGGATATTTGCGTGCAATCAGGGCGGCGGCTTTGGTGATCGGGGCTTTGGCTGTCCATACAAGGCTTTCGGCGATTAATCTTGTCTTTGCGGCGTTTGACAGCGCTGCGCCCGGCGCGCCTTGTCCGGAAGCAGCCTTGGCCAGATTATCCCGTGCGGCGCGGGTCGGGTCTTCAAGAAAGGGGCGATAACCATAAGGAAAACCGTTATAGCCAAAAGCGTAACCTGTTTCGGTTTCGCCGTTGATCAGGTAATGCGCTTCCGCCCATGGTAGTTTGACCTGATAAGGGACCATATATTCATTGTCCTGACAGCGCGCATCCAGCTCTTTGTGGCGGCGCATATCATCATCGATCCTGACTTGTGCGTGCTTATCCGTAACAACAGCGCCACCAAGCCGGTCAATCAGTTCCGCCGCGCCGGAAGGGATGCTGTTCCTGTCATAATCAAATCGCCCGCTTGCCTTGATTTGCAGGAAACCCAGATGTGAGAACCACCCGCCGCCGCCGCAATTCTGGCAACTCATTGTGCCTTTTCCCTTACATTGATGACAGGGCAGTTTGCCTTTGCCGGCGCAGGGACGGCATCGCTCAAAACGCCGCCCGCGACATTGCGGGCATTTTTGCTTGCCTTGCGGCGTGTCGGCCAGACCGGTGCTGTGGCACCGGCGGCATGGAATTTCGCGCCGCCCGCGACAATGGTGACATTGCACTGTACGGTGGCCGTGGCAGTTATTACAAGCGCCGTGTCCGCGCGTATCGCACTGGGTGCAGGCCTCATGAACCACAAAGCGCCGCGCCAGCGAATCGAGCGGGATCACCATATTTTGGTAGTGAAACCCCAGATCGGGTCTTTTTTTCAGCAGGTTAATCGTGTTTTTCTGTAAAACCAGATCATGGGTTATTTTATTGATATAGGCTTGTATTTTGGCGCGCATATCCTGCGCCGATCCGCATGTTTCACCTTTCTGCCGCCCCCTGACATGCTGTTCGGATGTCCGGGTTTCTATTGTATAGATCTGGAACGCCTCGAAATTGAGCGTTTCACCTTCAAAATGTTCCTGGGAAACACGGCGCGGGTCAAGACCGTTGCCATGGATGATTTTCCTCAGCGCCGTCAGGGCAGCTTTGGGCACAGCCGGGTCGATCGGTTCTTTTTCATCATCCGGGCTGCCGGTTTGAACCATAGCCATTCGCACCGGCTGCTTGTTAGGCAGCCAGCGTCTCTTTCAGGAAAGTGATTGTGCGTTCATCGGCGATAGCCGCACCTTTGGAATCATAATGCTTGCCGCCGATCCGGGTAAAAGCATGGTTCAGTCCCGGATAGGAATGAAGGGTGATATTTTCACGGCCAGCCAGCGCGTTCTTGATTGCTTGCTGTGCTTCTTGGGGAACAAACTCATCTTCTTCGGCGATATGCAGCATCAACGGGGTCTGGATGTTCACAGCTTCATCCAGCAATGTTTCAATCATCACGCCGTAATAACCGACAGACGCATCAATCGCGGTGCGTGCCGCCATCAGGTAAGCAAGCTTGCCGCCCAGACAATATCCCAGACATCCGACTTTGCCGTTTGCTTCGGCGTGGCCTTTCATTGTGTGGGTCGTGGCGCGTAAATCCTCGATTCCCTGTGCAATGTCAAAGCGGTTCATCAGGTCAAAAGCCTTTTTCCACTCAGCATCGCTTTTGTCGGTTAACTGGATGCCCGGCTCCAACCGCCAGAATAAATCCGGGCAGACGGCAATAAAGCCTTCGGATGCCAGCCAGTCACATTTATCGCGCAGCCCCTGATTGACACCGAAAATTTCCTGAATGACGATGACGACCGGTGCCGGAAGCCGTGACGGTTTGGCCATATATGCCATAAAAGAACTGCCGTCTTTTGCGGGAATTTTGATTTCTTCGCCCATTTTTGCCTCTTTAGGGGATTGTTAGGTCACAAATCTCAACGCAGATATATCTTGCGACAATATCATACGCGTCTTTTGCCAATAAAAAAACCCGTAAGAGCAATAAGCGCGGACAGGAAAGGAACAAGGAAAAAAGACAGGGTTTCCCCTTGCGGATTAGATAGCAGCCCCTGCTATCTCATAAAGCGGCACGGCGTCCCGCGCGGGCAGGTCGGGGTAACGGGCGGCTGCTTTGCTGTTGCGAGCACTCTCTGTGCCGGACAAACGATCGCGCAGTTTGTTTGCCATAGCGGTTTGTTCAGCGCTCCATGTGCCTTTTCGTTCAACCAGAACGGCGCTGCTTTCCAGTAATGTCAGGGACGGCACAAGATTATTCGCCTTGAGCGTATTACCGGTATCGACCAGATCGCAAACCAGATCGGCCAGCCCCAGCCGCACGGAATCTTCGACCCCGCCATCACATTCATAAATGGCCACATCCCGGACATTTTGTTGGCGCAACCAGGCACGCAACAGGGATGGAAAAGATGTGGCGATGGTCAACCCGGCCAGATCCTGCGAGGTTTCGATTTTAAGGGTAGGCGGTGCTGCCAGCTTCAAGGCGCAGGCGGACAGGTTAAAAGCGCGGCTGATCCGCAAGGGGAAATCCTGTCCCTTTTCCATGGCGCTGCAGCGCGCTTCTTCGTAACTATCCAGCCCGACCACAGCCATATCGGCGGCGCCGCTCCGGATGGTTGTGATGGCATCGGATGCTCTTTGCGCCAGTGCTTCGGCAGTCATATCGGCGCGTGCTTCGCTGCTATTTTCTGTGTCGCGCAAAATACCGTAATCCAGCCGATCACCGGCAGGGCAATAGGAAAGCGCCGCTTGTTCGCACAGGCGGGAAAAATCATCGCGCAGGCGGCCTTTTTTAGGCAAGATCACCCGGAAGTCACGATTTTGCGGTGCGCGTCTTGTCACGATTTTGCCTTTCTAAAATCCGTTTATAGCCCTCATGCGGCTCTTGCTGTAAAAACCGGGCAACCCGCCCGATGGTTGTTGTGCTTGCGCCGGTCAGGGCACTGATATCGCGGTATGATAAATCACCCTGATGCAGCAACCGCGCAATAAGCCAGCGCTCGGCCAACGCGTCCAGTTCCTGCTTTGTGCAAAGATCCAGAAGAAAATCTTGAATATCCGCCGCATCCCGGCAATCACCAATCGCACAAAACAAAGCATCACGCGGCGTATCTTCCAAAATACGCGCCACTTCCGGATCGCGGCTATCCGTGCTTTTGCCTGTTTTGTTTACGCCTTGTGGCATGATATGGACACCCTTGTTGTATCAATGTATTAATACACTAAGACACCACAGGTCAAGAAATATTTTTTATTGTCGGGAAAAAACGACTATAACCAATGCAAATTCTGGAAAGGAGCAAGGAATGAAAATCAATGTTAATATTGAATGCACCCCGGAAGAGGCAAGGCAGTTTTTAGGGCTGCCCAGTGTTGCCGGCCTGCAGGATCGCATGATGAAAGAGATCGAAGAGAAAATGCAGGAAAATATCCGCAATCTTGACCCTGAGACATTTGTTAAAACATGGATGCCGCTTGGCATTGAAAGCTGGGGAGAGATGCAAAAAATCTTTTTGGCACAGATGGGTATGGGTGGTATGGATCCCCGCACCGCATACGGTGCGGATAAAGGCGCGGATAAGGGTGATGACGAGCGCGGCTGAAACGATTTATGCACCGGCCTCCCCGCCCGGTAAGGGCGGTGTGGCGGTTATTCGTGTTTCGGGCACACGGGCGCGTGACAGTCTGGCGTTGTTGCTGGGGGATCCGGCTTTTGCGCCGCAGCCGCGCCGGAGCTATCTGAAAAAGCTGCGCGATCCCGCTTCAGGAGAGATAATCGATCATGGGTTGGTAGTTTATTTTGCCGCCCCGGCCAGCTTTACGGGCGAAGATATTGTTGAATATCATATCCATGGCGGGATGGCCATCATCCACCAGATGATGGCAGCGCTGGGTGAATGTGACGCGCATCGTATGGCGATGCCGGGCGAATTTACCCGCCGTGCTTTTGAAAATGGCAAGCTTGACCTGACAGCCGCTGAAGCGATTGCTGACTTGATTGATGCGGAAACAATTCTGCAAAAAAATCAGGCATTGTCACAGCTTGAGGGAAATCTGGGCGCTTTGTATGAAGGTTGGGCGGTGGCGTTGACGGACATGCTGGCGCATATTGAAGCCGATATTGAATTTCCTGACGAAGATTTGCCAGCGGGTATTTTACCGCAATTATTGCCCGGCATTGCCGGTTTGGCGCAGGCGATCAGCGTGCATCTGGATGATAACCGGCGGGGCGAGCGTTTGCGTGACGGTTTGAAAATTGCTGTCATTGGCGCGCCGAATGCGGGGAAATCATCTTTGGTCAATGCGCTGGCGCGGCGGGATGTGGCGATTGTTTCTGCTGCTGCCGGTACGACACGCGATGTGATAGATGTTCATCTGGATCTGGCCGGTTATCCGGTGGTGATCTCCGACACAGCCGGGCTGCGCCCCGGTCAGGTTGAAAGTGGCGCGCAGGGTGAAATCGAGGAAGAAGGCATGCGCCGCGCCTTGCAACGGGCGGAAAGCGCTGATATTCGCTTGTTGCTGTTTGATGCGTCTTTATTGCCGGATCGTGACCCCCAGACAATGGCGCTGGCTGTGGACAGGGCATTGCTGGTTTTCAACAAGGCTGACTTATGCGACCCGGCTGTTTTGGCCGGACTGCCTGCGGGTGCGATAGCACTGTCGGCGGCAACAGGATCCGGGATGGATGATTTGCTGGCGGCGCTGGAAGGGCGTTGCGCTGCGCTGATTGGCAAAAGTGAAGTGCCGTCCTTGACGCGGACACGCCACCGCGAGGCGTTGCAGGATTGTCTGGCGGCGCTGGGGCGGGCGCAATCCGGCCATGATTTGCCGGAACTTGTCGCCGAGGATATCCGGCTTGCAGTGCGGGCGCTGGGGCGGGTGACAGGGCACGTCCATGTCGAAGATCTGCTGGATGTGATTTTCCGCGATTTTTGTATCGGCAAATGATGCGTGCCTAGATAGCGTAGTCACGAGATTTTTGCCCAAAGAGCGATACAACGGATTTGGACGGCAGCGAGGAATGAAGCGGTGTTTTTTGCATATCGTGTAGCAATGCCGCGCCATCGCTTGAGA
>SKGD01000127.1 GCA_007117665.1 Alphaproteobacteria bacterium
ACGTGAAGCTTCTATCTTGCTACCGCCATTTTTTATGTACGAGATTGCGGCTTCTCTCAAATCAAGTGAATAAGTCATGCTAAAGCATAACATGTCCTATTCTTAATTGAAATGACTATAATGTCTGTTTCAGCTATGAAGGCCGCAGCGACAAGCCCGTGATCAGCGGATTGTCATTGGAGATACCGGGCGGCCAAAGGCTGGGGCTGGTCGGGTCGTCCGGCGCGGGGAAAAGCACGCTGGTGGCGTTGCTGATGCGGTTTTACGATCTTGAAAGCGGTACGATCACGATTGACGGCCAGAATATAGGCAGAGTATCGCAGGGCAGCCTACGCCGTAATATTGCTGTGATCCCACAAGATACAGCGCTGTTCCACAGAAGTCTGATGGATAATATCCGTTACGGGCGCACCGATGCCGGTGATGACGAGGTGATCGAGGCAGCGCGTATGGCGCATGCCGATGAATTTATCCGTGATTTGCCGCATGGTTACGATACGTTGGTCGGGGAACGCGGTGTGAAATTATCCGGTGGCCAGCGCCAGAGAATCGCGATTGCCCGTGCGATGCTAAAAAATGCGCCGATTTTGGTGCTGGATGAAGCAACATCTGCGCTGGATAGCGAGTCCGAGCGCCTGATCCAGGAGAGCCTGTTCCGGCTGATGCAGGGGAAAACGGTGATCGCCATTGCGCATCGCCTGTCAACGATTGCGGCACTGGACAGGCTGGTGGTAATGGATCATGGTGTGATCGTTGAAGATGGTGCGCATGGGGCGCTTTTGAAGCAGGACGGGCTTTATGCGCGGCTTTGGAATATGCAGTCAGGCGGCTTTATCGCGCTTGATTGATTGTGCGATTGTAATATATTGAAAAATATAGGAAAATATTGGTATGAAAAGAACGCCCAAACCATTCAAGCCCCGCAAGTTTAAAGATCCGCACGAGGCGCAGCAGGCACTGGTCGAGATTTACGAAGATAATATCGGCTATTTGCGCGATAGTTTCGAGGATTTCACGCTGGGCGGCGAAAAGCCTACAAAAAGGATCAGCGGTTATTACCCTTATATCAAGCTTCAAACCGACAAGATGCGTCTGTCTGATTCACGGCTATCTTACGGATTTGTTTCCCGTCCCGGCACATACAGTACCACCATTACGCGCCCGGCGGATATTTACGACATGTATCTGAAAGAGCAAATCGCCCAGTTGACTTTAAACCATGATGACAAGGTCGAGATCGGGCTAAGCAACACGCCGATCCCCATTCATTTCGCGCTGGGCGAGGATTATCATCTGGAGGCCGATCTGACCCCGCCGCAACTGGCGGCGCTGTCGTCGCATTTCGACCAGCCCGATCTGGACGCGATTGATGACACGATCGCCAACGGCACATATCTGTACGCACAGGGCGAAGAAACGCCTTTGTCGCTTTTTACCGCGCCGCGTGTTGATCTGAGCCTGATGCGTCTGAAACATTATACGGCGACCAACGCTATTCATTTCCAGAATTATGTGATTTTTACCAATTACCAGTTCTACATTGATGAGTTTATCAAGATATGTCACGGGATCATGGCGCCGACCGATAAAGAGGCGCTGCGCCGCGAACGATCGGAATATAGCGCTTTTGTCGAGCCGGGAAATAAAGTGACCGCAAACCGGAATATCACCGATAACCCGTTTGTGGACGAGCCGGGGATCAGCCTGTCCCGCATGCCGCAAATGCCGGCCTATCACCTTAAACGGCCGGACGGGTCGGGGATTACGATGGTTAATATCGGGGTGGGGCCGTCCAATGCCAAGACCATTACCGACCATATTGCCGTGTTGCGGCCGCATGCCTGGTTGATGCTGGGGCATTGCGCGGGGCTGCGAAACTCTCAGCAACTGGGCGATTACGTGCTTTCTCACGGCTATCTGCGCGAAGATAACGTCCTGTATAAGGATTTACACCCCAGCATCCCGATTCCGCCGCTGGCCGAGATCCAGCAGGCATTACAGCAGGCTGTCGCGCAGGTGACGGGCTATGAAGGCTATGAGTTGAAAAAAATCATGCGGACTGGAACTGTTGCAACGGTCGATGACCGGAACTGGGAGTTGCGTCATACGCTCCGCCAGAATATGCGGCTCTCGCAAAGCCGGGCGGTGGCGCTGGATATGGAATCCGGAACGATTGCCGCTAACGGTTTTCGTTTTCGGGTGCCTTACGGGACGTTGCTTTGCGTCTCCGACAAACCGCTTCACGGGCAATTAAAGCTGCCCGGTATGGCTGAAAGTTTTTATCGCCAGCGGGTCGAACAGCATTTACAGATCGGCTTGCTGACAATGTCATTATTGCGTGATATTGGCCCCGCTCGACTACATAGCCGGAAATTGCGCAGCTTTAACGAAGTCGCTTTTCAGTAGGTGAGGCGGCGGCAATGGTGGTGGCTCCCCGCTTCGGAAGGACGGGCGGGGGCGGGGATGACCAAGAGATAGCTCCAATTGTCATGCCCGCCTTGAGCGGGCATCCGGGAAAGTGGTTGCAATGCGTTTAGATTCCCGAAATGGAAAATTTAGAAGTGCGTAAAATAATTAAAATCAACCGACTGCTGTGTTTTTCTCAAGCTTTGAATGATCTTCCGTCCGCCAGTCAAATCTGGCTGTGAAGTGGCGCAATGAAGGTGGCTCCTCGATAATTTTCATGCCCTGAAGCGAGTCGCGTTTCCCGAATACATCGATAATCACTTCGACAACGTAATCCATGTGACTTTGCGTATAGACGCGGCGGGGGATCGCCAAACGGACAAGATCCATTTTACCGGGTTGTTCGGTACCGTTAGGTTGGCGGCCGAACATGACCGTACCGATTTCACAGCCTCTGATACCGCCTTCGATATAGAGCGCCACCGCCAGCGATTGTCCCGGATAATGCAGTGACGGAATATGCGGCAGGAAAGCCCGCGCATCAAGGTAAACCGCATGCCCGCCAACCGGCAGCAGAACAGGAACGCCGGCTTCGTGCAGATGTCGGCCGACATATTCTGTCGATGCGATACGATAATGCAGATAATCATCCTGCACGACTTCTTCCAGCCCTTGGGCGATGGCCTCAAGATCGCGGCCGGACAGGCCGCCATAAGTCGGGAATCCTTCGGTCAGGATCAAAATATTGCGGCATTGCTCTTCCCATGCCGGGTTGTTCAGCGCCAGCCAGCCGCCCATATTGGCGATACCGTCTTTTTTGGCGCTCATGGTGCAGCCGTCTGCCAGCGAAAAGATTTCACGGACAATATCGGACACCGGCGTGTTTTTATAGCCATCCTCGCGCATTTTGATAAACCACGCATTTTCGGCAAAGCGGCAGGCATCAATGAAAAACGGGATATGATGCTTTTTGCATATTTTGCTGACGGCGCGGATATTCTCCAGCGATACAGGCTGACCGCCGCCGGAATTATTCGTGATGGTAATCATGCAAAGCGGGATGTTTTCGGCGCCTTTATCGGCGATAAAGGCCGTTAGTTTCTCCGTATTCATATCCCCTTTGAACGGATGCATGCTCGACGGATCCAGCCCTTCGTCAATCACCAGATCAACGGCAAACGCGCCAAGGGATTCAATATTGGCGCGGGTCGTGTCAAAATGGGTGTTGTTAAGGACATATTGTCCCTTTTTAACCGCGACCCCGAACAGGATTCGCTCTGCGGCGCGCCCCTGATGGGTGGGGATGATATAACGGAACGGCATTAAATGACGCACGGCTTTTTCAAAGCGCAGGTAAGACGGGCTTCCGGCATAGGATTCATCCCCGATCATAATTCCCGCCCATTGGGCGGCGCTCATGCCTGATGTCCCGGAATCGGTCAGCAAGTCAATCAGGACACGCTGTGAGGGCAGGGCGAACAGATTGTAATGGGCATCCTTGATATAAGATTCCCGCTCTTCGCGGCTGCTCATATAAATCGGTTCGACGGATTTGATGCGGAATGGTTCGATGATGGTTTTCATGCGCCGGCTCCCGTATGGTTTTCCCTGTTTTTTTATGCGGCAAGTCTATGGTATGGGCGCAGCCGAGTCGACACAAAAAAACGGCGCCTTTTAATCGGGCGCCGCTTCTTTCCTAACGGGATGGTCTTTTACTAAACTGAAATATCAACGATGCTGCCGCGCTCTTCGGTACGGTTGGCGCTGGTTTGCTCGCTACGGTCGGCGGCGGCTTCCTGCGCCTGTCTTTGCTGGGCGGCGCTATTGTCAATATTATCGGTTTCGCTGCGCTGGCTTTGTGCCGCTTGCGTGCCGGAAGGCTGGGTCTCTGTTTCCTGCGGGGTTCTTTGCGCCGGATTCCTGACCTGTTCATTAATATTTTCCTGAAAAGGATTTACAAAGCTTTGCTGTGATGCTGCGCTACCGATTGATGAAACCATGATATTATGCCCGCCTGACCGTTTAAAAAATCCCAAACATTTCCATGCTACCGCGAAATGCTTAAGAAAGCATTAGTTAGGCTTTGATTATAGCGCGTTTTGCTGAACTTTCAATTCATTAACCGAATCGTAATCTTTCGGCGCGATAATGTTTTTTGTGAGGGGGAAGAAAACGTCGTTTTTCCATTAAGAGAGCCGCTTTAAAGGCCACGTTAAACGGATATCGCTTCCACAAATCTTCAGCCGGTTTTCCGGCATCTATTCAGGCGGTACGCGGAATAGGGTGTTCAAAATTATTGGGTTTGACTTTTATCTGTTGGCATAGGCACGGACATGAATTCGCACGGTTTGGATCAGGAAAAAAAGAATAACAAAGATTTCTCGGCGTTGCTGGTACATTTGTACGACAGCAAAAAGCTGTATGATCTGGTGAATGACGACAAGCCGATGGCGCGCGCCGAGCTTGCTCGCGCGGTGACCGACCTGTTTAGCGCGAAAATTACGCCGAAAGAGCAGGAAATGGTCACGGATATCATGATTTCCATGATCCGGCAGGCCGAGACGGAGCTGAAACAGGCTCTGGCGGAGAAGCTGGCAAAGCTTGATACGGTGCCGCTGCGGCTGGTGTTGCATCTGGCGAATGACTCTATTGATATTGCAGCGCCGGTTCTGCGTGACAGCGCGGTGTTAAGCGATCTGGATTTACTTTATATCATCAAGGCGCATGGCGCGCCTTACTGGCGGACGATCGCCGGACGGCCGGATATGCGGCCGGAGGTTGTCGATGCGCTGGCCGATACCAAAGACGTTGAAACGGCTGTTGTCCTGACACGTAACGAACGGGTGGCTTTGACCGGTTACGCCGTGACGATTTTGGGCGAGATGGCAAAACAGCATGATGTTGTCGCGCGGCCGCTGGTCGCCCGTCCCGAAGTGCCAAAAACGCTGGTCAAAGAGATCTACCGCCATGTCGGGCAAGAGGTAAAAGCCTACATCATGAGCATCATCGAAGAAGATGATTTCATGGCCGAAGCCGTCACGGAAAAAACAATCGTGGCGTTTGAGGAGAGCACAGAGGCAAAAGGGCAGGATTCATGTTCCGAATTCATGCCGACCGAACGAACCATGCAGCGTGTGCGTGCCAAGGCTGAGGCTGGTATTTTGAATTGGAACGTGATGCTGGACAGTTTGTCCAAGGGCGATATACGGTCTTTTATTGCCGGTTTTTCGCTTTATACGGGGATCCCGGTGCAAAAGGTGCATGATTTTATGCGCCAGCCATGCCCGAAAGGGTTGGCGATTGCGTGCCGTGCCTTTTACATGCAAAAGGGTGATTTTTCGCGGATATATCTGCTGAGCCACCGGATGCGCTCCCGCGACCGTTTTGTCAACCAGCAGGATCTGATGGATATCTTGTCCTATTTTGAAAAGGTCAAACCGGAATCTGCACGCAAGATTGTCAGTAAATCAACACAGGTTCAGTTGATTTAAGGCTGCCCGTAAGTAAGCATTAAAAAAAGGCCGCTTTATGCGGCCTTTTTGTTGCGCGGGTCCAGCGCTGCCACGCCGGGCAGGGTTTTTCCTTCCAGCCATTCCAAAAAGGCGCCGCCTGCGGTCGAGATATAACTGAAATCCCCGGCGACACCGGCATTTTCCAGTGCCGACACTGTATCGCCGCCGCCGGCGACACTGGTCAATGTGCCGGCTTTTGTCCGCCGTGCCACAGCCTGCGCCAGTTCGTTCGTGCCTTTGTCAAACGGTTTGACTTCAAAGACACCCATCGGCCCGTTCCACAAAACGGTTTTGCATGTATCCAGAATGTCGTCCAGCATAGCCAGCGTTGCCGGGCCGATATCAATGGCTTCACGGTTGGCAGGCATATCATCACGTTCTGCAATCTCATAAGGGGCATTTTCGCGAATTTCGTCCACGACAACCCGATCCACAGGCAGGATAATCCGGCATCCGGCCTGTTCCGCAGTCTCCATGATGGTACGTGCCTGACTGGCCATATCTTTTTCGCAAAGCGAACGCCCGATTTCGACATTTTGCGCGTAAAGGAACGTATTGGCCATGCCGCCGCCAAGGCATAGATAATCGACTTTTTTGACAAGGTTGTTCAGCACATCGAGCTTGGTTGAAATTTTCGCGCCGCCGACAATCGCCATCAACGGACGACGGGGCGATTCCAGCGCATCGCCCAGCGCTTTAAGCTCGGCTTCCATCAACAGCCCTGCCGCGGCGGGCAGGATGTGCGCCAGACCTTCTGTCGAGGCATGGGCGCGGTGGGCGGCGGAAAAGGCATCATTAATATAAAGCGCGCCCGGTGCGGCGAGTTCCCGCGCAAAAGCCGGATCGTTTGTCTCTTCGCCGGGGTGGAAACGCACATTTTCAAGCAGCGCAAACCCGCCATTTTCAAGATTCTCCGCGGCTTGTTGCGCGCTTTCGCCAATGCAGTCATCCGCAAAGGCAACCGGAACGTCCCATTGACGCGCCAGCACGGGGGTCAGGAAAGCCAGCGAGAAAGCCGGATCCGCTGCGCCTTTGGGGCGACCGAAATGCGACAGGATCAGTGTTTTTGCGCCCTTGTCGCGCAATAGCGCAATGGTCGGTTTCAGCCGGTCAATACGGGTTGTGTCCGTGACATGGCCGTCCATGACCGGAACGTTCAGGTCGGCGCGCAGCAGGACAATTTTCCCGTTCAGGTCAAAATCATTGATTGTCTTATACATCGCTTTTCTCCGGCTTAAGGCTGTTTTTGCGGGTGTTACAAGATTGTTTTCGCATTCTCTGTGGCTTCGATCAAGCGCGATCTGATGGCCGGGTCGAGCGCGGCATGCCCGCCGTCAGGCACAACGATATAATCGGCTTCCGGCCATGCATTATGCAGCTTATTGGCGGTATGGATGGGACAGATTATATCGTAACGTCCCTGAATGATCGTTGCGGGGATGGCGCGTATTTTGTCGATATCGTTTAATAGGCTGTCTTCCGGCGCGATGACGCCATGTTTGAAATAATGCGCTTCGATCCGTGCGATCGCCGTGGCATGGGATTTTTGTTCTTCGGTGGTGATGGTTTCATAGTTGGGGATCAATGACGAACAGGCGCTTTCATACAGCGCCCACGTAATCGCCGCATCCCCTTGGGCGCGGGGGTCTTTGTCATCGGTCAGGAGCGCATAATAGGCATTGAGCAGGTCATCATGATGATCCGGGTCGATCATGGCGGCGAACTGTTCCCACGCTTCGGGGAAGATCATTTTAATCCCGTAAAGAAACCAGTCGATTTCAGGCTGTTCCATCAGGAAAATCCCGCGTAGGATCATACTGATGCATCGTTCGGGATGCGCGCGGGCATAGGACAAAGCCAGTGTGCTGCCCCATGAGCCGCCGAATAAATGCCATTTTTCGATATTCAGGCGCACACGCAATCTTTCGATGTCATCCACCAGATGCGCTGTTGTGTTGTTTTCCAGACATCCTAACGGGGTTGATCGCCCGGCGCCGCGCTGGTCGAATAAAATGATCCGGTAATGGTCGGGGTCGAAAAAGCGCCTGTGGCGGGGGGATGATCCCGCGCCCGGCCCGCCATGCAGAAACAGGACAGGCACACCGTCAGGATTGCCGGATTGCTCCCAATACAGGCTGTGGGGCTGCTCTACATCCAGAAAACCTGTTGCATAGGGCGAAAGCGGCGGAAACAGGTCAAGGAGCCTTTCTCGCGGGTGATGCGGCATTTTCGTCACAGATTCCGACTCCAGCCTGTTAAAAATGAATAAATTAACCAATGTGGATAAAAATAGTGCATCAGGGGTCTTCTGGCAAGAGCTCCAGCCACAGCGTATGCGTTAATTCGATATAAGGGCCGTTATAATCATCCACCCATCCGCGTACGCGTATTTTGCGCCCGCTGAG
>SKGD01000087.1 GCA_007117665.1 Alphaproteobacteria bacterium
CAGCAACGCCCATACTTTGTCTGAAATGTCGTGTCGTCTGTGGGATGGTTTCATATCAGCCTCCTTGCTTGCTGACATGATTCTCTCACATTTCGATTCTCGTGACTACACTATCTAGCAGAACTTTATAACCATAAGCCAGATTTCTTTAGAGTCTTGTACTATAGGTCTGGTCATCAGGCGCGCTTAAACAGCGGGCATCCACAAAAGTGGCGGCTGTGGGGGTGGATCCCCGCCCAAGGATTCGGAAGGACAGGCAGGGGCGGGGATGATAATCTCTCAACTGTCATGCCCGCTTTATGCGTCTTCGGTTTCTTTTGCTCTTTTGCGCCGTGACATCTCGCGCATTTTTTCGACATTATGTTTTTTATGATCCCATTGATCCGGCGCAAGGTCAGGAATAGCCCTCAGGTCATGCGGCGGCAAGGGACTGCAATCCGGGTTGAAACGGCGGATCATATGCCGGATGCGGGGCATAATTTCACTGCGCCAGCGCCGCCCGTTAAAGATGCCGTAATGGCCGACATTTTCCTGAAAATGATGGAATTGTTTTTCCGGCGCCAGATGATCGCACAAATAATGCGCGGCAATAGTCTGGCCGTGTGCGGAGATATCGTCCAGTTCACCTTCAATCGTTAAAAGCGCTGTCTTGCGTATCGCGCCGGGGTTCACCGGAAAAATCCGGTTGGTTTGCGGGTCGTGGAATGTCATTTCCCCTTTGGGCAGCAAATGTTTTTGAAAGACGGTTTCGACGGTTTGCAGGTAAAATTCGGCTGTAATATCCATTACAGACAGATATTCATCATAAAATTTACGATGGGATTCGGCGGATTCCCCGTCACCGGCGATCAGGTGATGATAAAATTTCAGGTGCGACCCGACATGGCGATCCAGATTCATCGACATAAAGCCGCCAAGCTGGATAAAGCCGGGATAAACGTTGCGGTAGGCACCGGGATAGTAAAGCGGTACCTGGCTGATCACATTTTGCTCGAACCATGATAGCGGTCTGGCCTCGGCGAGTTCAGTGACTTTGGTCTTGGATATGCGCGTATCGATCGGCCCGCCCATTAAAATCATGCTGCGCGGACAATTCGGGTCGTTTTCGGCTTCCATCACGGCAACGGCGGCAAAAACCGGTACGGCAGGCTGGCAAACGCCGATAATATTCGTGTCAGGGCCGATCAGGCTGATAAATTCGATCAGATAGGCAATGTAATCATCAAGATTAAAGCGCCCCTCATCGACAGGAACCAACATAGCGTCAACCCAGTCGGTGATATAAACGTCATGATGCGGTAACAAGGCCTCGACCGTGCCGCGCAACAATGTCGCAAAATGGCCGGACATCGGCGCGACAATCAGGACTTTCGGATCCTTGCGGGTTGTGTCCCGTTTGAAATGCAGCAAATTGCAAAAAGGCTTCTCGTAAATAATATCTTCTTCAACGGCAACGGTCTTGCCGTCAATCACCGTTTCATCCAGCCCGAATTCAGGCTTGCCAAAGCGCCGGGTCAGACGCTCAAAAAGCTCGGCATTGGCCGAGATCGTACGCCCGATCTGGGTGTAAGACAAAGGATTGAATGGGTTGCTATAGACATTTTGCGTCAGGTCGGCAACAAAACGTGCGGGCATCAGGGCGGCTTGTTGCATTTCATAGAAGTGATAGATCACTTTTTGTTTACTCCGGTTATGCGTACATCATCGGGTACGCCATTGTGCTTTACGCTGTTATAGTCGCATTATACCCTTAAAATGATTAATTTTTGCAACGCAATATCACTTTTTTGTACCTATAAGCATGTGTATATTAACCTTGAGCTTTAAGGAACTTGGCATATATGGACATTCCCTTTGATATTTCAATGGTTTTTCTGGATCCGGCGCGCGTGCCGGTGGCGATGGCGGCGTGGCTGCTGGCGGTGCTGGCGGGTATGGTTACCGGCCCGATGCACGGTAATGCGAACCCGTTTTTATGGATGATATCCGACAAAACCCTTTTTCGGGTGGCCGGGCGGCTTGACCGGCGGGAGCGAAAAAAGCCGGATCTGCTTTTCCGCGGATTCCTTGTTACAGTGGTTTGTTTGCTGGTTTTTTGGTTTTTTGGCGATCGGGCGGATAGTATTGCGCGCCGGTTTGATTTTGCCGGTACGGTTGAAATTATTTTTCTTAGCCTGGCCCTGACGGCGGGGAGTGTCTGGTTTGTCCTGCTGCGGCTTTATTTCGCCATGAAGGAGAAAAAGCCGGGCAAGGGGGCTTATTACGGGATTGCGCGATCGACCCGCACGGATTTTTCCGCCAGCGATGATTACGGCATTACCCGCGCCGGCATGGTTCTGGCAGCGCGCAGCTTTGACAAAGGGCTGGTTGCGCCGGTTTTTTGGTATTTGTTGCTGGGGTTGCCCGGTGCGTTTATTTATACGGCGCTGGCCGCGCTGGCATGGCGTTTCGGCAAGGATGGCTGCGGCAGCGGCTTTGGTGATGTCATGATGGCGCTGGAAAAGCTGATGGGATTTGTACCGCATATTCTCGCGGGGCTGCTGATGGCGATGGCCGGGCTGTTTACGCCAACGGGCGGCATGACGCGGGCATTTGCAGGACAGATACTGAAAAAAGGAAAAGCGACGTATGATCAGGGCGGGCTGCCGGTGACGGCGATGGCTTATGCGCTGGATGTTAGTCTGGGCGGGCCGGTGCGTGATTTGGACGGGGATGTGATAAAGCGCGCCTGGGTCGGGCCGGACGGTGCGACTGCCAAGCTGGCCGAAGGGCATTTGCGGCGAGCGATTTATATCAGCCTGATGGCGCATTTGCTGTTTATAGCCGGCCTGACGGGCGGGATGTTCTGGGGCTGGTTGCTCTTTTGATATAAATGCTTGACGAGCGGCGGTGTTTTCGCTTATTTTCCGCATCTGTTAAGAAAACTCTGGAATTTTAAGGATAGTACGATGAGTCGTCGTTGCATGATTACAGGTAAAGGCGTGATGAGTGGAAACAACGTGTCCCACGCGAATAACAGGACGCGCCGTAAATTTTTACCCAATGTTCAGGATACGAGCGTTTACAGCGAAACGCTGGGGCGTAAGATCAAAATCCGTGTCAGCATGGCCGGCCTGCGTACGATTGAGCATAAGGGCGGTATCGATGCGTGGCTGATGGATACGGCACCGACCAAGATGCATGAAGATTTGCGTTCCTACCGCAAGCAGGTAGAACAAGTTCTGGCGCAAAAAGCCGGCAAGTGATCGGGTGCAGTCCGGGAGCGGTCATTGTGAACGCTTGTTCATGGACATGTGATATGTGAATGGATGTCCCGGCTTTGCGGCCGGGATATTGCTATATATAAGGGGCTTGTTATGGGATCATCTTCGGTGCGCCGCAAAAAGAAACAACAGGAAATTCATGTAACCCCGCCGCAAAGCCTGTCTTATGACGGTTTTTCCTTTGATATCACCCATGCGGACCCGCATAGCCGCGCTCGCACGGGGACATTAAAAACCCCGCATGGCACGATTGAAACGCCGAATTATATTTTTTGCGGGACGAAGGCCTCGATTAAAAACCTGTCTCCGCATGCTATGCGTCAGGCACAAACCGATATTATTTTAGCCAATACCTATCATGTGATGATCCAGCCGGGTGCGGATCTGGTCGAAAAAATCGGCGGCTTGCACAAATTCATGCAATGGGACGGGCCGATGATGACTGATTCCGGGGGGTTTCAGATATTTTCCATGGGGCACGGTTCGGTTGCCGATGAGATCAAGGGACGGAACAAGATCGATCGCGGCAAAAGCCTGCTGAAGGTCACGGAAGAGGGCGCGCGGTTTAAATCTTACTGGAACGGGACATATTTGAACCTGACGCCTGAATTATCGATTGAAATCCAGCGCAAGCTTGGTGCTGACCTCATCTACCAGCTTGATGAATGCACGGCTTATCACGTGGATAAAGACTATACGGCGCGCTCGATGGAGATGAGCCATCGCTGGGGGGATCGCAGCCTTGCGGAGTTTGAGCGCCATCATGATGGATCACAGGCATTGTACGGCATTGTTCAGGGCGGCGTTTATGAAGATTTGCGCGATATTAGCTGTGCCTATGTCAATGACAGGCCGTTTTTCGGTCTGGCTGTTGGCGGTTCGCTGGGGGGCAGCGAAGAAGAAATGTTTGATGTGGTTAATATGTGCATGCAGCGCTTGCGGGAAGATCGCCCAGTGCATTTGCTGGGCATTGGCCGGATCAAGGATGTCTTTGATTTTGTCCGGCTGGGGATTGACACGTTTGACTGCGTCTCTCCGACCCGGATCGCCCGCCATGGCTGGGCGCTGGTAAAGGGGCTGCCCGGAGAGCGCCTGAATATCCGCAATGCGTGCTTCCGTGATGATCCTGAACCGCTTGATCCGCGGATCGATATACCGGCATCGCGGGATTATTCCAAGGCTTATCTTCATCACCTGATCAAGTCAGGAGAAATGCTGGGGATGCAGTTGATCGCGCAGCATAATGTGGCGACGATCAACATGCTGATGCGTGAGGTGCGCGCCGCCATCAAAGACGGCACGCTGGATCAGTTGCAAAAAGAATGGCTGCCGGAATAATTTTTCCACTCATCTTAACCCTTCCGATAGATTTTGATTATAGTGTATTAGGGTGAATCATATGCGGGTGCACGGATGCCTTTAAACTATGAAACCGATACCAAACTCCAGGAGCTGTCAGCGGTCGCTGACGAGCATATGGAATGGTTTTACCGTTTTATAAGACGTTTATATTATCCAGATATCTACCGATCGGAATCGTTTAACAATCCGCAGTATTTCTCAAGCTGGCTGGTCGATGCGGGTGATTATGGCTTTATCAATGAATCCACTCTGGAAGGGCAAAAACAGCTTTATGATGACCTTTTGGAAGCCGCGCAAGCGCTGTGCGAGGCATCAAAAGAAAAGGGTGTTTTGCCGGATGTGAAGGCGTTTGACCATTTTCTGGCCTTACAGGAAGGTTTTGTGCATGGTCTTCGACGTCTGGAAAAGGATTGCGCTCTGTCCGATAGTGGCGTTGATGTCGAAAGCGGCCTGCGCAGCAAGCGTGTTATGTATGATGATTTGTCCCGCGAACTTGAGCGCCGGGCACGGCGAGGTAATCCATTTACGCTGGTGATTGCCAGAATTGATCATTACAAGGCTTTGGTCAGAGAAGTCTCGGAAGAAGAACGGCAAGCTTTTATTGAAGTTTGCGGACGTTTGATTAAAAAATGCATTCGCTCTTTTGATGACGCCTATCGTTGTCAGGATGACCAGTTTGTTATGAGTCTTAAACACTCCAAGACAGCAGGTGGAACGGCAGCTGTGAACCGTTTGCGACGCTTTCTTCAGGAAGAGAACCATGTGATCACAACGAAAGACGGCAAGAGCGTACCTTTAACAATGTCTTTTGTTGTGGCCGAACCTGTTCCGGGGGATACGATAGATGGTCTGCTGGAGAATATGAATCAGGATCTCGATCGTTGGGATGAAGGCGGCGACACGGCTTTGGAATATATAGAACTAAGCCCTTTACAGCGTTATCTGGAAAAGTCGAACGAGTAGTGTCCTGCCTGCGGCTTTTATAAATCTCTTGTTTTTGCTCGAAACTACGTTAATCTCCGGCTTGCGGTTTGAAGAAGAATAACCTGATAAGGCAGGGCTTGAACGTTATGAAACAGCATCCCGATTTCCCTAATTTACATGTCGCCGATCACCCTTTGATCAAGCATAAGCTGACATTGATGCGGGATGTTTCGTGCAACAAGGTTTTATTCAAGACATTGCTGAAAGAGATCAGCCTGTTGATGGGGTATGAGCTAACCCGGCCGTTTCCAATGACGACAAGAGAGATTGAAACGCCGGTTTGCCCGATGGAAGCGCCGGTTATCAAAGGGCGCAAGGCCATGATCGTGCCGATTTTACGCGCCGGGCTGGGGATGGCCGAAGGGCTGGAGGAATTAATGCCGGCGGCGCGGATCGGACATATCGGCCTGTACCGTGACGAAGAAACGAAAAAACCGGTTGAATATCTGGTCAAGGTTCCCGACCCGAAAGGGCGAACGATTATTCTGGTCGATCCGATGCTGGCGACCGGCAATTCGTCGAAATACGCGGTTGACGTGCTGGCGCAGCATGGCGCAGATGTCGGACATATCCGGTTTATGGCATTGGTTGCCGCGCCCGAAGGCGTACAGGTTATGTTGGACGCTTACCCGCAAATACCGATCTATGTCGCGGCGCTGGATGAAAAGCTGAACGATCATGCTTATATCGTGCCGGGGCTTGGTGATGCGGGGGATCGCCTGTTCGGAACAAAAGGCGTATGATATAAAAAACAACCCCCAAGGTACGCGGAGTAACCGGTGGGCACTGTAGATATTGATTATAAGAACCTGTTGGACGCTTACCCCGTGCCGACATTTATTGTACGCGCCGAAGATGGCGATCGTTACGTTCTTCTATATGCGAACAAGGTCGCGCACTGTCTTTTCCTTCCCGAGATACCGAACACGCCCGGCGTTAGTGACATTTTTGACTGCCTGCGGGAAGATATGCGGGCGGAGTTTCGTCTTACGCTGGCCAAATTACGCGAGAAGGGTGAAGCCGGGTCGATGCGTTTTTCTTTTGATATGCCCGATCAGACAGCCCTGTCTGGGTTTTTGCTGAATCCGTTGGCGGACGGGCTGGTGCATGTGACAGGCATTGTTGCGGGGCTGGATTCCGATGCGCTTTTACGCGAACGTGATGATGCGTTGTCGCTTTTGACGTCTGTTTTTGACGTCAGCGAAGTCGGGATTGTCGTGACCGACCAGAAACAGAATATCGTCAGGGTAAATGACAGCTTTGTCCGTATTTACGGCTGGAGCCGCGATGATTTGATCGGGCATAGCTTTACAAAAATGATCGCCGAGGATGAGCGTGATCAGGCGCATAAAAACCATGATGAGTTCATGAAAAGCGGCATTCGCAGCTCCGGCGAGATGAAATTGCTGCGTAAGGACAATAATATCGCGAATGCCCTGTTTACCACGGCGGCTTTGGAACTGAGCAAGGGGCGGCGCTTTCAGGTCACAACCATTATGGATATTACGCTGCGAAAGCAGATGGAGCAGTCCCTGCGAAGAGCCAAGGAACAGGCCGACGCCGCCAACCAGGCAAAATCAACATTTCTTGCCAATATGAGTCATGAGCTAAGAACGCCGCTGAACGCGATTATCGGCTTTTCTGAAATGATGATGAAGGGCACGTACGGGCCTTTGGGCAATGATAAGTATCAGGAATATATGGGTGACATTCATCTTAGCGCCCGCCATTTGCTGGAGATCATCAACGAAGTGCTGGATATGTCCAAGATCGAGGCCGGACGGGTCGAGCTGGATGAAGAATATGTCGATATTAAAGGATTGTCGGCTTCGGTTTCCCGGATGATGGCATCCCGCGCATTTAGCAGCGGACTGAAGATCGAGGAAGATATTGAAGAAGGACTGCCGCCACTTTATGCCGATCCGCGCCTTGTCCGGCAAATTCTTATCAATCTGGTCGGTAATTCGGTGAAATACTCCCAGACTGACGGTATTATCACGATCCGCGCCTATAAAAACGATGCGGGTGGCATGGATATTATTGTCAAAGATACCGGCGTGGGGATACCGAAATCCCGGATCAAGGAGGCGCTGGAGCCATTCGGACAGGTCAGTATTCCGCATGAAGAGCATTCCATGCAAGGAACCGGGCTGGGGCTGCCGCTGGCCAAGGCGATGACAGAGCTTCATGGTGGTTCGTTGACGCTGGTGTCGGATGTCGGGCAAGGAACAGAAGTCACTGTCAGTTTCCCTGCCGCCCGCCTGAATTACGTCAGGCCAAAAAAATCTGACTCGCCCTTATCTAGCTTCGCAAAATAACCGCGTGCCGTCCGGCATTATTATATGGTTATAAACTTGCCCCTAGCTAAAAATCACTTTATCTTATGGCCGGGTAAACGCAGACTTCATAATGGAAAAAAGAGAGCGCATTATCATGACGTATCTTGAGAATCGTTGTACGCAAGCCGGCCTGAAAATGACAGGTCAGCGCCGAACCATTCTGAAGGTTCTGGATCAGGCCGAAGATCACCCTTCGGTCGAGGAGGTTTATGATCGTTCAAA
>SKGD01000063.1 GCA_007117665.1 Alphaproteobacteria bacterium
AGCCGGCTTGCGCCTTATCGGGTTTGCGGGTTAAAGCGCCCGAGATTTCCAAAAAACTGTTGCATGGTGCTTGTCTCGGTTCCCGCTGTCGGGGTGGTGCGGCGGACGACCGGAAAATCCATGCGTTCGCGGTCGATATCTTCGATGTGCTCCAATACGCCTTCTTCATCGAAAATCGCCATGATGATTCGCTCTTCGACAATTTCGGGGTCGAACACGCCGCGCTTTTGGGTCACCTGGCCGATATAATACCAGACATTCTCGTCAAAAGGCGCGGTTGTGGTCGGGGAGCCGAGCTTTCGCAATATATCGCTTCTGGTATCTTCACCGGGGACAGCTTCGGCGAGTCTGTAATCCTGTATCATATTGCCGCGCACCGCCTTGGTCGGGGTGCAGGCGGCGCTTGCGATTACAATAATGGCGGCCAGCGCCAGAAAAGCTGATTTTTTCATCGTCATTTTTAAAATTCGTGCTATACCGTGTTGCCTGTTAAAGACCTAATGTCTAGGGTCAGACCCTAGTCTAAATAGACGTTTCAGGCAATGTGTAACAAGGTTTTTTTGTAAATGCTGTTTTTCTGGAGACATCGCCGCGCCGACATGAAAGCCGCGCAGGCGCTTTATGATAAGGCCGTGGCGCAGGCGCGCCATCCGTCTTTTTATATTTCTTACGGGGTGGCCGACACGGTGGACGGGCGCTTTGATATGATCTGTCTGCATGCGTTCATGGTCATGGAGCGCCTTTCATCGGAGGGCAAGCCGGGGCAGGCGATCAATCAGGCTCTGTTTGATGTGATGTTCAATAATATGGATCTTGTCCTGCGCGAGATGGGCGTTGGTGATCTGGGTATCCCCAAACATATTAAGCGCATGATGAAAGCGTTTCACGGACGCGCGGCGGTATATCGCAAGGCCGTCAGGGAGGATGATAGCGCTGCGCTCTTAGAGGCGTTGCAACGGAACGTTTTTCGGAAACAGGATCATGTGTCGCCTGCCGTTTTGCGTATGATGGCGGCTTATGTGACGGCGTCTTTGGATATTTTGCGGCAAACGGCGTTGCAGGATTTGCAGGCCGGAAATCTGAAGTTTGCCGCCCCGGACAACGATAAACCGGAGAGCCACAAACCGGACGATCATAAAGAGGATCATAAAAATGACACAGACACCCGCGCCGGAATGGTCGCATAAAACGGATGTTACCGATATCGGGGATGTGCCGGTACGGAAAACAATGACGGCATCGCCCCAGCAACGCAAGGATCTTGCGCGGCGGCTGGATGTGGAATCGCTGGACAGGGTCGAAGCGCGGCTGGTGATTACTCACACTGACGGCAACCGGTTGCTGCATGTGGCTGGGACTTTGGAAGCATCGGTAACACAGCTTTGCGTGGTAACGCTGGACCCTGTTTCGTCAGATATTTCGTGCGAGATAGAAGGCTGGTTCGCCGAAGAAAACCATATTGTGTCGATCGCCAAGGCACGCCACGAAAGACAAAGCCGCAAGGCCGATGCCGAAGTGGAAATGCTTGATGAGCGTGATGATCCTGAAGCGATCATTGACGGACATATTGATCTGGGCGAGCTTGTCAGCCAGCATCTGATGCTGGCGCTTGATCCTTACCCCCATAAAGAGGGTGTTGTTTTGGAGGATATCGCGCCTTCCGTCGCGGGTGGCGGCACACCGGAAAAACGCGTAAACCCGTTTGCGGCGCTCAAAGACTGGAAAAAAGACCGCTAGATGCCCGCTTTCTCCTGTGCCCAGAGCCTCGATGCGGGAAAAGCCGGAATTAAGAATTTTTCTTGCTTTCGGTTTTAAATTCCGTTATCAAACACGCTCTGCCAGACAAGGTCAGGAAGTTAATTTAAGCCCGTAAGGATTAGGATAATGGCTGTTCCAAAGAGAAAAACGTCGAAATCGAAGCGCGATATGCGCCGTTCGCACCATGCCCTGGATAATGCTAACTGGGTTGAAGATCAAAATACGGGCGAGCCTGTGCGCCGTCACCATATCGATCTGAAAACCGGCATGTATCGCGGCCGTCAGGTTATCGAAGAACGCGATTGACTTTTTCGCGCGTCACTGCGACCTTTTAAATCCGATTGAACCTTCAATATGTTGCCGTGATATTGCGCGGGCGGCTTTTTGACTTATGTCCCATAATCAAACAATAGCATTGGATGCCATGGGGGGCGATTTTGGCCCCGATATTGTTGTTCCGGCGGCGGCGCTTGCTTTTGAACAGCTCGGCGACCATGTCCGGTTTTTGTTCTATGGCGACCGCGCCCGCATTGATGCGGTGATGAACGGGTTTCCCGCCTTGCGCCGCGTGTCGGACATTCACCATACGGACAAGGTCATCCCCAATGATGAAAAACCGTCTGTCGCGCTGCGTACGGGCAAGGATTCCAGCATGCGCCTGGCTATTGAGGCTGTGAAGTCCGGTGCTGCTGATAGTGTTGTTTCGGCAGGCAATACAGGCGCGCTGATGGCGACGGCGAAGTTGTTACTGCGGTGTCTTCCCGGTATTAATCGTCCCGCAATCGCCAGCGTCTTCCCGACCATGAAGCAAGAGACTGTGATGCTTGATCTGGGCGCGAATTTGACTTGTGATGCCGAAATTCTGGTGCAGTTTGCCCTGATGGGGGCGGTTTATGCGCGCGTTGTCAAAGGGATCAGCCACCCAAGTGTCGGGCTTTTGAATGTCGGCACCGAAGAAATGAAGGGGCCTGAATATGTCCGCGCGGCGGCGGCGATTCTGGGCGAGGTTGAATTCCCGGGGACGTTTTACGGTTTTGTCGAAGGTGACGATATCCCCCATGGCACGGTCGATGTTGTGGTGACGGATGGCTTTACCGGCAATGTTGCTTTGAAAGTCGCCGAAGGGGTTGGTGATCTGACCGGGGCGTTTATCAAGGATGCGTTTCAGTCTTCGTTGTTGGCGCGTTTGGGCGGTTTGCTGGCGATACAGGCGTTGAAAAAGGCCAAAAGCCGCATTGACCCGCGCTATTATAATGGCGGCATGTTTTTGGGGTTGAACGGGATTTGCGTCAAAAGCCACGGCGGCATGGATGCTTACGGCTTTTCCCGGGCGATCATGGTGGCGGCCAATCTTGTATCGCAAGGCTATAACAGGCGCGTCGCGCACGAAATAGAACAATTAATGGAACAGGAAACGTTTTTCTCCGGCATCGCCCAGCAAGTGGTGAATCCGGCATGACAGTGCGTGCGGTTATAACATCATGCGGCGCGTATCTGCCGGAAGAGATTGTGACGAATCGCGATCTGGAAAAAAGAGTTGATACCTCCGATGAATGGATTGTCCAGCGCACGGGGATCCGTCAGCGCCACATTGCCGGCGCGCATGAAACAACGTCTTTTATGGCTTTCAAGGCCGCGCAGGACGCCATGATGGCGGGCGGGATTGATCCGCATACAATTGATGCGGTGCTGGTTTGCACATCGACCCCCAACCACACATTCCCCTCAGTGGCGGCCGAGCTGCAGGCCATGCTCGATATTCCGCCATGTGCGGCGTTTGACCTGCAGGCTGTTTGTTCGGGGTTCGTTTACGGGCTGAGCGTTGCCGACATGATGATCCGGTGCGGACAGGCAAAACGAGTCCTGCTGGTCGGGGCGGAAAAATTTTCATCAATTCTGAACTGGGAAGACCGCACGACCTGTGTGCTGTTCGGTGACGGGGCAGGTGCGGTCATTCTGGATGCCGACCAAGGCGGGCGCGGCACGCTGGAGGATCGCGGCGTGTTGTTCAGCCGCCTTTACGCCGATGGTCGTTACAAAGATATATTATATGTGGATGGCGGCCCGGCAACGACAGGGTCATGCGGCCATGTCGTGATGCAGGGGCGGGAGGTGTTCAAGCATGCCGTGACGTGCATGGCTGATATTGTCTCCGAAACGCTGGCTGCGAATAAGCTGCAACCGACAGATATTGACTGGTTGGTTCCGCATCAGGCCAATATCAGGATCATCGAAAGCACCGCCAAAAAGCTCGGCGTGCCGATGGCGCAGGTTGTCGTGACGGTCGACCGGCACGGCAATACATCGGCGGCATCGATTCCGCTGGCGCTGAATGATGCGGTCAAGAGCGGAAAAATCAAGCAGGGCGATATGTTGCTGATCGAAGCGCTCGGCGCGGGTTTAACATGGGGCGCGGCGCTCGTACGGTTCTGATCGCGGCTTTCACGCGCGCAAACGCAAAGTTAAGAAAATCCTGTTACACTTTGAATTGAATCAACTTTTTTGCCCTTGCGCGATTGACGCAGGCAAAAGATGGGGGTAGTGTTTTATCATTCACAAGCGAAAGAGGTTGCGATGACAGGTCGTACAATCACAAGGGCGGATCTTGCCGAGGCAGTCTATGAAGAGGTCGGGTTGTCCCGCAACGAATCGTCAGATCTGGTCGAGGCGGTGTTGGATGAAATGATGGATGCGTTGGTGAACGGCGATAATGTGAAAATTTCGTCCTTCGGCAGCCTGTCAGTTCGTGAAAAAGGCGAGCGTGTCGGACGAAACCCGAAAACCGGTGTGGAAGTTCCGATTTTGCCGCGCAAGGTACTGGTGTTCCGCGCGTCTCATGTCCTGAAAGACAGGATAAATAAAGGCGCGTAAGGGCGTAATCGCTTCGGAACGTGGGAGACAGAGCCGCTTTGCGGCTCCGGCAGGAGTAAATAACAATGAGTACGACACATTATGCGGCTTCCGGGGCGCAGGATAAAAACAGGGTTATGAGCGAAAACGAAAATCACGAAAAATCTTCCTACGACACGTCTTTGGGGTCCGGTTCCGGGCGACGGCGCAAGGCAGCTTCGGCTTTTCGTACGATTAGCGAAGTTGCTGATGAACTGGACGTCCAGCAGCATGTGCTTCGGTTTTGGGAAACGAAATTCTCTCAGGTAAAGCCCCTCAAGCGCGGCGGTGGCCGTCGTTATTACAGACCCGAAGATGTCGTCCTGCTTCGTAAGATTCATCATCTTCTCTATACGGAAGGCTACACGATCAAGGGCGTGCAAAAGCTTTTGAAAGGGCAGGGAAAGCAACAGATTGTCAGTGGTGATATTGCCTCGGGGGGTGTGTCTGATCAGGCCGCCGCGACAACATCCGTTCCTTCGGCATCTGCGCCTGCGCCCGCGCGGAAAAGTGATGAAGGCCTGTCCGCCAAGCAGCGTTCTATTCTGGAAGCCATGCTGGGTGATTTGCGCGATTTGCGTGATATGATCAAAGCTGGCGATAAATCCAAGGATTAATATAGCGCGCGAGCGACACCTCGTCATTTCCGTCACTTATTTCCTGCCCCTATATTTTCTGTCATCCCCGCCTTGAGCGGTGATCCACGCTTGTTGTAGCCACTTTCCCGGATGCTCGCTTCCTCCTACGCCAAGGCTTCGGAAGGACAGGCAAGGCGGGCATGACAGAACCTATTTGGCTTTTTCTTGCTTTTCGCTGTCTTTTTTGGCTTTCAGCCGCATCTTGTGAGCCGCTTCGCTGAAGCCCCTGACGATGTGGCTGTCGATGGCACCGGCTTCGGCTGTGGGAACGAACAGGCGCGCCGAGAAGATATAATGCCCAAGATCGGTCGTCCGCAGCCCATATTCAGCCTCGGCATCGGCAAAATCTACAGCGGCTTTTCTCTCGACCTTTTTGTTGAATTTACGGGCATTCTCCTGATAAGGCGCGTAATGCGCGGTAACGATTGTCTCGAATGTTTTTTGCAGTTGCGCGGGATCCAGATCGTTATATTGCAAGGCGACCTGCACTGTGTGATAGATGTAATGTTTCTGGAAATTGGCATTTTCAACAATCGCGCTCAGAAATTTACTGTTGGGGATATTGACGGTTCGGCCGCTGAACTGGTTGGTTTTCGTGTCAATTTCCTCCAGCCGCGTCGATAGCGTGTTGATCTCCATAACTTCGCCGGTCATGTTGTCAATCGTCACCCAGTCCCCGACCTTGAAGGCGTGGCTGGTGGCGCGCATAAACCCGCCGGTCAGGCACATCAGCAATTCCTTGGTGGTGATAACGATCGCTACGGCGACTGCTGTCAATGATAGGGCGAATGTCTGGATTTGCGGCGCCCATATAAAAATAAGAGCAATCACGATAAAGGCAAAAGAGCCGCTTTTGACGCGGTTGATCCAGCGGCGCTGATCCTTGTCCAGAATTTCGCTCTTGCCTTTGATCTGGCGTATCAGCAACGTCCGCGCGAGCAAGACTGCCCCGATGATAATCGCTGTGGTCACCAGCCCGCCCGCCAGCAACGTCCCGCCAATTACGTTCTGCAGGGCGGCTTCAATGGCTTTTTCAAGATTTTGTTCGGTCATGGTACGGCAACTCTTCCTTTTTCGGGCGCGCATCCATAAAAGACTTGCATTCCCTGTCTTGGGTAATATACAAAATCCACAGGAATGACAAGCCCGTCAAAGTGGGTCGTTCCTTTTGTGTCGGGGCGTAGCGCAGCCTGGTAGCGCACTTGCATGGGGTGCAAGGGGTCGGAGGTTCGAATCCTCTCGCCCCGACCATAACAGGAAGCCCGCGTATAATATAAAGGGTGTGTCTGATTTATGTATCCGGAAATAAAGCCTTACGATTCGGGTTATCTTGATGTCGGTGACGGACATCGGCTTTATTACGAGCAATGTGGTAACCCGCAGGGAAAACCGGCGTTGTTTTTGCATGGTGGGCCGGGCGGCGGCACAAGCCCCGATTGCCGCAGGCTTTTTGATCCCCGGAAATACAGGATTATTCTGTTCGACCAGCGAGGATGTGGGCGCAGCCAGCCTTTTGCGTCTATCGCCAATAATACGATTTCTGATATTATCGGTGACATAGAGCGCCTGCGGCATTTTATGGCAGTGGAAAAATGGATGATCGTCGGCGGATCGTGGGGATCAGCACTGGCGATGCTTTATGCGGGCAGGCACTATGAGGCGGTTAGCGGTATCGTGGTATCCGGAGTTTCTCTGGCGGATCTGGAAGGTGTTAACTGGTTTGTGGAAGAAGGCGGTGCCAGCCGCCTGATGCCGGACTGGTTTGCACCTTATCGGGATTTTATCCCTCCGGAAAATCGCCACCATGGTTTGGCCAAGGCTTATTACGATATTCTCGTGAATGGTGCCGACAATGATGAGATGACAATCCGCGCAGCTAAGATATTTGACGTATGGGATACATCGTTGTTGCGCCATAATGTGCGGCACGACATGATTCAGGATATCCGCGACAATCCCGAGGCAAGTCTGGCTCTGGCAAGGATATTCTATCATTTTGTCCTGCATGAATATAAAGCCGGGAACCGGTGGCGTATTCTGGATGGTGCGCGAAATCTGGCGCATATACCGTGCGAGATCGTTCATGGGCGTTATGATCTGATCTGTCCGGCGGAAAATGCCTGGGCTTTGCACCACGCCTATCCAGGTAGTGTATTGACGATTATTCAGGATGGCGGGCATTCTATTCTAGATCCCGGCCTCTCCCAAAAAGTCATAGAGATTACCGATCGATGGGCGGAGTGATGAAAAATATCATCATGATTTACGTCACATGCGCTGATGCAAAGGAGGCGCAGTGTATTGCCGCCGCGCTCTTGGAAAAATCGCTGATTGCCTGCGCAAATATTTTGCCGCAGCACAAGGCCGTTTACATGTGGAACGGCAAGGTAACGCAAGCAGACGAAACGGCGATGATTCTAAAAACGAAAAAGGATATATTATGGTGCCTCTTGTTTTATTTATTTCAATTTTTACCGCTCTTTATTTGCTGTTATCCTCAAAAACAAACAAGCACAACGTAGCGAAATGTATTTTTAGTGCAGTGATCAGCGGTGTGCTGTTAGGGTTTTCTATATTCAAGACTTGTGCTAGCGGTTGGATGTCTCCTAGCATTGGTATGCAGGGGGCTTGCTCTCATCACGGAGGAGTCGTTACCAACATAAATTTTATTGGATGGGTGCTATTGTGTCTTTCTCTTTTTTATATTGTTGTTCGAGTGAAGAAGAGACTTAGGCTCAGGACCTATTAATTTTAAGATTCACGGACAAAGGCAATTATGATTCACTATGGCAGGAGGTGCTGCCATGAATGATTTGTTTTTGCTGTCGAAGGCACAGTTCAACCGAATA
>SKGD01000067.1 GCA_007117665.1 Alphaproteobacteria bacterium
AGATTACCGTGATAGGCGCGATACCATGTGACAAATTCCCGGATGCCGTCCTGCAAGGTTGTGGCCGGGCGAAAGCCGCATATATCGTGTAAATCGTCAATCGCGGCAAACGTTGCCGCAATATCGCCGGGCTGCATCGGCAGCATGTTTTTTGTCGCCTTGATGCCAATTTCGGCCTCCAGCATGCCGATCATGTCCATCAGCCCGACCGGCTCGTGATTGCCGATATTATAAATCCGGTAAGGGGCATAGCTTGAAGCCGGATCGGGACGATCCCCCGTCCATTGCGGGTTGCCTTGCGGGATAATGTCCAAAATACGCACGACGCCTTCGGCGATATCGTCAATATAGGTAAAGTCGCGTTGCATGCGGCCTTCATTATAAACATCTATCGCCCGGCCTTCGAAAATCGCTTTGGTGAATTTATAAATCGCCAGATCCGGCCGCATCCACGGGCCATATACCGTAAAAAACCGCAAGCCCGTACAAGGCAGGCCGTAAAGATGCGCGTAGGAATGCGCCATTAATTCATTGGCCTTTTTGGTCGCCGCATAAAGGCTGACCGGGTGATCGACATTATCATGTTCGGAAAACGGCACTTTGGTGTTTGCCCCGTAAACCGAACTGGAGGACGCAAAAACCAGATGCTTCACATGATGATTTCGGCATCCTTCCAGTATATTGATAAAGCCGCTCAGATTGCTGTCGCTATAGGCGTGCGGGTTATCAAGGCTGTAACGCACACCGGCCTGCGCCGCCATGTGCGCCACATGTGAAAAAGAATCCTGCGCGAATAATTTTTCCATCGCCGCCCGATCGGCAAGATCGGCCTTCACGAAACGGAAATTCTGCTCTTTTTCCAAAACGGCCAGACGCGCCTGTTTCAAAGACACATCATAATAATCATTCAGATTATCCAGCCCGACAACATCATGCCCGGCCGCACACAAAGCACGGCTGATATAAAAGCCGATAAATCCCGCTGCGCCTGTCACCAGAATTGTGGACATGGAAACCATTTCAAAATTTCAGATCGATCCGAATAACCACCTGCAATAAAACAGAGTTTTTATCGCAGCGCAAGCGCCGGAAACAGCTTATAACGCTGTGCGGGATAAAAACCGGCTATCCGTCTTCAAACATAAGCCGGCAGGCATAATTTGCGATTGCCGTGTCCTGTGCGCCCGTCCCGGTCAGATCACAAATCGTGACCTGATCCTTATTTTGCCGCCCCGGCTTTTCCCCGGCCGCAATCATGCCCAGCGCGGTGAGCGGAAAATCATCAGGCGGGATGATGCCGCTTGCCACCCCATGATTCAACTCGCCCAATGTCCGGCATTGTTCATGATGATCGCAAACATACAGATCCGCCCGCAACAGGGCATAAGGATCCAACTCGTTTTTTTCCGGTGCGTCGCTGCCCATCGCTGTGATATGCAACCCCGGATGCAACCAGTCCGCCTTGATCAACGGGCTGGTCGCCGGGGTCGTCGTGACAACAAGATCACTGTCCCTGACAAGGCTTTCTATATCATCGCAAACATCAACATCAATCCCGTATGTTGCCGCCATATCGGCACAATAAGAATCGCATTGTGCACGCCCCCGCCCCCAGACACGGACATGGCTGACATTCCGCACCAGCCGCAACGCGGCAATTTGCAATCTGGCCTGCTGTCCGGTGCCGATCACCCCGATACGGGCAACATCGTCCCGCGCCAGATAATCCGCCGCCAGCGCTCCGGCCAAAGCCGTGCGGATATCTGTCAGATAGCCATTATCTAAAAGCACGGCAACCGGCTGTCCTGTTTCGGATTCAAAAAGCGCCATCATCCCGCCCAGGCTGGGGAGACCGCGCGCCGGATTATCAAAGAAACCGCAACTGATCTTGAGGGCAAAATAAGGAAGCCCTTCAATATAAGCCGTCTTGGTGTCCATCTCGCCATTATGTGCCGGCACGTCCAGACGCATCACCGGCGGCATTTCAACTTTTCCTTCGGCCAGCGCGGCAAAGGCGCGGCGGATCACCGCCAGCGCCTCCTTATCCAGTCCGACCGCTTGCCTTATATGATCCTCCGGGATGATCCGGGGAACCAGCCTCGCTGTACTCATCGGTTCAGGCTGCCTTCCACAGATTGTCCCGCGTCAATTCATCCGTGACCTTGTCAACCGCCTTGCGGGCTTTATCAATCACCAGATCAACATCTGCCTCGCTGATAATCAGCGGCGGAGAAAAGCCCAGAATATCGCCATGCGGCATGGCGCGGGCAATCATCCCTTCGGCAAGCGCCGCCATCGACACGCGGGCGCCGACTTTTAAATCCGGGTCAAAGCGTTCTTTGGCATCGCGGTCGGCAACAAACTCAATCGCCGCCATCAACCCGACACCGCGCACCTCGCCGACCAGCGGATGCTGGGAGAATGTCTCGCGCAGGCGTTTCTGGAAATAGCCGCCAATATCGCGGGCGCGTCCGGGCAGGTCTTCCTGCTCGACAATATCCAGCACCGCGTTGGCCGCCGCCGCACCCAGCGGATGGCCGGAATAGGTATAGCCGTGAGAGAACATACCGGCCTTATCCGACCCCTGTTTCAGGACATCACTGACCTTTTTGGACACAATGGCTCCCGAAAGCGGCACATAAGCACTTGTCAGTCCCTTGGCAACGGTGATCAGATCCGGTTCGATGCCGTATTTTGCCGACCCGAACATCTCACCCGTCCGGCCAAATCCGGTAATGACCTCATCGGCAATCAGCAAAATATCGTATTTTTTCAAAATTGGCTGGATCGCTTCCCAATAACCTTCCGGCGGCGGCGTGATGCCCCCCGTCCCCAGAACAGGCTCGGCAATGAAAGCGCCAACTGTTTCCGGGCCTTCGGCCAGAATCATATCTTCCAGCTCTTTGGCGCGGCGCTTTGAAAAATCCTGTTCGCTTTCGCCCTGTTCGGCGTTCCAGTAATAATGTGGCGATCCGGTATGTAAAATCGGGCGCACCGGCTGATCGAACAATGTATGGTACAGCGGCAAACCGGTCATGCTGCCTGAAATCACCGATGATCCGTGATAACCGCGCTCGCGGGCAATGATTTTCTTCTTTTCCGGCTTGCCGAGGACATTGTGATAATACCAGACCAGCTTTGCCTGTGTTTCGTTGGCATCTGACCCCGACATACCGTAATAAACACGCTCCATATTGGCCGGTGCCATCTTGCATAATCTTTCAGACAAGCGGATCAGCGGCTCGTTTGATTGCTGGGCATAAATATGGGCATAGGCCAGCTTTTTTGCCTGTTCGTAAATTGCTTCGGCGACTTCCTGCCGCCCGTATCCTATGTTCACACAATAAAGCCCGGCAAAAGCATCTATCAGCTCTGTACCGTTTTGATCGCGGATACGAATGCCCTGACCGCTCGTCACGATCCGCGGATCGCCTGTCTGGCCTTCGGCATAATCTTTCAGGACAGTAAAAGGATGCAGGACATGGTTTTTGTCGGCCTGTGCCAGATGTTTGTAATCAGTCATTTTATACCTTCCTTTGTAAGATCAGAACTTATTCATTTCGTAAAATGAAGGAGTTCTGATCCTAATGGTTATGACGACAGTCCGGCATCCAGATTGCCAAGACAGACATATTTAAGTTCCATATAATCATCCATGCCGTGACGTGATCCCTCACGCCCCAGACCGGATTGCTTAAAACCCCCGAACGGAATGGGAGCGCCGGTAAATTTCGGGGTATTCACACCGATCATGCCGTAATCCAACGAGTCACTGACACGGTGACAGCGGGCAATATCATTGCTGTACACATAGGCAGCCAGTCCGTAAATCGTGTCATTGGCGGCACGCACAACATCGCGTTCATTGCTGAACCTGACCAATGGTGCCACAGGGCCGAATGTTTCTTCGTGATAGATCGCCATATCCGGCGAGACATCGCCCAGCACGGTCGGCTCGTAAAACAGTCCGCCCAGCGCATGTTTTTTGCCGCCGGTCAGCAGCCTGGCGCCTTTTTCCAGCGCGTCGGTAACATGGGATTCGCATTTCTCAATGGCCGCTTCACTCATCAACGGGCCGAGATCAGCCTCTTCATCCAGCCCGTTCGCCATCTTTAACGCCTGGGTCGCTGCCGTATATTTTGCGGCGAAATCGTCATAAACCGATTCGTGGACATAAATCCGGTTTGCCGCCAGACAATCCTGTCCGGTGGTCGCAAATTTCGCCCCGATCGCGCCTGTCACAGCCTTGTCCAGATCGGCATCCTCAAACACGATAAAAGGCGCATGACCGCCCAGCTCCATCGACATTTTTTTCACTGTTTCCGCGGATTGCGCCAGCAAAATACGTCCCACTCTGGTGGAACCTGTAAAGGTTATTTTCCGCACGATCGGGCTTTCCGTCAAAGCGCCTCCTATCAGGTGCGGATCCCCGGTGACGACTGAGAAAACCCCCGCCGGCACACCGGCCTGTTCCGCCAGAACCGCCAGCGCCAGCGCCGAATAAGGCGTTTCCGATGCCGGCCGCACAACCATCGTGCAGCCTGCCGCCAAAGCCGCACCGGCCTTGCGGGTGATCATGGCCGAAGGAAAATTCCACGGCGTGATTGCTGCCGTTACCCCGACAGGGTGGCGAGTCACAATCATTTTTGCGTGCGGCAAATGTGGCGGGATCGTATCACCGTAAGTGCGTTTTGCTTCTTCGCCGAACCACTCGAAAAAAGCCGCGGCGTAATCTATTTCCCCGCGTGATTCATTGATGGGCTTACCTTGCTCCAGCGTCATAATCAATGCCAGATCTTCTTTATTTTCAAGCATCAAATCCGCCCAGCGGCGCAGGATACGGGCGCGCTCAGCCGGCAAGGATGCTGCCCAGCCTGCAAAAGCCTTATCCGCCGCCATAATGGCAGCCTCCGTTTCCGCCGCGCCGCATGCGGGAATTGTTCCCAACACCGCGCCATCAGCCGGATTCGTGACATTTATACGATCCTTCGTTTCAACCCACTTGCCATCAATGAAGGCGCTCTGGCGGAACAGATCCTTATTATTCAACATGGCGCTCATATCATTATCCCCTGTGTCCGGCATCATCGCGTTCAGCATTAAAATGCCCTCCCTGCTATTCGGAATTTACATCTCTCCTATGATTTTTGCACAAAGCAAGGCGCGGGTGCTGCTGAAGATCGCGCCCGAAACAGGATATAATACGGCCTAAGGGGTCTATTTCTGAATATTCTGCGGCGCGGTTCCCGCAGGATGAAAAAGCCGCGCTAATCGCTCAAAAGGCGGCTGACCGGATAAGGGGTCTTTTTGGTCTGTTTGGTGATGAAATAAGAAAAATAGCGATCAATGCCAATGCCGGAATCCAGCAGGCCATCCATGATTTCCTGATAATGTTCGATGCTGCGTGTGACAAATTTAACGATATAATCTATGCCGCCGCCGACCGCGTAACATTCAACGATCTCCGGGATATTTCCGATCGCATGTTCAAATTTCCGGAAATCTTCAGCACGATGGTTCTCAAGCGTAATTTCAACCAGAACAGCCGAATAAGGCACCAGTTTTTCAACGGCGACAATAGCCTGATAGCCGCGTATATAGCCGCTTTGTTCAAGTTTTTTGAGGCGTTCCAGACACGCGCTGGGCGACAATGCCACCGCATCTGCCAGATTTTGTTTGGTCATGCGGCCGTCCTGCTGGAGCGTTTCGATGATCTTCAGGTCAATTTTGTCGAGCTTCATCGAATCCCTTTCCCGTCAATCCTTGACCACCAGCTTGCGCGGGATCGTCCCCAGCGCTTCATAACCGTCTTCCGTCACACGGATCGTCTGGCTGATCTCGACCCCCATTGAGTCGCTCCATAATCCGGGCATGACATGCAGGGTCATATTAGGCTGCAAAATCGTTTTGTCACCGGGGCGGATGCTGATCGTATGCTCGCCCCAGTCCGGCGGATAGTTCAACCCCGTTGAGTAACCCATGCGAGATGATTTGACATAGCCGTAACGCGCCAGCGTTTCCCGAAATGCCGTTTCAATATCTTCGCACACAACGCCCGCCTTGATCACGTCCAGCGCCGCTTCGATTCCTTCTTCGGCGACCCGCGCCAGATCCGACAAGTCATTTGTCGGTGTTCCCAAAAAAACGGTGCGCGCCATCGGGCAGTGGTAACGATGACGGCACGCTGCCAGCTCCATCACCGCAACTTCATTGTGACGAAACGGCTCATGCGTCCAATGCAAATGTGGCGCACTGGTGTTCTTGCCGGTCGGTATAAGGGGAATAATAGCCGGATAATCCCCGCCAATCTCGCGCGTACCATATATCTGATCATACTGGATTTTCGCGACCAGATCATGCTGGCGCAACCCCGGTTCAATCATCTCAAGCGCGTTACCCATCACAATATCAATAATCTCCGCCGCCTCGCGCATAAGCTGGATTTCTTTGTCCGATTTTATCGACCGCAGCCAGTTAACCAAAATACCGGCGCTTTTGATTTTGGCATCGGGCAAATGCTCGCACATCAGGTGATAACTCGACGCCGTAAAATAGAAACTATCCATCTCGACCCCGATAACCTTGTCGTCGAAACCGCGCAGACGCAGGATATCGGCGATGAAATCCATCGGGTGACAATCATCGGCATGAACGTAATTATCAAGATAGGAATACGTATTTTCAGGCTTCAGATATGTTGTCATCGGCACGCTGGGGGCATCAATGCCGCGCCCGATCCAGATCGGCTCGTCTTCATTCAACGCAATCACAACACATTGCGGCACATAAAACGACCACGCATCATAACCGGTCAGGTAATGCATATTGGCAGGATCCGACACATACAGGACATCCAGTCCTTTTTCCGCCATTTTCTGTTTACAGCGCGTTACACGCTCCATAAATTCTTCTTTTTCAAAGATCGTATAACCGACAGGCATGGATCAGACACTCCCTGTTTATGACGAACGCACAATATCCAGAAAATGCCGCATATCGACATTTCGTCCAGATAGAACACACACAACAGGCTCTTGTAAATCAATTTTATCTGCCAATATTGCTGCAACGCAAACGGCAGCGCCACCCTCCGTCACCAGCCCTTCGCGCAGAAACAAATAGCGCATGGCTGCCGCGATCTCATCTTCGCTGACCAATATAATATCATCCACCAAATCCCGGATCAGGGGAAAACTGTAACGATTATCCTGCCCGATCCCGCCCCCTAAAGAATCTGCCAGAGAGTCATTTTCAACAACATCAACGGGCTTGCCTGCTTCGATGCTGCGCGCCATGGCCGGACACTGAATCGTTGACACGCCGATCACCCGCACAGCCGGATTCAAGGATTTCATCGCAAAAGCAATACCGCCCATCAGCCCGCCCCCCGAAAGCGGCACCAAAATTGTTTGTGCCTGCGGCACATCATCATGAATTTCCAGCCCGATCGTTGCCTGCCCGGCCAGAATGTCAGGGTCGTCAAAAGGCGGCACCATCACCATGTTGCCACTTTTGACCATCCTGTCCGCCGCAATCGCCGCTTCATCCTGGCTATGGCCTTCAATCACGATATCCGCGCCCAGCGCTCCAATAGCATCACGCTTATTTTGCGGCACCATATCACTCATACAGATCGTCGCTTTGGTTCCTGTCATACGCGCGGCATACGCCACCGCGCGCCCGTGATTCCCCGTGGACACCGTCACAACGCCGCGTTTTTTTTCGGACTCATCAAGCTGTAAAATCCGGTTCATTGCCCCGCGAATTTTGAACGCGCCGGTTCTTTGCAATGTTTCAAGCTTCAGGTAAATTTCGGGCGTAAAGCTTTCCGCGCGCACCAAGGGCGTCCGATTGATATAAGGCGCAATTCTGTCACGCGCAGCCGTCACATCTGCGCATGTTATAAAATCATATTTATTCATAAAATCCGTCCTGTAAGAAGGCAAAACGCATATCTTTTATCCTAGGATCAGAACTCATTAATTTCCCTTGTGCGACCCACCATGCGGGATGTGCGGCTTGTATTGCTGCTGCCGTCCGGCGGGCGGCGGCTTCATTCGCGCATAATCCGAAACACGTTGCGCCGCTGCCGGTCATCCGCGCCA
>SKGD01000137.1 GCA_007117665.1 Alphaproteobacteria bacterium
ATGCGGCCTGATCGCTTCCCACTGGCTATCTGAGAGATAAAAATGACGCATGGCTTGGCTCCTTTTGTAAATCACCAATCCATTGAATCATAAAATTATCTGTGTGTTTAGACCCTAGCCGTTATTGTTGGCTTCCATGATCTGGGCTTTGGCTTCCTCGAAATATTTTTCGATCATGCTATCGATAACATGTTCCGAAATATCAAGGTTTTTAGCGGCGATATCAGGCATCACCTTACGCTTGATATCGTCAAATCCTGGCTCTTCAAGATTGGCGGCAACGACTTCGCGGGCATAGCTGTCTGCATCGGCGCCTTCAAGGCCGATCGTTTCCGCGACCCATAGCCCGAACAATTTGCTGCAGCGTGCCTCAACTTTGAATGCCAGTTCTTCGTCATGAGCGAATTTTTTCTCGAAAGCATCTTTGCGTTCGTCAAAGCTGGACATTGTTATTTTCTCCATTCATTCAAAGAGTACACAATCGAATCGATCTGCCTTGCTTTGTATCACTGGACGAAATGGAAATCCATGTTTATATGAAGAGGTGTTTAGAAGAGGGATTTCATCATGGCAAAACGCAAAGTCATTCACGAAGGCAAAGCCAAGATCATCTATGAAGGGCTGGAACCCGGAACGTTGATCCAGTATTTCAAGGATGACGCCACAGCTTTCAACGCACAGAAAAAAGATGTGATCGCCGGGAAAGGTGTTTTAAATAACCGCATTTCCAGCCATCTGATGACCCGGCTGGAGGAGATCGGCATCCCGACGCATTTTATCCGCTCGCTCAATATGCGTGAGCAGCTTGTGCGCGAGGTGGAGATTATCCCGATCGAGGTCGTTATTCGCAATGTGGCAGCGGGATCGCTTTGTAAAAGGCTGGGGCTGAAAGAAGGTATGATCCTGCCGCAGCCCTTGATCGAGTTTTATTATAAAAACGATGCGCTGGGTGACCCGATGATCGGCGAGCATCACATTATCACTTTCGGCTGGGCGGATCCGTTAGAGATGGAAGAGATTATTACCATGTCTTACCGGATTAACGATTTCCTGAACGGGCTGTTTTCCGGTATTGGCCTAAAGCTGGTGGATTTCAAGCTGGAATTTGGCCGTTTATGGGGCGAGTATGGCGAGCTTTACCTGATGCTGGCTGACGAGATTTCCCCGGATAATTGCCGTTTATGGGATGTGAATAATAATAACGAAAAGATGGATAAGGATCGGTTTCGTCAGGATCTTGGCGGGCTGGTGGAGGCCTATCAGCAAGTGGCCGAACGTCTGGGGCTGGTGCCCAAGGGCGGGATCATTCAAGGCGGCAGCATTAACGAGCAGCTTGCCGCCGGGCTGGAAGAGATTGAAAATGAACTGGCGCGGGAGCGCCGCCTGCGGAGCCTGAACAAGGTCAAGCCGCAAAAACCTGTAAAAAGCTGAAAGGATCATATTATGAAGGCAACCGTGCATATTACCCTGAAAAAAGGCGTTTTGGATCCGCAAGGCAAGGCGATCGGGCAAGCGCTTCACGGTATGGGGTTCGGCGAGGTCGGCGCGGTGCGCCAGGGCAAGGTGATAGAGCTTGATCTGGCGGAAGGCACGGATGAGGCGCGGATACGCGATATGTGCGACAAGCTGTTATCCAACCCGGTGATCGAGGATTACAGGATCGACATTGCCGGCGCGTAAAAATTATCTTTTTCAAATCCCCCGCATTCATGACGGGCTGCAAGAATTGCTGGCGAACGACCCGGTTTTTTCCGGTGCCGGTGTGACGCCGCGTGATATCCGCCAACCTTATTACGGGACGGGTTTTCCGGGATTGGTGCGGATTGTCATGGCGCAGCAAATCTCAACGGCGGCGGCGGATGCGCTGTGGGATCGCCTGCATAGCCGTTTCCCGCGCGTGAGTCCTGATAATATTCTGGCGCTGAATGCCGATGATATGCGGCTTTTGGGGATGAGCCATCAAAAGGCGCGGGCTGTTACGGATCTGGCGCGGGCGGTCAAAAGCGGCGCTTTTGTGCCTGAGGCGCTTGACCGGCTGCCGGATGATAAAATTATTGACCGGATCACCGCTTTGCGCGGCTTTGGGCCATGGAGCGCGCAAATTTACCTGATGTTCGGGCTGGCGCGGCCTGATGTCTGGCCGGCGGATGATCTGGGCATCCGGCAGGGATTACAGCATTATCTGGGTGTGTCTTATCGCCCCGATCCGGCACAGGCGCGCAAATACGGCACACAATTCCAGCCTCATCGCACGGCGGCAGCGCTTTTGCTGTGGCATATCAAAAGCTGCCGCGCCTGAGCGGCAAAAAAGGCATCAGGGTAAAAACTGTTCCCTGAGGATGCGTTCTTCGAGATTATGATCGGGGTCGAATAATAATGTCACGGCGTTGCGGCGGCTTTGGCGGACATCAACGCGGCGCACGGCATGCACTTGGGTCGAATCCGTTTCGGCGCGCACCGTGCGGTAATCCGGCTCCAGCACGTCAAACGAGATTTTGGCCGATGTCGGCAGTTGTGCCCCCCGCCAGCGCCGTGGACGAAAGGGGCTGATCGGGGTCAGTGCCAGCACATTCCCCCCCAGCGGGATAATCGGCCCGCCGGCGGACAGGTTATAGGCTGTGCTGCCGGCCGGGGTTGAGAGTAAAATTCCGTCACAGACCAGCGCCTGCCCCATGGGTTCCTGTCCGTCTATGCGAACATTAATATGCGCCGGATGCCGTGTTTCCCGGAACAGGGAGACTTCATTAAAGGCCAGTGCGCTGACTTTCTTTCCGTCCAGCGTATAAGCCTCCATCCGCAGCGGATGCAGCCTGAATTGTTCTGTTCGTTCAAGGCGCTCGGCCAGATTTTGCTCCCGAAACGGGTTCAGCAAAAAGCCGATTGTTCCCAGATTAATCCCGAAAAACGGCTTGCCCAGCTTGTGATAGCGTTGCAGGGCGCTCAGCATCGTGCCGTCCCCGCCCAGTACGACAATAATGTCGGCATCGGCGGCGGGATGTTGCGGGTGTGTTTCCGTTAAGGCCGCCAGCGCTTTGCGGGCTTCCGGCGTTTGGGAGGCATGAAAATGGATCTGTGGCATGCCGGTCATCAGGATGACACGCTTTCCTTGCGTTTATGTTCGTTTTGCGCTTCCCACCCGGTCGGATCGTTCAGGAAGGCTTCGACCGAGCTTAGCGTATCTTCATCGAAATAGTGATGTTCGCGTGCGACCGCCAGAACATCCCACCATGTCGCCAGCGCATGCAGGCGGACATTCATGGCCGCCATATGTTCGTTGCTGCTGGGGAAGATACCGTAATGGAAAATCACGACAATATCGTCAATGCGCGCCCCAGCCTGACGCAGCGCATCGACAAAACGTTTTTTGCTGGTGCCTTCGCTTTGCAGATCTTCAACCAGAACGACTTTTTTAGCAGGATCGTCCATACAGCCTTCAATCTGTGCCATGCGGCCAAAGCCTTTTGGCTGTTTGCGGACATATAACATCGGCTTTTGCAGGCGTTCGGCGATAAAGGCGGCATAGGGAATACCGGCAGTTTCGCCACCGGCGATATAATCAGGATCATCGCACTCATCGCGGATAATCGCGGCGGCCATGTCCATCAGCCGCGCCCGTTCGGCGGGGAAGGAAATCAGGCGGCGGCAATCGACATAGACAGGGCTGAGCCTGCCGGAAGTAAAAACAAAAGGCTCCGCCGCGTTAAACAGGACGGATTTCGTGTCCAGCAATATCCGGGCGGCTTCTTTTGCCTGTGGCGTTACGGCGGGCTGTGTCATGACCGGCAATATCCTTCTTTCGGGAACGTGATTGATCTTGTTATTCTGGATTTTTAGCCTGTTCGGGCGCGGCAATCAAGCGCGAAGCCTGCCATGCAGATATTTCAGGTATAAAACCATGGCGTCCAGAGCCGCCAGCGCGCCGGGATCGCCGGGGGAGCAATGGCGGCGGCGCAGGCATATAGCCTGTCTTTGCCGCCGGATCATGCCGCGCGTTATAAAGATGCTGTTCCCCTGTGGGCGGGGGACAGGCACAGCCCCGTCATAACGGGCATATATCATATTCCAGTCCGTCATCCCGCCAGTATAACAAACCCGACCGGATAATTATAGGTTTTTATTCCTTCTCTCTCTTTGTCATGCCCGCGGTGAGCCGTCAGGCGAACTTAAACAGCGGGCATCCATATTTGTTGTAACCACTTTCCCGGATGGTTCGCTATTTTACTGTTTCACCCACATGATGCGCGCCATCCAGCGGATTTTATCGACCGGCAGGGCGGTTTTTGCGGTATTGAGGGAAAGCGCGGCAAGGGTCAGGTTTTCACCGTTCTGGCCGTCATAGCGCCCGATATGGATTTTACCGGATGATGTGGCGATGATTATTTTATCTCCGCGGCGAATTTCCGCCCGCGGTGAGGCAAAAAGAATGTCATGCTGGCCGTAGGCTGGCTCAAAGGCGCGGCTGCCCAGCCGGACAGCGAATGTATCGCGTAAATTATCATGCGCGTTGAACGGCCATTCTTCCCATTCATCGCCGCGCGGTGCGCCGGATTCATCGAATAGTTTTTTGTGCCCCAGAGAGTCCAGCCCCACCAGCGGTACCACACAGCGCCGGGCGGTTTTGTCGGTTTCGGCCAGCGCGAACAGGTCCGATGCGGTGGCACCGGTGACATCCAGTATTTTTGCAATGCTTTCGGTCGATGGCCAGCGAAGCTTGCCGTCGGGGTTTATTCTTTTGCTTTTATTGAAGCTGGTCGGATCCAGCCCGGCTTTTTTCGCCAGCCCGGACGGGGAATAGCCGTGCGCTTGTGCGAGCCTGTCGATCGCCAGCCATATTTGCTCATGATTAAACATTGATTGCCGTTTCGTCTGTCATTTGTCGTGTGCGCCTGCCGGGCGCAGCTTTTTACGCTATAGGACTACAATCCCATTGCTGCGCTAAAAGGTAAAGAGGAAAAAAATCCTAATTATAGGGTTGACTCATAGTAATTTATGAGACATAAAGAGAACATTATAGGAACATTTGAGGCGGTAAAAAGAAATTTTTATCAGAGAAAGAATCGTATGACGACAGGAAAAACAAAAAGATACACCCCCGTAACCGTCCGCGATACCCGTGCTGTGCCATTTGAATCAGCCGAAGAAGCGTGGTTCTGGTTTATTCAGGCGCAACAGGCACGTTCCGAAGGCGCCAGCCCGGCGGATGGGAGCTTATATCCACGCCCGTGCGAACCGATTGATATTTTGAAAATTCTGGATCGGCTTTACCGCCACCGGCGTTTATTGCGCGATCATTTGCTGGTTTTGCGCCATTACGGACGGCGGACGATGGCGCCCGACCCTCACCGCGTCAAGGAAATGCGCGCGCATCGCCTGTGGCATGAAGCGCTGGAACGGATCGAGGAAGTGCTGGTCTGCAAGGGGATCGTGGCGCGCAATGTCTATTATCTGGAGGCAGCAGAATGAACGAAGATATTCAAACCGCACGGCAGACATTGCGGGCATGGGTTGTGTTTTGCGGTCAGGCGGATCGTCCGTGGCTGCGTTTGTTAAAGCCCGGTTTTCGCCATTGCTTTTTAGTGATGCATGACGGCGCGCACTGGCTGTCGGTTGACCCGATGCTCGGCCAGATGGATGTGCGTGTTCACGATCATGTTGCGGCGGGGTTTGACCTGCCGGGATGGCTGGCGCGCCGTGGTCATCACGTGATCGCCGCGCCCGTATCGGGCCGACCGCCGGCGCGGGCGGCTGTGCTGCGCTTTTTTACATGCGTCGAAGCCGTCAAACGGATGATCGGCCTGCATGCCCGTAATATTCATACGCCGTGGCAGCTTTACCGTTACCTTGCCGCGCATCAACAACCCCCGAAAGGAGAATAATCATGGGAAGTCTTTTTTCCAGCCCCAAAGCACCGCCACCGCCTGCACCCATTGTGATGACGATGCCACAGCCCGCACCGCCCCCCGCGCCCGCGCCTTTGGCTGATCCTGATAAAGAGCGCGCGGACGCCGCAGCGCAGCAGCGCGAGGATAATTTATTGCGGCGCAGCCGTGGCCAGATGAGTACCGTCATGACCGGCCTTGGCGGTGTTTTGAATGACCGTGCATCCCTGACGGGCGGCAGCGGCAAAACCCTGTTGGGAGAATAAAAATGACTTACATGTCCTTATCAAAAACACAGGAAGATCCCGGCGCAGCCCCGGATCTGGCCGCATTGACGGCGCGTTATCAAAAAGCGCGTTCCCGGCGGCAGAACTGGGAGATGCTGTGGCGGGATGCGTATGATTACGCTTTGCCCCAGCGCAGCGCCTTTGACGGGGCGGGGCGTCCCGGCTCGCCGCGCCATGACAGATTGTTCGATGCGACAGCGATGGATGCCGTGGAACAGCTTGCCGCCAGTCTTTTGGGGAATCTGACCCCGCCCTGGTCACAATGGTTCGGGTTGAAGCCGGGGCCTGAACTGGATCCGGTGAGCGCCGAAGGACTTGCACCGGTGCTGGAAAGCGCCGGCAGGAAAATCCAGGCGCATTTCGATCATTCCAATTTCATTGTCGAGATGCATCAATGTTATCTTGACCTGATTGTCGGTGGAACGGCGGTTCTGGCATTCGAGGAATCCGCGCCGGGCAGTTTATCGGCGTTTCGTTTTACGGCGGTGCCGCTGGGCGATATTACGCTCGAAGAAGGCGAAGACGGGGCTTTGCGCGGCTTTTTCCGCAATTTATCCCTGACCATGGCACAGCTTCAATCCCGTTATCCTTTGGCCGATTTGCCGCCGCATATCCTGTCAGGCGGGGAGAAAGACCCGCAGCGCCGTTTTGAGGTGCTGGAGAGTATCTTGCCCAATGCGTTTGGCTCTTACGATAAAACAGCATGCCTGACCGAAGGCGGCGCGCCTTTATTGTTGCGGGCGGTGCGATTGTCGGAATCGCCGCTTCTGGCGTTTCGCTGGCTGAAATCGCCGGGCGAGATTTACGGCAGGTCGCCGGTGATGAAGGCGTTGCCCGATATTCGCACGGTTAATAAAGTCGTGGAATTGATCCTGAAAAATGCCTCGATCGCCGTGACCGGGATATGGCAGGCCGATGATGACGGGGTTTTGAACCCGGCCAATATCGAGTTGAAACCCGGCACGATCATCCCCAAGGCGATCGGATCGCGCGGTTTGCAACCGCTGGAAATGCCGGGACGGTTCGATATTTCCCAGATTGTGCTGGAGGATTTGCGCGGCCGTATCCGTCATGCCCTGATGAGTGATCGTCTGGGGCCGGTGGCCGGGCCGCGCATGACGGCGACCGAGGTGCTGGAACGGTCGTCGCAAATGGCGCTGTTGCTGGGCGCGACTTACGGGCGACTCCAGACCGAATTGATGACGCCATTGATCCAACGCAGCCTGAACATATTACGCCGCCGTGGCGAAGTGCCGGATATCACGATTGACGGCCGGCTGGTGGCGCTTGATTACCGGTCGCCGCTGGCGCGCGCGCAGGGACAGCGCGATATTCAAAATACGCTGTTCTGGATGGAATCGGTCATGGCGATGGGCGGTGAGGCAACGGCCGCTATCAATCTGGCCGAAACGGCTCGTTTTTTAGGTGACGCGCTGGGCGTGCCCAGTAACCTGATCCGCAATGAACAGGCTTTGGCGGCGATGATGGCCGATAATGAGGCGCTTTATGACACAGACACACAGGAGATCAATCATGATGGGTATGAAGACATTATTCCCGGACAAAGCGCCGAAACCGGCTTTTGAGATGCCGGTTTTTGAAGCAGGCGAGCAACGCGACATGGAAAAAGCCTATGCCCGGCTATTTTCGACCGAAGATGGCCGTCTTGTGCTGGGGCATATGCAAAGCCTTGCTTTTATGCGCGTCCACAGCGCCGAGAGCAGCGATGCCCAGATCCGTTATGCGGAAGGCCAGCGCGCCTTTGTCGCCCGGATCATGCGAATGGTTAATGCCGGACGCCACCCTTAGATAGCGTAGTCACGAGATTTTTGCCCAAAGAGCGATACAACGGATTTGGACGGCAGCGAGGAATGAAGCGGTGTTTTTTGCATATCGTGTAGCAATGCCGCGCCATCGCTTGAGA
>SKGD01000010.1 GCA_007117665.1 Alphaproteobacteria bacterium
ATACTTTGTCTGAAATGTCGTGTCGTCTGTGGGATGGTTTCATATCAGCCTCCTTGCTTGCTGACATGATTCTCTCACATTTCGATTCTCGTGACTACACTATCTAGGGTCAGACCTCATTCATTTCGTAAATTCTGCGCGAGAAAATTTTTAGTGGATATTTGGGAAAAGCGCGCAGAGCATAGCCGTCGCTATAGTCAAGCGCTTTGAGCAAATAGACACAACAATTTACCGCGCCCTTACGGGTTGCCAGTGATAAATGCATCTACGGCGTCAAGCAAGCTTACCGTAGGCACCGCTACGCTTTCGCTTGCTTTCCTGATATCTATATTTATCATTGGCAACAGAACTTTACGAAATGAATGAGGTCTGACCCTAACGGAAAAGGAGTCTGCATGACGGATCAGAAAAAACCGCGCCGCACCAGACGCGATGCGACCGTAAGGGTTAAAAGCGCACGCGGCCGCAAGACATCCTCAACCCGCTGGCTGCAACGGCAGCTTAATGATCGTTACGTCCATGAGGCACAGCGTCTGGGCTATCGTTCACGGGCGGTCTTTAAAATCAGGGAAATGGATGAAAAGCTTTCTTTGCTCGGCCCCGGCATGACGGTCATTGATCTTGGCGCGGCGCCGGGCGGATGGTCGCAATATGCGGTTGAAAAAGGCGCCGCAAAAGTCATCGGGCTTGATCTGTTGCCGATCGACCCTTTGCCGGGCGCGACTTTTATACAGATGGATTTTATGGATGATGACGCACCCGAAGCGCTGGTCGAAGCGTTAGGCGCAGGGGCAGATGTCGTTTTGTCCGATATGGCGCCCAATACGACCGGGCATAAAGATACCGATCATTTGCGGATTATGGCGCTGGTTGAATCGGCTTATTATTTCGCCAAGGGCGTTTTAAAGCCCGGCGGGCATTTTGTTGCCAAGGTTTTTCAAGGCGGCGCCCAGCATGAATTGCTTGCGGAAATGAAAAAAGACTTTGCCAAAATCCGCCATGTCAAACCCCCGGCCAGCCGTAAGGAAAGCGCTGAGCAATATCTGGTGGCCACGGGATATCACGGCCAGCCTTGAAAGCAGCGTATTGATAGAAACAGCCTTTATGTCACCAGCGTCAGATGCGGTGAAGGAGGTTTCGGCGGGTTGATCCGTTCCAGATATTTTTCGATCTCGCGCTTCAAATTATAATGTTGTTCATATGTTGAAAATATTTGTATTGCCGGCATCGCCGCCGTTTCCGAAACCGGAATTAAGGACGGCATCACATTAACGCCGGGCAACGCGTCTTTGATCTGGCGCGCCCACATTTTGAATCCCTTGCTTTCAGAAAGCTGCGCTTCGGCAAAATGGGTGGTAACGGTCGGCAGATCCTGTCTTTCTGACGGGTCGATCCGGCGCATAATCCGTTCATATTTTGCGGGGTTGGCTTCTTTCAAAAATGTGCCGTACGAGTCGGCGATCTCAACCCACGAATCATCGGTTAGCGCTGTTTGCGGCGGCGCAAGTGACAGCCTCATGCTCCACGTATGCAATTTTTGTTCGGGAACATGCTGCTCGATGTAATTCATCTGCTCCAGCAAAGCCTCCATGATCAAAGGCACGGCCTCGTTCGCAGGCACAGTGGATGAGACAATGTCTTCCAGATACTCATGCAGCGGCCGGTTTGCATTTTCTCTGTCTTTTTGTTTGGCAGCAAACATGGCCGACAAATCAATAATATTCCCTGTCTTTTTCATATTAAAAATGGTAGGCATTTTGCTTATAAAAGTCAAATTTCTTTTGCCGCGAAACAATATAGGTGTATAGTGCCGTGCAACTTTCCAACAGGAGACTTGCCATGGCCGCCCTTACCAAGACACCCAAAATCCAGCAGACTCGCGAAGGCATTACATTTGATGATGTGTTGCTGATCCCGGCTTCATCAGATATCCATCCAAACGATGCCGACACCCGGACACGACTGACCGGGTCGATTTCTCTTAATATACCGGTTTTGTCGGCGGCAATGGATACCGTCACTGAAGCCAATATGGCAATCGCCATGGCGCAGGCCGGCGGGCTGGGGATTTTGCACCGGAACATGACCCCGGATCAGCAGGTCGCCGAAGTCCAGAAAGTCAAACGGTTTGAATCCGGCATGGTCGTCAACCCGATCACAATAAGGCCGGATGCAACGCTGGGTGACGCGCTGGATTTGATGCAGCATTACCGCATTTCCGGTATTCCGGTAACGGAAGATAATGGCAGGCTGGTCGGGATTTTGACCAATCGTGATGTGCGTTTTGCCGAAAATCGTGACCAGCCGGTGCGGGAATTAATGACAGCGGATAATCTGGTCAAGGTCGTCGGCGATGTTGATAAAGCGGAAGCGCGGCGCTTGTTGCATAAGCACCGCATCGAAAAGCTTTTGGTGGTTGATGACGCAAATTGCTGTATCGGGCTGGTGACAGTCAAGGATATTGAAAAATCCGATTTATACCCGCATGCCACCAAGGACAGTCACGGCAGGCTGCTGGTCGGGGCGGCGGTCGGAACAGGCAAAACGGGTCTTGAGCGCGCGCTGGCGATGGCGGATGCGGGGCTGGATGTCGTTGTGGTTGATACGGCGCACGGACACTCGCAAAACGTCCTTGAGACAGTGCGGCACATCAGGCAGGAAACCAGGAACACAGCTTTGCAGATTATCGCGGGCAATATTGCCACAGGCGATGCGGCCAAAGCCCTGATCGAATCCGGGGCGGATGCGGTCAAGGTCGGGATCGGCCCGGGGTCGATCTGTACGACGCGGATTGTCGCCGGGGTTGGTGTGCCGCAACTGACCGCCATTAATGACGTGGCCGATGCCTGCGCCAAAAAAGCTGTGCCGGTGATCGCCGATGGCGGGATTAAATATTCAGGCGATTTTGCCAAGGCCATCGCGGCCGGTGCGGATTGCGTCATGATGGGCGGGATTTTTGCCGGTACAGATGAATCGCCGGGCGATGTGATTTTATATCAGGGGCGCTCTTACAAAGCCTATCGAGGCATGGGCAGCGTTGGCGCAATGACTCGCGGCAGCGCCGACCGTTATTTTCAGGCCGGCGTCACCGAGAGCCAAAAGCTGGTGCCCGAAGGAATCGAAGGGCGCGTGCCTTACAAAGGCCCGGTCGGTAATGTGTTGCACCAGATGGTCGGCGGCTTGCGGGCGGCCATGGGTTATACAGGATGCCGTACGATCGCAGCAATGAAACAAGACGCGCAATTCATGAAAATGAGCGGGGCAGGATACCGTGAAAGCCACGTCCATGACGTGACGGTGACACAAGAAGCCCCGAATTACAGGGTTGAGGACAAGTAGAGATGTCTGAATCGCGTGCAAAAATATCCGGCGCCCCGCAATGCGGCCTGTACATAAAAATAGGGTCTGATTATGCGATGGATGTTCTGACGCGTGACCTGAAGCAAATTCTTCTGGTCATTAATAACAGCGCCTATGAAAAAAATATGCATGCTATTGAGCTGGCAGTGAATAAAGACGACCCGGACTTTATTGAAAAAGCGCAATCATTATGCGCGTTTGCGAAGCTCAAAGGGATTGTTCCGATTATGGCGGATGACCCGGTTATAGCGCAGCAAGCCGGGGCGGAAGGCGTTATGTTGCCCCAGCCTGAAAATGTCGCAAAGGCACGTGAGTTGCTGGGGGATTCGGCGATCATCGGGATGCGTTGCGGCATCGCGCCGGAACGGGCGGCGGCAGCGTTTGATGCAGAGGTTGACTATGTCGGTTTCGGAACGGGAAAGAAGAGCCTACCAAGTCTTGACGCCTTGAAATTCTGGACGATGCTGACCGATAAACCGGCGGTGATTGAAGGCCCCATAAGCAATGATCATTGTGCCTATTACGTGCAGGCCGGCGCCGGATTTATCGATGCGGGGGATTATATATGGTCGCACCCCAAAGGCGTTATGCAGGGAACCGTTAATATGATGCATGCGATCGACCTTGCGCTGGCGCAGGACACGCCCCAAACAGATAAAATGCAATGATAATCCGCCCCGCCGGTCATGATGACGCAGCCGCCATCGCCCATGTTCATATTGCAGGCTGGCGCGCTTCTTATGGCGGGCTGGTCGATCAGGATTATCTTGACGGGCTGGATGTTACGGAACGCACAAAAAACTGGCAGGATATTTTTGCCAAAAATGAAACCGACACGTTGGTGGCCTGTGATGCGGCAGGCGCGATTTACGGCTTTACAAGCTTTGGCAAATTACGCACCCCGCCGCCCGGCATGTCACCGATCCGCCCGCTTTATGCGTCCGAACTTTACGCGATTTATATTCTGCCGGATTATTGGCGGCAGGGATCCGGGCGGCAGTTAATGAGCGCATCCGTTAAAATGCTGCAGCAAAAAAAGTTTAAATCACTATGTTTGTGGACGCCCGAAAAAAACACGCGCGGCGTGGCATTTTATAAAAATCTGGGCGGGGAGCGATGCGGCAAAAAAGAGATTGAAATCGGCCCGTCAAAATTGCGGGAAATCTGCTTTGGCTGGCGCGACAGCACGCTTTTGATTGTGGATTGATCCGTACGATTTATCTTCTCTTTTTCATAATCATTGACATATAATAAAAGAAGGTGGGAATGGCGTTTGTGTCCATTACACCGGATTTTTTCAGGAGGAAAAAACAATGAGACTACTGGGTACCTTCTTGGTGGCCGGCCTGTTGGCGATCGCGCCTTTCGGGTTAGCGCATGCGGACGATGCCGATGTTGCGGATGACGCATATTCCTATGTCGAGGATGTTGTTACGGAAGACGATGTGCCGATGGAAGAAGGGTCGGCAGATGACATGGCCGATGATGATGACGGCGATGTTGTACATGCCGAAGATGATGCCGGAGACGCGGCTGAATAACGTCTAAAATCTTCTCTTCTCACGAAGCCCCGCTATTTTTTATGGCGGGGCTATTTTTTTGGTGGTACAACCCTGCTTATTATGACCCCTGCAGCACGCGTTAAGGCCAGTCTTGATATTTTGGAGAAAATCTCCCAAAGCCGCATCCCGATGGATGGGGTGACGGGTGATTACATGCGTTTCCGGCGTTATATCGGCGCCAAGGATCGCGCCGCCATCGCGGAACGCACCTATTGTTTGATCCGGGCGTATGCAAGGCTGGGCTGGTGGCTTGCCCGTTGCAACCGCGAAGACACGCCGCGCAACCGGATGATTTTATGGATTTCTTTGGGCGAGCAGAAAAACCCCGCCTTCTTTTTCGATGACAGCAAATACAGCGATGCCCCTTTGACGGACGAGGAAAGCAAATGGGCGGACTCCCTCAAAGACAAGCCTTTGGGGCACCCGGACATGCCGCCGGCTGTCCGCGTTGAATGCCCGCCGCAATATGAGGCCTCGTTACAGGCCTATTTCGGGGATTTATTTGAACAGGAAATGACCGCCCTGATTGACGGCGCAACGCTGGATATGCGTGTTAATACAGGCCGTGCGCCGCTGGATAAAGTCCGGGAATCCCTGAAAAAAGATGGTGTGCCGACAGACCTGACCCCTTATTCGCCTGTCGGCCTGCGTGCGCGCGGCAAGGCGTATCTTGCCAAAACCAAAGCCTTCGCAAAGGGATGGATCGACATTCAGGATGAAGGCTCGCAATTGATTGCTTTGGCTTGTGACGCAAAGCCGGGGATGCAGCTTCTGGATTATTGCGCGGGGGCGGGCGGCAAGACGCTGGCGCTGGCGGATGCGATGGCACTGAAAGGCCGCATCGTGGCGATGGATCTCGATGCAAAACGGCTGGCCAAAGCGCGGGAGCGTTTCCGCCGTGCCGGTGTGCATGACATGATCGAAATCCGGCCTCTGGAAGACCATAAAAAATGGCTTCGCCGCCAAAAAGGCACGTTTGATATTGTGCTGGCGGATGTTCCCTGCACCGGGACGGGCACGTGGCGGCGCAATCCTGATATGCGCTGGCGCACTTACGGGCCGGGGCTGGATGAACTTATCGCGATTCAGGCTGATATTCTCGACCGCACCGTCAAGGCCGTCAAGCCCGGCGGGCGTCTGGTTTATGCGACATGTTCGTTGCTGCCGGAAGAAAATGAGCACCAGATCGAAGCATTTTTGACGCGGCATCCCGATTTTGAACGCGCCCCCTTGCCGGATGCCATCCCATCCGATAAGAACGGATATATGCGCCTGACCCCACACCGGCACGGCACGGACGGGTTTTTTGCCGCCGCCCTGCAGAAAAAAGCGACCCCAACCGAAGAATGAGATGTAAACCATGACTGCCAGAACCCAGCCAACCCCCGACATCCCCGCTCATCACGACCGTATTTTGATTTTGGATTTCGGGTCGCAGGTCACGCAGTTAATCGCCCGCCGCATCCGCGAAAGCGGCGTTTATTGTGAAATTTGGCCGTTCAATCAGGCGGATGCCGCCAAAATCCGCGCCTATGACCCGCGCGGGGTGATTTTATCGGGCGGGCCATGCAGCGTCACGGATGAAGACAGCCCGCGCGCGCCGCAAGGCTTGTTTGATATGGGTTTGCCGCTTTTCGGCATTTGTTATGGCCAGCAAACCATGGTCACCCAGCTTGGCGGCCGCGTTGAAAAAGGCGATACGCGCGAATTTGGCCGCGCTTATGTGGATGTTAAGGCGCATAACGCGCTGCTGGACGGGATATGGGATGCAGGTGCTCGTGAGCAAGTCTGGATGTCCCATGGCGACCGCGTTACGGCATTGCCCGAAGGATTCCGGGTGGTCGGCGCATCCGAAGGCGCGCCTTTCGCCATGATCGCCGATGATGCGCGCCAATTTTACGCAGTGCAATTCCACCCCGAAGTCGTCCATACGCCGCATGGCGCGGCTTTGCTCAAAAATTTCACGCATAAGGTCTGCGGCTGTGCCGGAGACTGGACGATGGCGGCATTCCGCGCCGAGGCGATTGAAAAAATCCGCGCGCAGGTTGGGGACGGCCATGTGATTTGCGGGCTTTCTGGCGGGGTTGATTCGTCAGTGACGGCGGTGTTGCTGCATGAAGCCATCGGCGACCGGCTGACTTGTATTTATGTCGATACCGGCCTGATGCGTGCCGGGGAAAGTGAACAGGTTGTCGCGCTGTTCCGTGACCATTACCGGATCAAGCTGATCCATAAAGACGCCGCCGACCTGTTTTTAGGGCGGCTGGCCGGCATCGAAGACCCCGAACAAAAGCGCAAGATTATCGGTCAGGGCTTTATCGAAGTGTTTGAGGAACTGGCCGCGAGCGAAGCCCAAAACGCGCAATTTCTGGCGCAGGGAACGCTGTACCCGGATGTGATTGAAAGCGTGTCTTTTACAGGCGGGCCAAGCGTGACCATCAAAAGCCACCATAATGTCGGCGGCTTGCCGGAGCGCATGAATCTCAAACTGGTCGAGCCTTTGCGCGAATTGTTCAAGGACGAAGTGCGCGCGCTGGGGGTTGAGCTTGGTATGCATCCCGATTTTGTCAAACGCCACCCCTTTCCGGGGCCGGGTCTGGCGATTCGCATTCCGGGGGCGATCACGCCGGAAAAACTCGAAATCCTCCGCAAGGCCGATACAATCTATCTCGAAGAAATCCGCACTGCCGGGCTTTATGATGCGATCTGGCAGGCTTTCGCGGTGCTTTTGCCCGTCAAGACCGTCGGCGTCATGGGCGACAGCCGTTCTTATGACTATGTATGCGGTCTGCGCGCCGTGACCTCAACCGACGGCATGACGGCAGATTACTACCATTTCGATCATGAGTTCCTGTCCCGCGTCTCGACAAGACTGATCAACGAAGTCAAAGGCATCAACCGCGTCGTCTATGACATAACCTCCAAACCCCCCGGCACAATCGAGTGGGAGTAGCTTTTCAAACGTAAGTCATTGATTTAATTGATTTTCTTACTTACACAAAAGTTTCACACGACTCAATCAGTCATTGATTTTGCTGAAGATTTTCTTTACAGTTACACAAAATGTTGCACAAACGTGTGACTACTGAAAATCATAGTTACTCAG
>SKGD01000052.1 GCA_007117665.1 Alphaproteobacteria bacterium
AAACGATCCGTATTTTCCTGCGCAGCTTTATAAACCTCAATATTGCCTTGCGTCACATGAGGCAGCAGCCTGAAATCATCGCGGCGCTCGATCATGTTCCCGATATTAAGGCCGCGCCCTTCTGCCTCATTGCGCATGTAAAGGACTTCCTCTTTAAGTGTCGTGTTCACTTCCGTGGAAATCAGGCTGATATAAATCTCGGCATCCAAGGTTACATTATCGCGGCTGCTGATTAAACGGGCATCCATGCCTTGTAGTCCATGGATAACCGGCAATCCCATACGCCAGTTCGCAGGATAGCTAAACTCGAGTATCTCCAGAAAATTATACGAGTTGGTCGTTTCGACTGCGATTTCCTCCGGGCTGTGAAATGTCAGTGACTCCAATGCTTTTTGCTGCCATCCCCGTTCACCCATCCAGTATCTGTCAGGCACTTCGTAGGTGGTCACGATCACGCGCGGGCCATTCAGATCCACCATGGCACGCACAATATATCCTGTATCTCCCCGCACTTCGATGTAAAGAACCTCAACCCGCCGGTCAGAATGTTCTGTCATGCTTTGCAGCGAATACCCGTTTTCCATCGCATGGCGCAAGAACCAGTCTCTGGCTGTCATGCCGAACTCAAGCGGGTAAGCATAAATTTCAAGCACACTGGATGCGTCCATACGTAAAGGGCCGCTATATGTGATGATACGCCCCATCATCCGTCGAACGCCCGCATCCTCATCAGAGTCACTGTAAAGGAAAAAGCTATCAAACTCCTGCGACCAGTCATTTGGCAAACGAACAGAGTAAGATAAATATTTGTCCCCGCCGGGTGTTTCCTCAAAGAGCTGGCTGCCTGCACGAAACTGTGCGTCGGTCATCCCGTCGCTATAATCCTCAATTTCGTTGAGAGAGACCCCTCCGGCAGATGCCCGTACCTCCACCCCTTTAAAGCTCAACACACAAAGCGCGAGCATAATAGCGATCGCAAATCGTATTCCTGCAAAGCTGTTCATCATAAAACTGTCATCCTGACTTGTTTGTTATCATACCGGCCAACCCGGCACTCAAGGCTTTTGTCCGGCAATCGGCACCGGCTTGCGGTTTTCATCAATCGCCACGTACGTAAATATCCCTTCTGTTACTTTTTCATATTTTTCCAAATCTTTCCTTAACGCCCAGCTTTCGACCCGCACAGCCAGCGATGTTGTGCCTGTCCTGATGATCTCGGTATAAAAGCTGACCTCGTCAAGCTCGGACAAGGGACGATGAAAAGTCATGGCCTCGATCGCCACCGGAGCCGCCGCGCGCCCAGCATGCTTGCGCGCTCGTAAACTGCCCGCCAGATCCATCTGTGACAACACCCAGCCGCCAAAAATATCGCCATTATGATTTTTATCGCGCGGGAACGGCACAGTGCGCAAAGACAAAACCTGTCCGTCTCTAAGCACCGGTTCGGTATCGGACACTTCGGCGCTGGACGGCTTGGCGCCCTGCGGCAATGCCAGCGCCAACCCGCCGGGTCTGCCATTTGAAATTTCTTTGGGGCGCCCTTGCTCATCAATATGAACGAAACTGAAATAACCTTCTGTCACTTTTTCTGGCGCACTGCCTTCGCGTCGCTCGGCATAGGCATCAATCCTGATCGTCAGGGATGTTTTTCCCTGCCTGACGATCTCGGTATAAATCGTCACATCATCGCCGATAAAAACCGGCGCTTTGAAATGCATCGCATTCAGTCCCACCGTCACAGCCCGCCCCCCGACATAACGATAAGCGCGATTTCCACCGGCCAGATCCATTTGCGACATCAACCATCCCGCACTGATAAAACGATCGGCGATCGTATCAGCAGGCATCGGCGTCACACGCGCTGTTATTTTCTTTGCTTTGGCCTGATTAAACAACCCGCCCAATATTCGCCTTCCCCAGCCACGCATGACGATATGCCCCTTTTATCTTCCTTTTACGGCAAAAATCCTTTACTTGTCGCTTTTTGCCTGTTGCTATCCCTTATATAGCTTATATACACTACGAACATCATCGGCAAAAGCATTTGAAAAGACAAGCGGGATCATAAAACAAGCATGAGCGATCTGTTCAAAAACAGTAAAACCGGCAATAACGACTCTTCCTACGGCGCTGCCGATATCGAGGTTCTGGAAGGGCTGGAACCTGTCCGGCGGCGTCCGGGCATGTATATTGGCGGCACGGATGACCGCGCCCTGCATCACCTCGTCGGCGAGATTCTGGATAACGCCATGGACGAAGCCGTTGCCGGCCATGCCGACCGGATCGAGGTGACCCTGCATGACGATAATTCCGTTACCATCAGCGATAACGGGCGTGGAATCCCGGTTGACGACCACCCGAAATATCCAGGTAAATCTGCCCTTGAAGTCATACTGACAACACTTCATTCGGGCGGTAAGTTCGCTGGCAAGGCTTACCAGACATCCGGCGGCCTGCACGGGGTCGGGATTTCGGTGGTCAATGCCCTGTCCGAAGATATGTGGGTCGAAGTCGCTCGCGACAAGCAGCTTTACAAACAAAGTTTTTCCCGCGGCCTTGCCACCGGAAAGCTGGAAAATTGCGGCAGCGTCAGCAATCGCCGTGGCACAACGGTGTGGTTTCGACCCGATCCTGAGATTTTCGGCGCAAAAGCACGGCTCAAAGCGTCATGGCTTTACCAGATGGCGCGTTCCAAAGCCTATCTGTTTCGCGGCGTTGAAATACGCTGGCGGTGTGCGCCTGCGCTTCTGACGCCTGACAGCAAAACACCGGAAGAAAAAAACTTTAAATTTCCCAATGGGCTGCAGGATTATTTGCAGGCATCGCTTAAAGATAGAGAAACCCTTACGCCGCACTCTTTCAGCGGCGTCACCGATTTGCCGGACGGTGCCGGAAAGATTGAATTTGCTATCGCGTGGCCGGATGGCGGGGAGGGATTTATCCATTCTTATTGCAATACCATCCCCACCCCGCAAGGCGGCACGCATGAGCAAGGGCTGCGGACAGCCCTGGCGCGGGGGTTGCGCAATTACGGTGAAATGACCGGCAATAAAAAAGCGTCCGCCATTACCGCCGAAGATGTGGTAAACGGCGCCGCGATCCTTGTGTCTATTTTCATCCGTGAGCCACAATTTCAAGGGCAAACCAAGGAAAAGCTGGCCAATGCCGAAGTGACGCGTCTGGTTGATCAGGCCGTCAAAGACTATTTCGACCACTGGCTTTCGGGCGACCCGGCAAGCAGCTCTGTCCTGTTACAGGCCATCATCGAAAAAGCAGAAGAGCGCCAGCGCCGCCGTGATGACAAAGCCATGGCGCGTAAATCAGCCACAAGACGCCTGCGGCTGCCGGGAAAGCTGGCCGATTGCAGCCGTACCAGCGCCGAAGGAACCGAGTTATTTATCGTTGAAGGAGATAGCGCCGGCGGATCAGCCAAACAGGGGCGCAACCGGGAAACGCAGGCGATCCTGCCCCTGCGCGGTAAAATCCTGAATGTTGTTAGCGCCACAAACGACAAAATCCGCGCCAATCAGGAAATTCAGGATATTATTCAGGCGCTCGGCGCGGCCAGCGGCAAGGAGTTTGACTGCGACAAGCTGCGCTATGAGAAGATCATCATCATGACAGACGCCGACGTTGACGGCGCGCATATTGCCGCCCTGCTGGTCACGTTTTTCTACAGCCAGATGCGGCCTTTGATCGAAGATGGCCGCCTGTTTCTTGCCTTGCCGCCACTCTATCGTCTGGCCAGCGGCACGCTGAGCGAATATGCCCGCGATGACCGGCACAAAGATGAATTGATGGAGACAATTTTCAAGAACAAGAAAAAAGTCGATGTCAGCCGTTTCAAGGGGCTTGGTGAAATGCCGGCAAAACAGTTAAAAGAAACGACCATGAACCCGGCAACACGGACATTGTTACGGGTGACTATTCCCGATGCGGTCGCCACGCTGGGGATCGCCGATGATTTTGATGAATCTGAAGCCTCGGACATGCAAAATCAGGCGCACCGCGCCACAGATCAGATTGACGATCTTGTTGACCGGTTGATGGGGAAAAACGCCGAAGCGCGCTTTCACTTCATTCAGGAAAATGCCGCCTTTGTCGATTATGTTGATATTTAAGCTGGCAGAACGATCTATTTTTAATGATTATGGAAATAATTTTCTTGACATCATCCCGTAAACAGTGCTAAAAAGGGGAACAATTTCATTTTTGGAATAGAAGGTGTGGAGAAAATCAATGGCTTTAGGCAATAAAACATCATTTTTAGCGAGTAGCGCTCTAGCGCTCAGCATGGCTTTCGCAGGATCTGCCGCAGCATCGGAACAACCGGCGCCGAACTCTCTGGCCGCTTGTGATGCTGATAAAATAACGCATGTCTTCCAATATGCAGGACAGGCCTTTTCGGCAACTGATGGCTGCGAATGGAATACACGCACAGGCTTGCCCGTCAGAAACTATGACCTGAATGAAACACGCGATGTGCAGCAATTTAATCGTGCTGTCTCACGTGCCGATTCTCAGGATGAGCGCGCCTTAAGAAACGAGCAACGTCAAGCGGAGCGTGATGTCCGAAATCAACAGCGTCAAAACCAGCGCTGCATGAATGAAGTTCAGCGCGGTCTTAACCGTGGGGTTGATCTGGCTAGAGGGGTTCGCATTGCAAACCAGTGCAATCGCTAAGTTAAAAAACGAGTTATAGAGGTTATAAAAATGAGTATTTCCAAAGTCTTCAAAACTAAAGTTGCAGCCCCCCTTCTTTTGGGGACGGCGCTGGCAACAACCGGCTGCGCCTCCCTTGAAAACCCGCAGACGCGCGGCACAACATTGGGCGCGGCCATCGGTGCCGGAGCCGGCATGATCGCCGCAGACGGGAAAAGCCGCAACACGCAAAATGCGGCGGCATTGATCGGTGGCGCCTTGGGCGCAGCCGCCGGAAGCGCATTTAACAAGGACTGTGTTGATGAAACAAACACCACCATGCGCCGGACGATCAATGGCGAAGATGCTTCCCAATGGAGAGGAGATCAGGTCTACACCCAGAATTGTGTCACCTCCGGGAACCAGAGCGATAGCAACCTGAACCTGCCTAGCCACATACGACCTGTACGCTAAAGCAAGGCTTTATGATCTTTTGAAAATGCCGGCATCATGTGCCGGCGTTTTTCTTTTGAAATATCTTTCTATTATCTTTACAGTCCTGTTCCCATGGGAACACGCAAAAAGCTCTATATCCTCGCTGTAGCAGCAGCCTTTATCGCGCCAGCGCTCTGGCTGTGGCAGGGATATACCGTGGTTGAAAATATTCTCTATAACACCTTGGGATCATACGGGTTTTACAATCCGGCGATCAAATCCACCAGCCTGAGACCGCACGAGCTTGTCTATGACGACATCCGCCTTGACGAGGAAGGATTCAGCACAATCAGGACAATCTCCATGCCGGTCTCCCTGTCAGATATTTTCCTGCGCCGGTCGCTTTCTCACATTAATATCGAAGGTGTCAGGCTGACCGGAGAATATAACCGTGAAAACGGATTGATCATCGAAGGGTGGACGCCGCGCCCTGTCTCCCCGGCGGGATTACAGGAATTTGTGCTGGATGATGCCTATCTTGACCTGATGACCGGGATCGGCGCGCTGCGCTTTCATGCCAGAGGCCATATAGAGCGCCGCGATAACAAAAGCGCCGAGCTGCTTGGCGCGCTCTGGGGGGTTCAGCATCAAGTGCGGCTGGATTCAATCTGGAAAGGAACATTCCATGAAAACGGGCAATGGGACTATCATGGGGACATCCATAATGCCGCTTTCAACCTCGACCGGTTTCAAGCCAGCCGCATATCGGGATGGATCGGCATTAAAAAAGAATCTGAAGGATTCCCCGGCCTGAGCGGACAGCTTGTCGCCGGTATGGTGAATATCGGCACGCTGCACCTGAATGATTTATCACTCAAGATTGACGGACGCATTGACAAACACGATGTGCGGCTCGATGCGCGGATCGCCGGGTTTGATGACATGCCTGTGACACTCGAAAGCCGTAACACACGCGATGGGCTGGTTGTCTCCGCCAAAATCGAGAATAACGATATCCGCAATATTGTCGGCTTTTTAGAGCTTATACAGCAAAACCTTGGCGGCACAGCACTGGATAGCGGCATATTAACGACATTGATGCTGACCCCCGGCAACCTGAACCGCATAGAGCGGAATATTTCCGAAATAGGCTATGATAATCTTGTCCTGGAAATCGGGGGACCTCTTTATGAGCTATCGGGTAAAATCACTGCCGAAATGCGGTCTGACGGGACCGTCCAACGGCAGATCATCAGCCTTGACCCAATTCACCAGCCCCGATAACAGTCTTTCATTTCATTGCCACCACTTCTGGATGCCCGCACAAGGCGGGCATGACAATTGGGGGCGGCAGGTATGACAGGTGGAATTCTTTGTCATCCCCGTCACAAACCATCTTGTCATCCCCGCCTTGAGCGGGGATCCATACACATTGCCGCCCTTTGCCTGAATGCCCGCATCCGCCCTAATCAGCCGAAGATGACCACAGGGTCGTTCCGCTTGTCTCAAAACTGCCCAGTCCTTTCAACCCGATGCGGAACATGACGTCGGTGCTGCTTTCGCCGGAAATTCTTGATGTCACACGGCGGTTTGCCGTAGCCGAGAATGTCAGGCAGCAACCTTCATAATCAAACCCCAAAGACGCACGGCGCAACCCTGCATCACGACCCAGATCACGCAGCACCATCCCCCTGACCCGCCAGTGACGGGTCACATGAACCCCCGCTCCGACCCGGATTTGCTCCCGGCTCCGATCCAGATCAGTATCCTCCAGCCCTTTGACAAACATATAGTTCGTGCTGATATCAAAACGCCCAAAATCAGCCCGTGCATCCACTTCATGACGCTGCGATGACATATTCTCACTATCGAGCTGAGTTCGGTAATTGACATTATATCGCCCCTGATATGACCCATCTATCTGGCCGACCCAGTCAGACTTACGGCTGGACAGTCCTGACCCCCGCGGGAACGGGTTATCATCGCCATGAAAGCGATAACTCTGGCCGACAAAAACGCTCCCGTGGCTGCCGCCGTGACTGTAAATGCCGGTCCTGAAACCGTATGTCGCGCGCGCACGATCTTCAACCCGATCCTTTCCGGGAAAGCGGTTCGGACTAAAGATATTAGCCGGGTCAATTTGCGCGTCCTGGCTATCTTCATTCGGGATATCGCTATCGGTATTATCGACATTGGTAGCCAACGTAACCACACCAATCGGCTCAACCATAATTTGCGCCGCGTCCATATTTCTGACCAGCGGATAGCGGGTTATCAAATGTGCCTGTGGAAAGAAACGGACATCCTGGCCGCTTTTGCTCAAAGCTGGGTTAACCGCCGCCACATCACGATCATGCACCCAGTAAGCATCGCCCCGCCCGCGCAAATCAAGCGTATTAATCAGCCCGAAGCCGGTCACATGACGGCCTTCCCATCCCACAGAAGCAGAGGCGCGCACCATATCCTGTCCGCTGTCACGGCGCAGCCCCAATGTCGAGAATGACCCGTCCCAGCGCCCGCCCAAAAGCCCGTTCGGCGCACCGGTAAAGTAGATGTCAGTTTCAGGCAAGACATTAGGCTGATCCGTGCGGCGCTCCCTGACCCGGACATCCTGAAAAGCCAGCAATCGACCAGCCGCATAATCACGCCCTGAAAAACGCTCGATATAAAGTTCATTCTCCAGAATATCTTCGCGGCTGAAATCATATTGCCGCAAATACTGCTTGTCCGATGCCAATGCCAAAGACAGCCCTGAACGCCAGCGTTCATTCATATCCCAGCGCCCCTCAGCAAAAATATGACCGCGCAGCTTTTCATCCGACCCGATGCGACTGCCATCCTCCCGGCTGACTTTTTCCGAATATGTCAGGCTGGACTCCGCATGTAGGGACGCGTCGCTGAAACGATGA
>SKGD01000115.1 GCA_007117665.1 Alphaproteobacteria bacterium
ATTGCCATGCGCTATGACCGATGTGCCCATACTTTCTTCTCGGCGATCTGTATCGCTGCAACCGTTATTTTTTATCTCAATTAATGAGTCCTGAGCCTAGCATTCTTCACCCCTGGTTTCCTGATCTCGATGTCTGGTGTAAGGAGCATTTCCTGACGCGGCCGGGTTACGTATCGAACACAGGGCGGCCGTTAGATCCGGGCATCTCAATGCTGGTTGCCAGTTCACTTGATGATCGCACGGATGCTTACTATGAAAACACAACGCTGGCAATGCGGCGGATGATCCGTGTCGACATCGCACAGGCGCCGACAAATGCCCCTGTCAGAGCACTGGCCTGACTCTTTACAATGATGTAAAGTGCTTGTCCGGTTTGTGTTGTTCAACAATATTCAGGTTCCATGTCTTTTTTGTCCGATCAGGCGCGCCAGACGCTCGCGGCCAATGATTTAGGCCATTATACAATCCCGCGCAAAATGCTATATCCGTTCCAATGGAACTGGGATTCGTGCTTTGCCGCGCTTGGCTTTGCCGCCTATGATGAAAAACGGGCATGGGTCGAGCTTGACTCCCTGTTTGAAGGACAATGGGACAACGGTATGGTGCCTCACATCCTGTTCCGATCCGAACCCGCGACAACCTATTGCCCCGGCCCTGACCACTGGCATGCTCGTAATCCGGCAGGCATTGAAACATCCGGCATCTCCAACCCGCCTGTCGCCGCACATGTTATCCGTCAGCTATGCGAAAATACCGGGGATACAGAACAATCCAGACACAAAGCACGCACGTTCATTCCGAAATTATTCAAATGGCATCAATGGTGGCACGAAAAGCGCGACCCGGACATGTCCGGTCTGGTGTTTTCCTATCACCCATGGGAAACCGGGCGTGACAACAGTCATGACTGGAGCGCAATCCTGAAACATATCCCCAAAGAGGGATTGCAGCCCTACGAGCGCAAAGATACCGCCCTGATCCCGGCAAACCAGCGCCCGGATCAGTCGGAATATGATGCTTTCATGGCTTTGGTGCAACAGGCACGGTCGCTGGACTATGATGATATGGCACTGTATGAGCAGTCATACTTCAAGGTCGCAGACACCACGATCAACTTTATCCTGTCCCGAGCCAATCAGGATCTGTTATGGCTGATCGACTTTATCGGCGGGGCGGCGTTCAGCGCCGAAAGAAAAGTCATTGAAAAGCGCATCGCCCTTTCCTCCGGCGCGCTCCAGCGCCTGTGGAATGACGCCGAACAAGCATTCCAGCCCTTGGATTTTTCGCCCTGTACCGGTGCGCGTGGCCGGCATACGGGCGGTACCAGCTCCGCCGCTTTTCTCAGCCTGTTTGCCGGAAACCTCCGCCCGGATCAGATAGACGCACTGTCAGGCCTGATCGACAGATGGCACAAAACCGTTTTTCTCTTGCCAAGCTATGCGCCTGACGGTGCGGGATTCAGCCCCGAAAAATACTGGATGGGGCCTGTCTGGGCCATTATGAACTATATGATTTATCATGGCCTGCGGACATGCGGACGACATCAGCAAGCAGCCAATATCGCTACAGACACGTCGCTGTTAATGAAAAAAGGCGGATTTGCGGAATATTACAACCCGATAGACGGCGCGCCACTGGGCGGGTCAGGTTTTTCATGGACTGCCGCTATGTGGCTTCATTGGCTGGAGCCTTTACAAAACAGCCTGAGCGATAATGAAGCACAGCGTCTGCTATATAAAGCGCACCAGCACAATAAAAGCTGACATATCCGCCGGGTTTATATCAGCCCGCGCCCAGAATATTGCGATAAGCCATATACTGGCCGGCATGGGACGGCTCAACATCCAGCCCCTTGACCATCGCCAGTAATTCCCGGACATTGGCGGCGATTTTGGTCGCTGTCATGTCTTTTGCTTCCCTGACTTTTGCTTTTGTCCGGGCGTTTTCTTCGGGGGTGACATCCGACACCATTTCAATATAGGCGGCAATGATCCCGCCGACATTGGCGATAAAATCGGGAATGACCGTAACACCGCGCGAGAACAGATTTGTATAGGCGTCAGCCGTGGTCGGATTATTCGCGCCTTCGCTGATGAAACGCGCCGTGATCCGGCCTACATTCTCCGCCGTGATGACATCCTGTACCGCACAGGGAAACAATACATCGACATCCTGATACAAAACGTCTTGCGTATCATCGCTTATTTTCTCGGCTTCTTTTGCCAAAAGATCGCGCACAATATCCGAATCGCGGGCGATCAGCGCATCACGCAAGGCCGGTGAAGGATCCTGTGTAAAAACCCAGCTTCCGCCATAAAGCGGATCTGACAGTGCCCGCAAATGACCGCCATAATCAGAGAAATAACGAAAGACCGCCGCTCCCATCGCGCCCAGCCCCTGTACGGCGAAGGTCACCTCGGCAGGCTGCTTGCCGGCTTCTTCGAGCGCCGTACGCGCCGCAACCGCAACCCCCAGCCCGGCAATGCCTTCACGGTCATAATCAGTGCCGCCCATCTCCAGCGGCTTGCCGGTAAAGCAATCCGTCGTGCCCAGTTCGTCGCACGCCCATATTGCATGGATCGGATCCGCCCCGATATCAAAACCAAACCCGCCATATTTCCCGCCATATTTATAGAGATGCGGCTTGCACAGCGTCACAAAGCGGCGATAAATCTTTTCAAAATCAGGACGCGCCGGATCAGCGCGCAATCCGGCTTTCCCACCGCCCAAAGGCAGTCCTGCCGCCGCATTTTTCAAAGCCATGCTGCGTGCCAGACGCTTAATATCATGCAGGGTCAGATCCGGCACAATCCGCGTACCGCCCTTGCCGCATCCCTCGCGGGGGCTGCCTTTGGTGATACCGGTATTCCAGACAACCACATATCCTTCAACGCCCATATCTTCATCCGCGACCGTGACGGCAACTTCCGGCTCCATCGCGTCAAATCGCGCTTTCATCTCGTTGAACGCGTCATAAAATGCCTCCCGGGTCGCGGGCGGCGTCTGTTTTGAAGTCTGCGTGGCTGGTTGTCCCGTCATGTCCGTTTATCTCCCGTCATATATAAATATCGTGTGCTGCGAGTCTACACCACTGCTCCGCCCCGGACAAGCACGGCTCCCCAAAATAAACTTGCGCCCAGCACCTATGTTATGTTAATAAACTGGGCAAACATATCATCAATCAGAATTGGTTCCGCCAAAGACAGATGAAGAGATAAATTAATGAAGCTTGATTGCCTGAGACGTATTTTTAGCCGCCATGCCCGGCTTACAGATGATATAAGCTACCGGCCGGTTGACCCGGAAAAAGATCTGGATGCGGCCTATCAAATCTTCAAAAAGACAATCAGCCCGTCTGTCATGGCGTTAAATAACGGTGTCTGGCCGGAGCATGAGCGCTACCCGTTTTTTAAAAAAGGATTTAGCGAACACGGCATGTATATGCTGATGCACGGGCGCAAGCCAATCGGTTGTTTTTGCATTACAAAGCTTGAGCTGCCCCATATTGACGAGCCTGTCGTTGCGATCAAGACCCAACAAGACACTGACGAGATTAACGCCCGGCCGAAATATCAGGCTGTGATCCTGCAACGCATGTATATCGAGCCTGACTATCAAAGACACGGCATCGGCACCGCCATCATGAAAAAGGCTCTGGAAAAAGCGCATAATGAAAAACTTCCGCTGGAACTGGAAGTGTTGGCCAATAATGATAACGCGATCGCAGGATATGAAAAAAACGGTTACCGGGCGTATGCACTTGTTACAAAAGACTGGAATCGTAAGTATCTGATGCGCCACAAAGACACAGAGTCATACATGCCCGGCAACAAGCCTGATGTAACGCCCGTCCAAACCCACAACACGCCCCGGTAGGAGCCACAGGACAAGCGCCGTTCGCCTTTGCCCCTTTTTATGTCGCTTGTGCCATTAATTTCTCAAGTGCCTGCCGCATAATCTCCCTGCCCTGTTCAGACATGATCGATTCAGGGTGAAACTGGAAACCGATATAATGCGCCCCTTCCAGAGCAATCACCCGCCCGTCATCATCCATGCTGAGCCGGAGCGCCGGATTACTTTCAACATCCTTGGTCACCAACGCCGAGAAAGAATTATAAAACCCCAGCCGGTACGTCTTTCCGAATAACTGCACCATACGCGGCATCCCTTGCGAGCTGCGAGGCTGGCGGACGACCTGAATCCCGTCCAGTGTGGCAAGTGCCTGATGCCCCAGACAAATCCCCAAAAGCGGCTTTTTCCGGCGCTTGAGTTCCTCCAGAACCCCGCGCAGCTTTACCATACGCGGATGATCGGGGTCGTTAATATCCCCCGGGCCCGGCCCCACCAGAACAATATCAGCGTCATCGCGATCAGGATCATAATCAAACGTATCCAGCACACGCGTCCGGCACCCCAGACTTTTCAATAAATGCGCCAGCATCAGGCAAAAATCATCTTCGTTGTTAATAAGCGTCACCTTCGCCCGGACGGGCTGTGTTTCGGCGCCTTGTTTGCTCATCCAGAATTGCGAAAGATGGGCATTTCGCTGCATCAGGGTCGGGTGGTATGTTTCATGTAATGCCGGCGTCAAATATAAATCGGTGTGAGCGCCATCGCCGGTAAAAGCATCAAATACCACTGACGCCTTGGCGCGGTTTTCCTTTACTTCGCTGGCCGGATCGGAATCACGAACAATGCCCGCCCCGGCCTGTATCCGGAACGTTCCATCATTAAAAACCTCCGCACAGCGGATCAGGATCGCCACGTCAAGATCCCCGTATTCATAAGCCTGATCACGGCCTGTATAATCGTAAAGACCGATCTCTCCGGCATAATAGCGCCGCGATTGCGGCTCATATTTGCGGATGATACGGGCGGCGCTTTCCATCGGGCTGCCGACAACGGTCGGGGCGTGTAATGTATGGCGCAGGCTTTCGAGGCTATTGGGGGATCTGTCACCGACCAGCATGTAAAATGTGTGTACGACGTTACCGATCTCTTTTAAATACGGGCCTTCGATTTTGCCTCCATCCGGACAAATCCGCGCCATCATTTTCAGTTCTTCATCTGTGACCTGATAAAGCTCGTTAATTTCCTTGGCGTCAATCAGGAAACCCTGCAACCTTTTTTCAAATGTGGCGTGATCTTCCTTTCGCAACGTTCCGGCGATCGGCATCATAACAGTGCGGTTTTCCGCAACTTCCAAATGACATTCCGGCGTAGCACCAACAATATATTGCCCGGTATCATCTTTCCCGGCATCGCGGTGACAGAACAAAACCGTCATATATTGGCCGCTGCGCTTCAAAAAGCGTTTATAGATCGTCAGCAACGTCGCATCGTCAGCCTGATCGATACTGCCGGTGAAAATGCGCGACAAATTGACCTGTGATGCGTTGCCGCCTTCAATCTCTTCTTTTTGAAAAGCCGCAATCAGGGATTCCTGATCCTCATCGGACAAAACCGGTACAATCGGACGGGAAAGACAAATATCGCGGTCGGGAACGGCAGCGATAAAATCATCAACCGAAACCGGCGGCATGGCTTCATCGACCAGCAATGCCAAAATCGGCTCGTCGCCATGCGCTTCGAAACCGCGCTCGCGGATCACATGATAAGGCAGCACAAACACAACATCTTTATTGTGAGCCTGCGCCAGGGTGTGGATTTCCTCCGTTGCGCCCAGCGCATGAACCGTGCCTTTATAGCACCGCACCATACCCTGTTTTTCAATCAGGGCATAAGAATGTCCATCCAAAGAAAGATCCATTTGCTATCCGCCTTGTTCCGTTTGTCGCCGCCTGTGCGGCAAAATGTGTTCCTTTGTACAAAGAACACATGCCGCAATCAAGATGATCCGGACGATTACAGCCGGGTTTGGTTATCTTTGGCGAACAGATCAGGCGGCTTTTTTCCGGCTCCGGTAAAAACGCTTTTTCCCGCCGGGACGATTGCGGTTCCGGCTGTTGCGCGCAGGGCGACCGGCAGACTCATCATGCGCCGCATCCGGGTTCAAAAGCCGTTCAATGGCATGCCATTTCCGTCCGTCCTGTTGAGAGACAAAGCTGATCGCCTCGCCTTTCGCACCGGCTCTGGCGGTTCGTCCCATACGGTGGATATAATCTTCGGCGACTTGCGGCAGATCATAATTAATCACATGCGCGATATGCGGCACATCCAGCCCGCGCGCGGCAATGTCGGTGGCAATCAAAACCCGGAAATTCTGCGTCCGGAAATTCTGCATGACCTTGTCGCGCTTGGTCTGGCGCAAATCACCATGAAGCGCGTCCGATGTAAAGCCGTCCCGGCGCAAATTTTTAGCCATTCTGTCCGCGCCGTATTTGGTTTTGATAAACACAATCACGGATCCTTTGCGGTCATGAAGCTGCGCCAGAAGTTCGTTATATTTTTTATCCTGTTCGATCCGGACGACATCCTGCCTGATATTGCTGGCAACGACATTGGTCTCACCGACACAAACACGCTTTGGCGCATGCATATATTGCTTTGAAAGCGTCAGAATATTATTCGGCAATGTCGCCGAAAACATCAAAGTCTGTCGCTTTTCAGGCATATATTTGAAAATTCTTTCAAGCTGCACCATAAAGCCCATATCCAGCATCCGGTCAGTTTCATCCAGCACCAGAAAATCGGCATCATGCAGCATCATCGAACCGCGTTCGAGATGGTCGTTAATCCGCCCCGGCGTTCCGACGATCAAGCGCGGGCGGGCGCGCAACTGGCTTAGCTGCTTGCCCATTGGCTCGCCGCCAATAATAAACGCCGTCTTGATCGGGCTTTTAGAACCAAGGAGCTGATGCATGATATCCATGATCTGCTTTCCCAGCTCGCGCGTCGGGGTCAGAACAAGCGCCGTCCCCCGCGGATTGGTCAGAAGTTTTTCCACCAACGGAATGGCGAATGCCGCCGTCTTGCCCGTTCCGGTCTGTGCCGTGCCCATAATATCGTGGCCTTTCAGAGCCAGCGGAATAGCTTGTTCCTGAATGGGGGTCGGGTTGACATATTTCATACGCGCCAGCGATTCCGCCAGCGCAGGGTTCAGGCCGAAGCCTTCAAAATTTTTCATATCATTCTCTTTCTTCAATTTATGTATTTGTTTTGTCCTGCTGATCCACCGAATAATCACAACCGAACAAGCGTAGAATTTGTCTATGCCGTTCTTCTCCAGCGATATTTTCGTCATGGCTGGTTCTTAAATCAGCCTTACCTTTGTCCTCAGAGTCCAAAAGCGCTTTATCGGCCGTTTTGCGTGCATCTGTCTTGAGTTTCTGACGGATAAGCGCGAATTCGATTGCATCGACCAATCGGGAAAAATGCCCGCGAATGACTATATCTGCTGCGCCATGTTCCATAACATATGTGGACAAGCCACGCCCATCGTCTTCTGACGTTAAAACGATAATAGGCAACTCAAAAACCATATCATCTATATCTTTGAAGACCTCCTTGGGAGAGGACAAGCCTTCCATCTCAGGCTTCAGAAGCACAAGATCGGCCGTGTTTACACGCAAACGCGCTTCCTGGACACCAACACAATGCGTCACGCGCCAAGGTACACGCATATCCTGTTCGAGACACGACTTTATCGCGGCTGTTTCCACGAAGTCATTATCAATGACAAGAATATGAATCGGTGGCACGGCCTGCGGCATGCTATCCGTGTCCTATGCCGCCTCCTTGAGATTGGCCGCGCTGTCTTTGCCCGTTTTCGAGTCACGCTGGAGATCGTAGGCGATCTTCTGGCCTTCTTTCAGTGTGCGCATACCGGCATGCTCAACGGCACTGA
>SKGD01000021.1 GCA_007117665.1 Alphaproteobacteria bacterium
CCAGCGATGAAAAAACTGGATCCAGCCATGATCATAAGCAATCGCATACCACGTAAACGGGCTTTGCGGGGTAAAATTCTCATTCATCATCGGCCATGTATTATATAACAGCCCGGCTTTATAGCCGGCGACAAACGCCCCCCAGATAATTGTCACCGCCAGCAGCGCCAGCGCCGTCAGGCCGATTTTCATCAACGCGCCGCGCACAGCGGCGTCTGTGGCCTTTGGATGCGCTGTATTTTGCAGGTTGCGGGCGAGCCAAAACAGCCAGCCGAAAATGATAAAAGCAACCCCCAGATGCACCGCCAGCCGGTAAGGGCTGACACGCGGCTCATCGACCAGTCCGCTGGTCACCATCCACCAGCCGATGACGCCCTGCACCCCGCCCAGAATTAACAGCCCTGTCAAAGACAGGCCGTAGCCGGGCGGGATTTTCTTCCGCAACCAGAACCATGCCAGCGGCAGCGCAAAAGCCAGCCCGATCAACCGCCCCCAGACACGGTGAAGCCATTCCCAGAAAAAGATATATTTAAAGTCGTCAATGCCCATCCAGTAATGTTTGAGCCTGTATTCCGGCGTTTCGCGGTATAAATCAAAAACGCGTTGCCATTCCGCTTCACTCAGGGGGGGGATTGTGCCGACCAGCGGTCGCCATTCGACCATCGAAAGCCCGGCCTCCGCCAGCCGCGTCACAGCGCCGATCACCGCCATGGCAAACACCATAAAACAACAAAAATACAGCCAGATGATAACCGCGCGGTGCTCGTTTTTCTGATCCATGGCAGACATATTCCTGTTTGACATTATACGCAGACATGGCATTTATATCCTGCCATGACAAAGACGCAACATTTTAAAACAGATGCGATTATTATCGGGGCGGGGCCTGTGGGGCTGTTTGCCGTTTTCGAACTGGGGCTGCTGGATATGAAAGCGCATCTGGTCGATATTCTCGACAAGCCCGGCGGCCAGTGCGCCGAGCTATACCCCGAAAAACCGATCTATGACATTCCGGCCTATCCGAAAATCATGGCGCAGGAACTGGTTGACCGCCTGATGGAACAAATTGCGCCGTTCGGGCCGGTTTTTCACCTCAGCCAGATGGCGCAATCCCTTGAAAAGCTGGAAAACGGCCATTGGCGGCTGGAAACAGACACAGGAACAATTCTGGAAGCACCGGTTATTGTGATTGCGGCGGGCGGCGGGTCTTTCGTGCCGAAAAAAATGCCGCTGGCGGGGGCTGATTCCTATGAAGGCACATCGCTGCTTTATGCCGTGCGTAACAAGGAACTATTCCGCGACAAGCATATTGTCATTACCGGCGGCGGCGATTCCGCCCTCGACTGGACGCTGGAGCTGCAACCGCTGGCGGCGCATATAACACTGGTTCACCGGCGGGATGAATTTCGCGCCGCACCGGACAGCGTCAATAAAATGAAATCGCTGGCCGCCGCCGGGGCGCTAACCTTTGCCACCGGCCAGATCGCCGCCCTGCACGGTGAGGCAGGCCGCCTTGAAAAAGTGACCTTGCGATCGGCAGACGGAGGGGAATCAGACCTGCCATGCGATCATTTGCTGGCTTTTTTCGGGCTGACGATGAAACTCGGCCCGATTGCCGATTTCGGGCTGAATCTTGACCGTAATCTGCTGGCGGTCGATACGGAAAAATTTGAAACATCACAGCCCGGCATTTTTGCCATCGGCGACATTAATACCTATCCGGGCAAACAAAAGCTGATCCTGTCGGGTTTTCACGAAGCCGCATTAATGGCGCATGCCGCTTATCCTTATGTGTATCCCGGCAAAAAAGCGCGCTTTCAATATACGACATCATCCAGCGCACTTCAGGAAAAGCTGGGTGTGGACGGGCAATAAAAACGTGGAATCAGGTGATCCGGCGGCAAAAATGCGATAAGATGATCGACGCGCCCTGAAGAAACATAATGAAAAAACATACTTAAGAACACACATCATTAACCAGTCTTTTGCCACAGGATCAAATGGATCAAAAACCCGCCCCCAACAAAAAGCCGTCATTCGACATTATAGACGCCGCCACCGCCGGCTATAAATTGTCATGGGCCGAGCGCGCTTATTTGTGGCGGCTGGCGATGATCCCGCTAGCGATCAAGATTATCTGCCTGACGACCGTGGTTAATCTGGGGCTGGAAGGCGATTATATCAAACAGGCTCTGGTAATGTTGCCGTCTTACATGGCCGATGGCTGGCTGTTATCGCATATTATTCGCCTGATCTATCTTAATCATCGCTGGCCTTTCCGGCCGACAGGCCGCCCCGATCACGATATGCAGACAATCCGCGACCGTGCCGGCGGCATCATGGCCGGCACCGTCACATACACATTGATAAAATTTTTAAGTGTCGGGCTGATCGCGTTTTTTACCGCTTCTGCCATGGCGCATGAAGCCGCCGGCAGGATGGAAGAACCGGCACCCGGCACGTTTATACTGGCGCTGGCCGGTCTGGTGTTTTTGATCTGGGCGTTCCGGTTTTTGTGGCTTTACATTCCCGCGGCGCTGAATTATCCGATCCGGCGCTTCATTCGTGATCTGGGCGGTTATGCGACATCTTTATATATGATCGGCACGTGGTTGTTATGCGTGGTACCGCTATTTTTGCTGTTCGGGCTGGTCGCGTCGCTCTTTATGGGGATCGCGTCTTCCGGCGCATCAGCCACTGTCGCCATCTTTCTGATCAATATTTTGCGTGTCTTTTTCGATACGGCGATCCTGATCGTCAGCACAGCCGGGATCGCGTACGGGTTGAAAATGATGCTAGGCGGTAAGAAATAGGCGTAAGTCTTATTGCAACGTGATTTCAATATCGCAAAAACGTGATTCGCCCGGCGTAATTAATTTTTGGCTGGCGACATAGACAGAATGGATTTTTCCTTCGAGATTTCCGCCCCAAAAATCCAGAAACCTCCACAAAACCGGAAATTTCGGCGCAATATCATATTCCTGCCAGATATAGCTTTGTAAAAGTTTGGGGTAATCAGGCAGATGATAAAAGATCTCGGCTGTTGTCAGCCTGTAATCCTTGACAAATTGTTTTTCAAAATCGGCCATACATAAACCTCCTGGTTACAATATTACCAATCCGCCAATTATATCAGAATTTTGTTACTTTTTTAATACCATAATTTATCAACCCCCTCTCTGTCCTTCCGAAGCCTTGGCGTCGGAAAGATGCGGACATCCATAAAGGTGGCAGCAACGTGTGTGAATCCCCGCTCAAGGCGGGGATGACAGGAAAATCTCAATTGTCATGCCCGCGGTGAGCCGTCAGGTGCGCTTAGACAGCTTGCATCCAGAAAAATAAGTCGATCCAATCAGAAAAGCGCTGGAGAGGAATATTTTGCATGACAATGAAATTTCTGTTAGAAAACCCTTGAATTTCTGACAGGCCTGCGATATCTGTTTAGCACTCGCGCACACAGAGTGCTAAAATCATTTCTTTGGCGCGGGAAAAATGGTTTTGAAACAAATATTTAGGAGGATAGCGAAATGACATTTCGTCCTTTACATGATCGTGTACTTGTCCGCCGCCTGGAGTCGGACGAGAAAACAGCCGGTGGAATTATCATTCCCGACACGGTGCAGGAAAAGCCGATGGAAGGTGAGATTGTGTCCATCGGAACAGGTCACATCAACGATAATGGCGATGTTCGTCCGCTGGACGTAAAAGCCGGCGACCGCGTTTTGTTTACAAAATGGGCGGGCACGGAAGTCCGGATTGACGGCGAAGATCTGCTGGTCATGAAAGAATCCGACATTATGGGCGTGATCGAAGGCGCAAGCGCCCGCAAGGCCGCCTGACAGGCGTGTCTTTATCTTCACGCAACCAATTGACAAATTAGGAAAGAGGTAAAAAATGAGTGCAAAACAAGTGAAATTTCACGGTGACGCCCGCGATCGTATGTTGCGGGGTGTGAATATTCTGGCCGATGCGGTCAAGGTAACGCTGGGGCCAAAAGGCCGCAATGTTGTGATCGACAAATCTTTCGGCGCACCGCGCATCACGAAAGACGGCGTCACGGTCGCCAAGGAAATCCAGCTCGAAGACAAGTTCGAGAATATGGGTGCGCAACTGGTTTGCGAAGCCGCCAAAAAACAGAATGATCTGGCCGGTGACGGCACGACGACAACGACCGTTCTGGCACAGGCAATCGTCCGCGAAGGTGTTAAGTCGGTCGCAGCCGGCATGAACCCGATGGATCTGCGCCGTGGTATTGACCGGGCGGTCGATGCGATTATCGTTGATCTGGAAAAACGCGGCAAAGCCGTTAAAACCAATGGTGAAATCAAGCAGGTTGGCACAATTTCGGCCAATGGCGATGAGGAAATCGGCGGTTTTCTGGCCGAAGCCATGGAAAAAGTCGGCAATGAGGGCGTCATTTCGATCGAAGAAGCCAAGTCGCTTCATACCGAGCTTGAAGTCGTTGAAGGGATGCAGTTTGACCGCGGTTATCTGTCGCCTTACTTCATCACCAATGCCGACAAGATGGTATGCGAGTTGGAAAATCCGTATATCCTGTTCCATGAGTCGAAACTGTCCAACCTGCAGGCCATGCTGCCAATTCTGGAATCTGTTGTCCAGAGCAGCCGTCCGCTGTTGATCGTTGCTGAAGATGTTGAGGGCGAAGCCCTGGCGACTTTGGTTGTCAACAAGCTGCGTGGTGGCCTGAAAGTGGCTGCTGTCAAGGCACCGGGCTTTGGCGACCGCCGCAAGGCGATGCTTGAAGATATGGCGATCCTGACCGGCGGTCAGGTGATCTCCGAAGATCTCGGCATCAAGCTTGAAAATGTGACCGTTGACATGCTCGGCACAGCCAAGAAAATCCAGATCACCAAAGACGAAACAACAATCGTTGACGGTGCCGGAAACAAGGCTGACATCGAAGCGCGCTGTGGCCAGATCCGCAAGCAGATCGAAGACACATCTTCGGACTATGACAAGGAAAAATTGCAGGAGCGTCTGGCCAAGCTGGCCGGCGGTGTTGCGGTTGTCCGTGTCGGCGGTGCGACAGAAGTCGAAGTGAAAGAGCGCAAAGACCGTGTCGAAGACGCGATGCACGCAACCCGTGCCGCCGTCGAGGAAGGCATTATCGCCGGTGGCGGTTCTGCGCTTCTGTATGCAGGGCGTGCGCTTGAAAACCTCAAAGGCGACAATAACGACCAACAGGTCGGCATTGATATCGTGCGCCGTGCGATTCAGGCACCTGTGCGTCAGATTGCTGAAAATGCCGGTGTCGAAGGATCCGTCGTTGTCGGCAAGCTTTTGGAGCAAAAAGACACCAATTACGGCTTCAACGCGCAAACAGGCGAATATGTCGATATGGTCAAGGCCGGTATTATCGACCCTGTGAAAGTGGTGCGGACAGCTCTGCAGGACGCGGCTTCTGTCGCCGGCTTGCTGATCACGACCGAAGCCATGGTCACCGATATCCCTGACGCAAAAGGCGCCAGCAACGATATGGGCGGCATGGGCGGCATGGGTGGCATGGGCGGTATGGGCGGCATGATGTAAGCGCCCTTCCGGTCACCTTGGCCAAATAATATGAAAGAGCCGGATATGATGTCCGGCTCTTTTTTTATGCTTCTTGTACGGGAAAACACGTCTTTATGATTGTTTTCTGAATAACACGCTTTATCTTGATGATCATGGTTCGTTATTTGTTTTTCGCGATGCTGGCATTTGGCGTCTTCAACCTGCTCTACGGCGCTTTTGCCTATTTCGGTCAGCGCGCCGTCATTCATGACTTCATACAAGCCGCCGCGCAAAACGATCCCGCCATCATTGACCGCCGCGTGGCATGGGATGACTTGCGGGAGTCCCTGAATGACCGGCTGCCGGAAACATTATCGGCAACCAGCGGCCTGCTGGGCGGGCGAACGCTCGGCCCGTCGCCGGATCAAGTGCCCGCTATTGTCGATTATTATGTGCGCCCGGAAAATCTGGAGATTTTATTTTATTTTCGGACGTTGTTTTTTGCCGATGTGCCGCCTGAGGATTTCATCCATAGCAGCTTTTGGGTTTCACCTTACCGGTTTCACATTACCGCCGGCTATCCGCAAGGGCATGAAGTGACCAGTGAGACGGGTATTTCCCTGCCGACAAACATGATGCGGGTGCGTATGGTGTTTGCCCTGCGCGGCATGCGGTGGCAAATGACGGAAATGCATGTGCCGGTTTTCCTGATCCCGCGCCGCACTTATGACCGTCCGGCAACAGCATATTTTTTGCCGCCCGACGGGCGTGAGCGAGGATATTAATGCCGGAACTGCCTGAAGTCGAAACCGTGCGCCGCGGGATGGCGCAGATCATGACAGGGCGCACCATCACCGGGCTTGTCCAGCGCCGCCCCGATTTGCGCGTCCCGTTTCCGGAACGGCTGAAAGCGCGCACCGAAGGGCAGGTCATCGACATGCTGACGCGGCGCGCCAAATATATACTTATGCATCTGTCGGGCGGCGAGGTCTTGATCTTGCATCTGGGCATGTCGGGGCGGGTTTTGCTGTTGCCGCCCGAAAAGACAAGCCGCGCCGCGCCCCCGTACGACCCGCAAAAGCACGATCATTTGCTGATGACGCTGGATAACGGCGCACAGATGGTCTTTAACGATGCGCGGCGTTTTGGCTTTGTCCTGCTGGCGCCGTCATCCGGCCTTGACGCGCATCCGTCTCTTGCTTCGCTGGGACCGGAACCATTGGGGAATGATTTTTCAGCGCCCCTCCTGCAGGATCGGTTTCGCGGCAGGACAGCACCGGTCAAGACGATGTTGCTGGATCAGCGCATTGTCGCCGGGCTTGGCAATATATATGTGTGCGAAGCGCTGTATGAGGCGGGCATTGACCCTCGCCGCCCCGCCGGGACGATCAATGAAGGGGAATGTACCCTGTTGGCGGCAGCTATCCGCGCGGTTTTGGAAAAAGCCATCGCCGCAGGCGGCAGCACCTTGCGCGACCATCGGCAGGCAGATGGCAGTCTTGGCTATTTCCAGCACCAGTTTTCGGTGTATGACCGTGCGGGCATGGCTTGTCCTTTGTGCCGGAAGGATGGTAGCCTGAACTGTGCCGTCGAACGAATTATACAGGCGGGGCGGGCAACTTATTTTTGTGCGGAAAGGCAAAAATGATCATGCGGAGCCAATATATTGCATGGATGATTATACTGTGCGTGACCGCGTTCGGGGCGTTGTCTGCCTTGCCGGCCACAGCCCAGGATCATGACGCCGCACCGGGCGGCCAGCCCGCTTTTTTCAGCGCCCTGAATGATGTGCCGCTTATGCCCGGCCTGTTTGAAATGACCGGCGAAACGGTGTTCTTCGACAAGCCGGAAGGCAGAATCGCCGAATCAAGCGCCTTTTCGCAAGGCCCCACACCTGATGATATTCGTCATTTTTACCGCCAGACCTTGCCGCAACTAGGGTGGCAAAGAACGGACGGGGATTCTTATGTCCGGGATGATGAAACGCTGACGATGGATATACGCCGCGACCCGCAAGGCAATATTATAAGAATCATGATTGCCCCGCACAGCCATTGAAGCGCAGAACTTTTCTTCCTGTGCGATGCCGGTTGATTGTCCCTTTTGAAAAGACATATTTCGCCGGTAAAAAAATTTCGCGCCGAATGTGACGCTTTCTCTTGACAAAAGGACTGCGGAACACGTAAAACTCTGCTTTCTGTAATGGTGACGTCACAGATGCGCTTGTTTTGAGTGGCGCGCATGACGAATAAAATCTGGAAGCAAGGTTAAGAAAACATGGCTAATCATAAGTCCGCAAAGAAAAGAATTCGTCGCAACGCAACCCGTGCGACTATTAATGGCGCAAGACGCAGCCGTATTCGTACTTTCATCAAGAAAGTCGAGATGGCCTTGATCAGCGGCGACGCCAAAATAGCGGAAGAAGCCCTGAAAAATGCCCAGCCTGAAATCCAGCGCGGCGTTGCCAAAGGCATTTTGAACAAAAAAGCCGCATCACGAAAAATATCGCGCCTGAGCGCTCGTGTAAAATCTGCCAAAACGGCCTGATTTAAAATCTGAAAAACGTATCCAGACGAGTCTGGTTTTTCTTTTGACCCTTTCAGAAAAATATCTGAAAGGCGCTATCCCATGCGCTGAAATTAATGTGAAAAAAAATTTCTTTTTAGATGTTCTTGGTTTGATCTCATTGCATTCGGCGTAAAAAAAACCTAGTCTCGGTTTTGTCAGCGAAACAGACGTTTTTGTTACAATCGCAATAACAAAAATAAGACGCTTCAGGGCATGAGACATTATCATGATGATAGCGCCATAAAGCTGATGAACGTTGAGAGTCGTCCGTATGGTGGCATGAACGCCGGACTGGCGGACACTGTTTGAAACAGAGTACATTGCAAGCTTGTCATGGATCGTCCTGTGTGGGGCGATGCAATGGCTTTTTGCGGCCTTTTTCAGGGAGCAAAACGGATTTTACGAGCTTGTCTTGGATGTGAACAACCAAATTTGGGAGTATGCCGAGTATGTCAGAAAATGCAGGAAAAGGGTCCGCTGCGGTGGTCGCGTTGAGCAAGCAGGGAGAATCCTTTGCGCCATCGAAAGAAGTCTCTGGCCTTTGGTCGAAAGTCCATTCTGACATGCGCGGTGAGTTCGGCGAAGCCGTGTTTCGCAGCTGGCTCAAGCCCCTGACACTGCAAGCCTGCTATCACGGCACGCTGGAAGTTTCCGTCCCCACCCGTTTCATGCGTGACTGGATTCAGACGCACTATGCTGCCCGTATTCTTGAAATGTGCGCCGAGCGCGATGAAACAATCAGACGCCTCGAAGTTGTTGTCGTCCAGAATGCGATTTTGTCCGACGATGAGCCGGATGACACGCCAAAGCCCGCCAAAGCCAACCAGAATAACCAGAATGATGAGTTAAACGACCTGTCCTCTCCTTTTGACCCCCGTTACACATTTGAGACATTTGTGGTTGGCAAACCAAACGCGCTGGCCAATGCGGCGGCGTTACGCGTGGTCGAAAGCCAGAACGTGCCGTTTAACCCGCTCTTTCTTTATGGCGGGGTGGGGCTGGGCAAGACTCACCTGATGCACGCTATTGGCTGGGCGATGAAGAAAAACTGGCCGGAGCGCCGCGTGATGTATATGTCGGCGGAAAAATTCATGTACCAGTTCGTCAAGGCGTTGCGTACCAAGGAAACCATGAATTTTAAGGATACGTTCCGCTCGGTCGATGTTTTGATGATTGACGATATCCAATTTATCAGCGGCAAAGAATCAACGCAGGAAGAATTTTTCCACACATTCAACGCGCTGGTTGACCAAAACAAGCAGATTATTATCTCGGCCGATAAAGCGCCGTCTGATTTACTGGGGCTGGAAGAGCGTCTGCGCTCGCGGCTGGCATGGGGGCTGGTGGCGGATATACACCCCAGCACTTATGATCTGCGTCTGGGCATTTTGCAGTCCAAGCGCACTTTGTTGCAAGCTGATATTCCCGATGCGGTACTTGAATTTCTGGCGCTTAAAGTCACATCGAATATCCGCGAGCTTGAAGGCGCGCTGAACCGGATCGTCGCCCATGCGGATGTCACCAAACAAGCAGTGACGCTGGAAACGACCCAGGAAGTTTTGGTTGACCTGCTGCGTTCGCACGACCGCCGGATCACGATTGACGAGATCCAGCGTAAAGTCGCCGAACATTATAATATCCGGATGGCCGACATGCATTCGGCGCGGCGCGCCCGCAATGTCGCCCGCCCGCGTCAGGTCGCCATGTATTTGTCCAAACAATTAACATCCCGCAGCCTGCCCGAAATCGGCCGGAAGTTTGGCGGCCGCGATCATACAACCGTCATGCATGCCGTCCGCAAGGTCGAAGAATTGATGAATGACGATGCACAGATCGCACAGGATGTTGAGATTATCCGCCGCGCTTTGACGGGGTGATCAGGCGCGCCTGATCCTGTCGGCTTTTTATGAGGTCGGAATATTGTTTCTGCCCCTAACTGTCGATATTTATCCCTATGTCAAAGAATATAATGTCGGAATATGTTATAAGAATCGGGATTAACCTTATGATCGCCGAATCATTCCCTTAGGGTCAGACTTCATTCATTTCGTAAATTCTGCGCGAGAAAATTTTTAGTGAATATTTGGGAAAAGCGCGAAGAGCATAGCCGTCGCTATGGTCAAGCGCTTTGAGCAAATAGGCACAACAATTTACCGTGCCCTTACGGGTTGCCAGTGATAAATGCATCTACGGCGTCAAAAGCAAGCTTACCGTAAACGCCGCTACGCTTTCGCTTGCTTTCCTAGTATCTATATTTATCATTGGCAACAGAACTTTACGAAATGAATGAAGTCTGACCCTAAAGGAGACAAACCATGCTGCATCTTGATATTCCAACCCTGCACGATATTAAAGCTTTGAACGCCGTGCGCGCCGATGCCTGCATATCGATTTACCTGGAAACAACCCCCATCACGCAGGAAAGCGATGCCAGCCGGACAGCGCTTGGCAATCTTTACAAAGAAGCCGCCGCGCAATTACAAAGCGCAGGATTTGACAAGCGGCGACTGGCGGCGTTGGCCGAACAGATCGAACATCTGGAAAATGACACGGTTTTCTGGCGGTATCAGGCCAATACGCTGGCCATTCTTGCAACGCCGGACACAATCAAGACCTTTCGTCTCGCCAACCGGATCAAACCGGCCGTTCAGGTATCGGACCGTTTTCATCTCAAACCCTTATTGCGGGCGATCACCTTTCCGCATGCCTGTTTTGTACTGGCATTATCCGAGAATAACGTCAGGCTGATCGAAATATTTGCCGATATGCCGCCGCAACAGGTCAATGTACCGGGCCTGCCGGAAAGCGCGGCGGCTGCGTTTGGGAAAACAACGCTTAATGATCGTGGCGCCTCCGGACGCATTCAGGGCGCCGAAGGGCAGAATGTCCGCTTCACCCAATATGCGCGCGCGGTAGATAATGCGCTGCGCCCGGTTCTTAGCGGCCATAACGTGCCTTTGATTCTGGCGGCGACCGGGCGGCTTGAATCGACCTATCAGGCGGTCAACAGCTATGCCGGCTTATTGCCGGACACAATCTCGACCAGCCCCGACCGCCTCAAACCCGAAGAACTTGCCGCACGGGCACAGCCGGTTTTGGACAAGGCTTATAGCAACGAGATTGCCGCCATCAAAGCGCTGTATCAGGATCGGATCAATACCGGCCGCGCCACGACCGATTTATCGGATGCGGCACGGGCGGCGACTTATGGTGCGATTGATACGCTGCTGATTGACCTCGATCATCCGCTGGCAGGCTGGATCGACGAACAAAGCGGCGCTTTAAAGCTCGCCGAAGGGGACAGCGCCGACAGCTATGGCATTATTGATGAAATTGCCGGACGGGCGCTAAGTTCCGGCGCACGAGTCCTGAGCGTTCGCCGCGAAGATTTACCTGATCAGGCACCTTTGGCAGCAATTTTGCGTTTCGCGGCATAATACCCCCGCAAAAAACCTTGGAAAAAGCGCGAAAGCGTTTGGTTGCTGTGGAGTCTGTGCTATATTCTGATTCTCTTTTCAGGATATATTACGGGAATTTAGGGAATTGCCATGAAAATCAAAATTGACCGTGCTGCGTTGTTACGTTCACTGAACCATGTCCAAAGCGTTGTTGAGCGCCGCAACACCATTCCTATTCTGTCGAATGTCTTGCTGACAGCGGATGATGGGGCGTTGACAATGGCCACGACCGATATGGATCTGGAAATTCATGAATCGGTGGCGGCACAGATCGACATGCCCGGCGCGACAACCGTTCCCGCGCACACATTGCACGATATTGTCAGAAAGCTCCCCGACCAGTCAGATGTTGAGCTGGATCTGGCCGATGGCGGTAACATCATGACGGTCAAGGCCGGACGATCAATGTTCCGTCTGAGCTGCCTGCCGGTTGCCGACTTCCCTGAGCTTGGAAAGGCCGAGTTTTCAGCCGCTTTCCCTATCAAGTCAGCCGATCTGCGCGCACTGATCGACCGGACAAAATTTGCGATGTCCACCGAAGAAACCCGTTATTACCTGAACGGTATTTACCTGCATGAAGCCGATTCAAACGGCATCAAGGTTCTGCGCGCTGTGGCCACGGACGGCCAGCGTCTGGCACGCTTTGAGATGCCGCTGCCCGCCGGCGCCGAAGGCATGCCGGGTGTGATTGTCCCGCGCAAAACCGTTGCCGAATTACGCAAGCTGGTCGAAGAAGCAGCGGATACGATCCAAATTAACCTGTCCCAGAGCAAGATCCGCTTTACGTTTGATCATATTGTTCTGACATCCAAGCTGATTGACGGGACATTCCCGAATTACGAGCAGGTCATCCCCAAAGGCAATGACAAAGTCATCGAACTTAACCCCAAAATCTTCAGCGGAGCGATCGACCGCGTATCAACCATTTCGGACGGAAAATCTCGCGCCGTAAAGATTGCTCTGGCGGGCAGCACCATGACATTATCCGCGAACTCACCGGAAGCCGGCAGCGCGACCGAAGATCTTGAGGTGCATGGCAATGACAATCTGGAGATCGGCTTCAATGCCCGTTATCTGCTGGACATTACCAGCCAGATGGAAGGTGAAGGATGCCGCTTGACGCTGGCTGATGCCGCTTCGCCGACCATTATTGAGGATATAAGCGACCATAGTGCGCTTTATGTACTGATGCCGCTGCGCGTCTAGAACAAATCTTTTCAATCGTGATCAGGCGCAAGACGCAAAATCTATATAAAGCGTACATGAGCGATGAAACAACGCCGTCACGGGTGAAAGAGAAAAGCGCTAAGCCGGCCTTTTCGATCCAAAACAAACAGGCACGGCGTAAAAGCCGTGCTTTTTTATTATGAGCTGTAATGTGTGACGATGAGTTATATTTCCCGTTTACGCCTGCATGAATTTCGCTGTTACGAGCAACTGACCCTGTCCGACCTGTCGGGGGCGCCGGTTATTTTGCACGGCGCGAACGGCGCGGGAAAAACCAATATCCTTGAAGCTGTTTCTATGCTTGTGCCCGGCCGTGGCTTGCGGGGTGTAAAAATCGGCGATATGCAACGCATAGACAGCCAAAGCCCGTGGGCGGTGGCAGCATCCGTCTACTCAGAAGGCGGGGAATCGCAAATCGGCACGGGGGCTGACCAAAATACCGAAAAGCGCCTTGTAAGGATTAACGGTGAAACGGCACGCAGCCAGACAATGCTGGCCGATTATTTATCCTGTGTGTGGCTGACCCCGCAAATGGATCGCCTGTTTCTGGAAGGGGCGTCTGTCCGGCGGCGTTTTTTGGATCGTCTTGTCTTTTCCTTTGACCCCAGCCATTCCGGCCGCGTAACGCGCTATGATAATGCAATGCGCCAGCGCGCCCGGCTGCTACAAGAAACCCGCCATCCCGACCCGCTTTGGCTGAAAGGACTGGAGCAAAAAATGGCCGAAACCGGGATCGCCATCAGCGCCGCCCGGCTGGATTTTGTCAATCGTCTGCAACAAGCCGCCGCCACCGGCCACAGCGGTGAAGAACGCAGTCTGTTCCCACAGGTCAGGCTGCAAGTAACCGGAACGCTGGAATCGCTGTTAATGAAAGCACCGGCGCTTGAAGTCGAAGACATGTTCCTTTACCAGCTTGAGCAAAGCCGCGAAAAGGATTCCATGACGGGCGGCGCGGTTACCGGGGCGCATAAATCCGACCTGTACGTCATGTACGATGAAAAAAATATGCCCGCCGACCAATGTTCCACGGGCGAGCAAAAAGCCCTGCTGATCGGGATTATTCTGGCGCATGGCCGCCTGATTCGTGCCGAACGGGGCGCGCCACCACTTTTATTGCTGGACGAGGTCGCCGCCCATCTGGATGACCGGCGGCGGCATTTTCTGCATGGCGTCTTGGCGGATAATGGTGGTCAGGTCTGGCTGACAGGCACTGATATCACCCTGTTTGACGACCTGAAACAAACAGGCCAGTTTTTTCATATTCATCAGGCCGCGCTGGCCGGTCAGGCACGCCCGGACGCCGCCTGAAAAAACGCGGAAAATAATGGGTGAAAAGCGCAGAAAATGTTGTTTTTCTGTGCTTTTTTACGCGCCTTATGGTATAAAAAATACCTAGATTCAAGATATATGCAGACAGAAAGAAACCATGGCAGAGATGGCAAAAAAACAGGATCAGGACAAGTCCGGAAACGATGAATATGGCGCGAAGGACATCAAGGTTCTTAAAGGGCTGGAAGCAGTCAAAAAACGTCCCGGCATGTATATCGGCGATACGGATGACGGATCGGGTCTGCATCACATGGTTTACGAGGTTGTCGATAACTCGATTGACGAATCGCTGGCCGGGCATTGCGACCGTGTCGATGTCATTCTGAATGCCGATGGGTCGGTGACTGTTAAAGATAACGGGCGTGGCATTCCGGTTGACCTGCACCCGGAGGAAGGCGTGTCCGCCGCCGAAGTCATCATGACCCAGCTTCATGCCGGCGGTAAGTTTGACCAAAATTCTTATAAAGTATCGGGCGGTCTGCACGGGGTCGGCGTATCGGTTGTGAACGCTTTGTCTGAATCGTTAAAACTGCGCATTCGCCGTGACGGCAAGGAATGGTTTATGCGGTTCCGCGATGGCGAATCTGAAGGGCCGCTAAAGGCTGTACGTGATCTGGAACCGGGCGAGCGCAACGGCACGGAAATAACATTCCTGCCTTCTGATACGACCTTTTCCACCGTGACCGAATTTAAATTCTCGACGCTGGAAGACAGGTTGCGCGAATTGGCATTTTTGAATTCAGGAGTTAATATTTACCTGACTGACGTTCGGGAAGAGCCTCATAAAGAAGTCCGTTTCCACTATGATGGCGGGATCGAGGCATTTGTACGCTATCTTGATCGCTCAAAAAGTTCACAGCTTGAAAAACCAGTTCCGGTTAATGGCGAAGCAAACGGCATTACCATCGAATGCGCGCTGCAATGGAATGATTCCTTTCATGAATCGATGCATTGTTTCACCAATAACATCCCCCAGCGCGATGGCGGGACGCATCTGGCCGGTTTTCGTGACGCCCTGACGCGTACAGTCGGCAAGTACGCAAAAGAAAGCGGCTTATTGAAAAACGAAAAAATTTCCCTGACCGGTGAGGATATACGCGAGGGCATGACGTGTGTGTTGTCCGTTAAAGTACCGGATCCGAAATTCTCGTCCCAGACAAAAGACAAGCTGGTTTCTTCTGAAGTACAGCCTGTCGTCAGCGCCGTTGTCAGCGAATCCATCAGCACATGGCTGGAAGAAAACCCAAAAGAAGCAAAATCGGTCGTCGGCAAAATCATTCAGGCCGCACAGGCGCGTGAAGCAGCCCGCAAGGCGCGGGAAATGACCCGCAAAACGGCGATGGATATTTCGTCCCTGCCCGGCAAACTGGCGGATTGCCAGACGAAAAAGGCCGAAGAGGCTGAGATTTTTATCGTTGAGGGTGATTCGGCTGGCGGCAGTGCCAAACAAGGCCGGAACAGACGCTTTCAGGCGATTTTGCCCTTGCGCGGCAAGATTTTGAATGTTGAAAAAGCCCGTGATGACAAAATGCTCGGAAATCAGGAAATCGGCACGCTGATTACCGCGATGGGAACCGGTTATGGTGTTGAGGACTTCAATATCGAAAAACTGCGTTACCACAAAATTGTCATTATGACTGACGCCGATGTTGACGGTGCGCACATACGGACGCTTTTACTGACCTTTTTCTATCGTAAAATGCCCGAGATTATTGATGGCGGCTATTTGTATATCGCCCAGCCACCCTTGTTCAAGGTAAAAAGAGGGCAATCGGAACTCTATCTGAAAGATCAAGCATCGATGGATATGTACCTGATTGACGTTGCCTTGCCGGATTTATCGTATGTCGATGCCACCGGTAGTACGCGTACAGGGGAAGATTTAAAGTCAATTGTTCTTAAATCCCGTCAGGTCAATGCCGCCATTGATGCGGTCAATGAAAAAGTCGGTCACCGCGATGTCGTTGAACAAGCTGCGATTGCCGGGGCGTTTGATGAAGCGGTGCTGGAAGACCCCGCGCTGGGGATTCAACGAGGCGCAGCACTGGCTGAACGCCTGAACGCTTTGGCACCAGTTTATGAAAGAGGCTGGAATGTCGAATTTACCGCGGTGGGCGGTTATACTGTCTCCCGTACGTTGCGCGGCGTGACAACCAGAATTTCGATTTTGCCGGATCATATTGCCTTGGCTCTGCGGAAAAAACTGCATCACGATATTGACTGGCTGAAGGAAAATTTTGAATCCGAAACAATTTTATTGTCCAAGGATACGAAAAAAGCCCGCGTCACCGGGCCGGCATCTTTGTTCCGGGCGGTCGAAGCCGAAGGCCGCAAAGGCTTGACGATCAGCCGCTATAAAGGTCTGGGTGAAATGAACCCCGAACAGCTTTGGGAGACAACCCTTGATCCTGACGCGCGGACATTGCTGCAGGTCACGATCGAAGACGCACAGGCCGCCAATGATATCTTTTCGACATTGATGGGTGAAAAGGTCGAACCGCGTAAGATCTTTATTCAGGAAAATGCTTTGCGTGTGTCCAATCTGGATATTTAAAGATCAAGACGCACAGCCTTTATCGCATTCTGTGCCAAGCACAAGCGGATATTAACGTTCGTTCATCGCATTATCGAGGGTCTTGATAAGCGGCTTGAGCAAATATTCCATCACCGTCTTGTGACCGGTCAGGATATCAATCGATGCCACCATGCCGGGGATAATCTCCAGCACTTCGCCCCGCCGCGTCAGGCTGGTCTCGTCCGTCCGTATGCGGATGCGATAAAATGTTTCGCCCTGTTCGTTGGTCAGCGTATCTGCCGAGATATCGATCACTTCGCCGCGCAAACCGCCATAAATCGAATAATCATACGCCGTGATTTTGATAACAGCTTCCTGCCCGGGATGGATGAAAGCAATATCAGACGGGCGAATGCGCGCCTCGATAATCAACTGGTCGTCGCGCGGAACGATCTCGATAATATCATCGCCGGGGCGCACAACGCCGCCGACCGTGCTGACCAGAATATCCTTGACCGTGCCGTCAACCGGCGAATGGATCACTGTCCGCACGCGGCGATCTTCCAGACCGCTGAGCGTTTCGCGCAGGCTGCTCATTTCGATGCTGGTCACCGCCAGTTCCGTCTGGGCTTGCGCTTGCGCGGCGTTTGTCAACTCTTCCAGCCTTGCATTAGCCTCATTGACCGCACTTTGCGCCTGATTAAGTGACGCCATAACACTATTCAGCTCCGTCTGGCGTTCCTGAATACCGCGCTCAAGCTGGAGCAACTCAACACGCGGTGCCGAACCGCGCTCGACCAGCGGTGCAATCATATCGCGCTCCTCACGCGACATCCGCAAAACCTCGCGCAGATCGCTGACACGGCGTTGCAGGCCGGAAACTTCCTGCTGCCTTTGCACAAGCTGTTGCTGCAAAACCGATGTCTGGCTCTGGAAATTGCGCTGGTTGGCGCGGAATGCGTCCATTTCCTCGGAAACGCTTTCCGGCGCTTCCCGCATCACTTCTTCCGAAAAAGACGGCGAGGCTGCGCTTTCGGCTTCGGCGCGCAAACGTTCAACCTTGGCGCGCAACCCCAGATAACGGCGACGACTGGCGCCAAGATCCGAAGCCGCCTGTACGTCACGCAGCCGAATCAGGGGCTGGCCAGCATCGACACTATCGCCGGTTCTGACCATAAATTCTTCAACAATGCCGCCTTCAAGGCTTTGCAGCTTCTGCAATTCGGAAGACGGTATCACCGTGCCATCCCCCCGTGTTACCTCATCAAGCCGGGCAAAATTCGCCCAGATGACAAAAACCACGAAGAAAACCGCAATAATCACCAGCAATAAATGCTTTGATAACGGCAATTCATCATCCGTTGTAAAAAACTTGTCCGCCCTGGCCTGCGCCACGGCAAATTTATCCCCCGCCCAGCGCGCCGCGCCGGTTTCTTTCAAGGCGTCCGCCTTGGGCTTTTCGACCTGTTTTTCAGGCTTTTTACCCGGCTGTGCTGTATTTTTTTTCTGTTGACCGGTCATCGTCATATATCCGTATTTTCAGCCTGCGAGCCATATTCACGCGCCTGCAGCTTCTTGATAATGTCATCCCGCGGCCCATAAGCCAATATCCGCCCGCGATCAATCAAGATCAGCTTGTCCACAAGACCCAGCATCGACGCCTTGTGCGTAATCAGCAACACCGTCTTGCCGCCGCAAATATTTTCCAGCTTTTTCCGCAGCCGCATTTCAGATGCCGGATCCATCGAGGCGGTCGGTTCGTCCAGCACCAGTACAGGCGGGTCGTACAGCAAGGCACGGGCAATGGCGATTGATTGTCTCTGGCCGCCCGACAGCGCTTCACCACGTTCGCCGACCTGCGTATCCAGCCCGTGCTGGGATTCTTTCAAAAACGCCATCACGCCGGATAGCTCAGCCGCGCGCAGCACAGCACGTTCGGGCGTTGTTTCGTGCCCCATTGTGATATTTTCCCGCACCGAGCCATAAAATAGCTGCGGATCCTGCTGCACCGAGCCAATCGCACGGCGCAAATCGCCGGGATCGACCTGTCGTACGTCCGTACCGTCAATCTGTACGCTGCCGCTTTGCGGCTGGTACAAATTCAACAACAGGCGCTCGATCGTGGTTTTCCCCGACCCAACCGCGCCGATCACCCCGACCCGTTCCCCCGGCATAATCGAAAATGACACTTCGTTCAAAGCAGGCACGCTTTGTTCAGGATAATGAAAAACCACGTCCTTGAAATCAATCCGGCCATCAAATGTCGGCTTGGATATAAAATGCTTGTCTTTGGGGCGCTCAACCTCTTTCTTCATCAACCCGTCAAGCTGTTGCAAGGCTTCCTTGGACTGGTTCAGACGGCTTAACAGACCCGCAACCTGCGCCAGCGGCGCCATGGCGCGTCCCGACAAAATCACGCACGCAATCAGCGCACCCATCGAAAGCTGGCCGTCCGCGATCAGATACACCCCCAAAATCACCACCGCGACATTGGTCAATTGCTGGATGAAAACCGCATAATTAAGCGCAAAAGCCGACAGGCGGCGAGCTTTGACCGCCGTGCGCGACGCCTTGTCGGTCAACTCTTCCCAACGGCGCTGGACATTGCCTTCGGCCGCCTGGATTTTCACCGTTTCGAGTCCGCTGATCGTTTCAAATAACAGCGCATTTTTCATGGCGCTTTCATTCATCGACTGACGAATAATTTTTTGCATCGGCTTTTGCAGGATCAAACCGACTATCACCACCAAAGGCACGGCCATCGCCGGAATAATCGCAATCCAGCCGCCAATCACGGCGATCAGTCCGATAAACAGCATGACAAAAGGCAGGTCGATCAAAGCCGCCATCGTCGCCGACGTAAAGAAATCGCGCAGCCCTTCAAATTCTTTCATGTGGCTGGCCAGAACACCGGCGCTGGCCGGGCGCGACGCCATGGTCATGCCCATAATCTGTTCGTAAAGCCGGGAAGAAATCCTGACATCCGCCTTACGCCCGGCAATATCGAGAAAATAAGCCCGCAGATTTTTCAGGACAAATTCAAAAACAAATACCGTCAGAACACCAAACGCCAATACCCACAATGTTTCAAACGCGTTATTAGGAATGACGCGGTCATAGACATTCATAACGAAAAGCGGCATCGCCAGCGCGAACAAATTGATCATGATCGCGGCCACGATCACTTCCTGATAAACGCGGATATGCTCTTTCAACGCGCCCCAGAACCAATCCTGTGCCGTGTCGATCTCAGCCGGTCCGGCGCGGTCGTCCCGGCGCGCCACAGGCCGCAGGAAAAACGCATAACCGGCATAAAGCGCCGCCAGCGTTTCAAAGTCGATTGTCTTTTTTTCTTCTTCGGTTTCGGGAAATTGCACCAGAAATTCCGGCGCTCTCGCGCCTGCTTTTTTGCCGCCGGTTTTGACATCCCACAAAATACAGGCATGACCGGATTCCAGCACCAAAATACAAGGCAGCACAGGAGCAATTGCCAAAGCTTCCAGCGGACGCTCGACAATGCGGGCGCTCAGATCGGCACGCTCAGCCGCACGCATGAATAAGCTCGGCGTCAGGCCGCTTTTTGGGATCGGCAACCCCGCCGTCAGAGCAGAGACGCTGGTGCGCCGCCCGTAATGACCGGCGATAATCCGCAACGATTCGGCAAGCGGGCTTTGAATGGAAAGACGCCCGGCCTCCAGCGGCCAGGAGTCGGGCGTTTGATCCTTGTCTGCCGGTTTATCCGCAGACATGTCTTTTTTATCTTTCCGTGTTTCGCTCACAAGTCACGACTTCCTGTCCCCGCGCCGAAATTACAATTTGGCCGGGTTAGACTCGCGCGGATAGTCAACATCAAGCGTCGGCAGGAGCTGTCCCTGCAGAGCCAGCAGACGATAAACGGCGAACATTTCGACAAATTCCGAGTTGACCGTGTTCGACCGCGACACAAACAACTCGTTCTGGGCGTCCAGAACATCCAGCAATGTCCGGCGGTTCAGGTCAAACTGATCACGATAGGACTTAACAACTTCGACATTCGCATCAGCCTGTGTTGCGAACTGGCGGGCACGTTCGCCGGCCGAGATCATCTGTGCCCATGTCTGGCGAACATCGTTCTCAACACCGCGTGCCGCCTGTGCGCGGGCGCGCTTGGCTTGCGATTCACGGTTGATATGCTCGCGCACATTCGCCGTGTCGATACCGCCGCGATACAGGTTCCAGTCCATGACGACCAGCGCGGACGCACTGCGGTCACGGCCTCTGATCCCGTTCAGATTATCGCCCTGACGAGCATTAAGCTGCAGGTCAACCTGCGGATAATGCAGCGCCTTGGATCTTTGATATTCGGCCTGGGCAACTTGAATATCGGCCTGGAAAATATCGATTGTCGGGCTTTGATACAATGTAATGTCAACCTGACTGTCCAGATCGGCCTGCAACGCGTCAATCGGCACAAGCGGCATGGTCAAATCAGCAGGTGCATCACCTGTGGCGCGGATATAAGACGCCTCGGCGAAGCGCAGCCGTGCGCGCACATCCGATTCCTGCGCCCGTGCCGAAGCCAGACGAGCCTTGGCTTGCTCGACATCGGCCTGCGTTGAACGCCCAACCTGCGCGCTGTCCTGAATCTGATCCATAATCGCAATATGTTCGGATACGTTCTGTCGCGCGATCATCAGCAATTCACGCTGGCGCATCACCTCAAGATACGCTTCAACGACCGACAGTCCGACCAGTTCCGCCGCCTCGCGCACGCGATTGGAGGCAGACAAAACCCGCATTTCCTGACGTTCGGTTTCATAGCGTGCATCAAACCCGTCAAACAAAAGCTGAGTCAGCGTCAAGCCGGCCTGATAGCGCCATAATTCTTCGCTGTTGCCGCTGCGGGCATTATTACGGGTTGACGGGCTGTTTGTGTGTTCAAACCCCGTATCAGCCCGCATGTCGATCGACGGCAAAAACAGGCCGCGCGCCTGACGCAATTCTTCATCGGTGGCGCGGCGATTATTCTGAACAACGCCAACTTCGGGGTTTGTGCTGATGCCGATTGCGACCGCATCACGCAGCGTTACCGTACCTTCAAGCCCCCCTTTGGCGTGAGTCGCGCCACTGCGGGTTTCGATACCCTGCATATCCGATGCCAAAGGAAAGTCATTCACCACCGCCGCCGGACGGGCAGGCATCATCAGAGGAGTTACGTCCCCGCTGTAATAACCATCCGCCGCCCGCACGCCATGAGCGGACAATGCCGTCAATGCAATGCAGGAAGTTCCCAAAACCAGAGTTTTATAAATGATCCGTTTCATGTCATAAATCCTTCACAAGATCGAAAAAATCACACCTTTTCAAATATGCGATTCCAAGTGTAGTTATGGCCTTTTTCTTATCCTAAAGCAACCCTGCATTATAATTTTCTCAATATCTTAGGGTCGTTTTTAACTTAGAAAAAACCGGACGGGTCTGATGACCCGCCCGGTCTCACAATTTGCGCTCCCGTTAGGAAAGGTGGAGAGCAAGTTGCGAATTTTATGAGATCAGCGCACCACCGGCAACCAGCGCGTCCAGATCAAGCCCTGAAACACCTTCCAGCACCGCGACATTAATCCCATTTGCCGCGTTGCCCGAACCCGTCACATCGATTGCAATCACCGTGTCGGTTCCGTTGTCATTGGCAAAGACGAAACTGTTAATATCGTCCTGCAGCGGATCAAAAGCTCCCAGGATCGCGGAGAAGTCAAGCTTGTCGCCTTCGGAAAGATCAAAGTCCTTAACCGTATCAAGCCCTTCGCCGACATGCTGGAACACGAATGTATCCGCGCCGCTGCCGCCATACAAGGTGTTGTTGCCCTTGCCGCCGATCAGGATATCATCGCCTTCCTGACCGAACAGGATGTCGTCGCCGTCACCGCCATATAATATGTCGTTCCCGCCCTGACGCGGCTGGCCGTTTGAGTCCAGCGTTTCTGTCGCCAGTTCCTCGGCATTTTCACGAATATAGGCAATGGTGTCCTGACGGCTCCAACCATGGTCGGCCTCCAGCATTTCGAATACTTCCCAGCCTGCGCCCGGTGCCGTCCCCAGCCCCAAAGACGCCGCCAGCGCATCCGTGTTGACACTATCGCCGAAGATGATGTCATTGCCATCACCACCGATCAGGATGTCATCACCGGTATCAGCCAGCTTGTTCAGCGGGCTTGCGCCTTGCAGCGCGGCGTTCAGATCTTCAAACGATGCAACATTCAGCGCCGCGCCGTTCGAGTCGATCACATCGACATTGGAAATCATCAACCCGATACTAACGCCGACACCGATCACCTGATCACTGAGCGACTGGATTATGCCAACTTCATCCGTGCCGTCACGCTCGCCGGTGATTTCCTGCATGGCGACAAACGCCGCCGAAGAAACCGTACCGCCGGAAGAAACAGGATTTCCACTGTTATTCAGGTGGTAATTCGGCTCGCCATCCGTGATGAAGTAGGAAATCGTCTTCGCACCATCAATCGGGTTGTCGCTCTGGAGCCAGTTAATACCAGACTGAAGCGCCGCTTCATAATTTGTCCATCCGGCAGCAGACAGGCTGTTCACATAATGTTCAGCAGCAGCAAAGCCGGCCGCATCCGTCACGGTGAAGGTCGAGCCCGCACCGGCATTGGTCGAGAACGGAACAATGTGAACCTTGACGTCACCGCCCTGATAGGAATTAAAGTCACCCAACAAGTTATTGACAGCATTTTTCATCAAGGTCATCCGGTTTCCGGCCATTGAGCCACTGACATCCAGCATCAGGACAATGTTGTAATCCTGATTCTGGTTGATCATGCTGGATCCGCCAACATCGCCGATCAGGATATCACTGCCTGCGCCACCCGTGATGACACCGCTGCCGTCACCGACCCGGTATTCCGTCGAAGAACCGTCCGTATCATCGACATTCTCGCCAACGATCAGAACAGACTCGATGCAGGCAAAGCTCAAAACAGCCGTGCTGCTGTCACCGTCCGCATCGGTCAATGTGTAGGTGAACTCATCCTTCGGGCATACCGGCTCTCCCGGAACTGTTACAGTTGTAACGTCCAGATCACAAACCAGTTTAAAGCTTTCTTCACAATCCGGCCCAACGCTCGTTGCACGGATACCGACTTTCGCCGCTTCCAGATCCGCCAAAGTCAGACCCTCAATCGTAAAGGTCGCTTCCGTCAAAGCGGGATCGCTACCGCCGATTGAACCAAGCTCAACCGCATAATCAAATCCCATCGTCCCGTACATGTTGTTGGCCGGGCTGCCGATCCAAAAGACCGAACCGCCATCACCGCCAATATCCAGGAAGAACCCGTTAATGTCGGCCGTTCCGTTGATCAGCTCAACCGTGAAGCTGACACCGCTTTCTGCCTGTGCTGCTGTCACTTTGATCTCGGTACCGGTCGCGCTGTCCTTCAGGATTGTCGGTGAAACCACCGTTGTCGTCGTGCTGCCGGAGCCGTCACCTGTCAGCGTATAGGTATAAGACCCGTCCGCCGCAATTTCCAACGTGCCGTAATCGCCGTTGATCGTGACCGTACCGACACCCGGAACCGTGTAAGACGTTCCGCCGAACGATACTTCGGTTACATTGTTCGGGCCGTCCTGGCTGAGCGTGTCATTATCCAGAACATTGCCGTCAACAAAGCCGACCTGTTTGTCGATCATCGCGATGTCATCTTCGGCAACCGGCGCATCGTCAATCACCTTGATCGTGACAATCGTGTCCGCGCTTTCAATGCCGTTCGAGGCCGTGACACCGAATTCCAGCGTGATAATATCCGCAGGGTCGTTGCCGTCTGCGTGATCCAGCGTGCCATACAGCGTAAATTCGTAATCGCCGCCTTCTTCAACGCTAAGCGTGAAGATTGTCTCGCCGCCCGCTGTACCGGTGTAAACGTTACCGACCA
>SKGD01000078.1 GCA_007117665.1 Alphaproteobacteria bacterium
ACCATCTTGCCAACTCCATCAAGAATGGCTTACGCTATGCTACAGCCCTCCTTGATGGAGAGCATAAACCACGACCGGAGACTAACTCTGAAACTGGTACCAATATGAGGGGCAGGTCAAACTTACTGCACAGTATCTGCACAGGCAAAAATAGCACATTTTATGCATTTAATATCAATGAATTAAAATGGTCACCACATTGAGCGGGCATCCGGGAAAGTAGCGGCAGTGAACCCCGCATAAAGCGGGGATGACAGAGGGCGTGTGGCAGAGGGGATGACAAAGAAAATAAAGTTTTAATGTCCGGTGCTGGCGGCGGGAATATCGACCCCGTCATCTTTATACTGGTTCAGCTTGTTCCGCAGCGTCCGGATCGATATACCTAGAATATTGGCGGCATGTGTACGATTGCCAAGGCAATGATCGAGCGTGTTAAGGATCATGTCACGTTCGACATCGGCGATCGTGCGCCCGATCATATTTTCAACAGCACCCTGATGGCGGGGGGGTGCGGCCTGTGCTGCGCCGGACTCTTGAGGCTGACCCGCACCGGACACGCCTGCCGGGTCAGGGGAGGCCGCCTGTGCCGCAGCCGGCGCTGTCATGCCGCTGCTTTGCAGATGGATCGCATCCGTCTCAATCTCGTCTTGCGCGGACATTAAGATCGCGCGGTGCATGGTGTTTTCCAGTTCCCTGATATTGCCGCGCCAGCCATGCCCGGCAAGTATGTCTTTTGCGGCGGTGGATATTTTCTTTTTCGGTAGGCCGTTTTGCTCGGCGAATTTGTCGGCAAAAAACTGGGCGAGCGGCACAATATCCGAAGCCCGTTCCCGCAGGGCGGGAAGGCGGATATTCACGACATTCAGGCGGAAATAAAGATCTTCCCGAAACTCGCCTTTTTGTACCGATTGCTCCAGATTACGGTTGGATGTGGCGACCAGCCTGACATCGACTTTGACAGGGTCGTTGCTGCCGACGCGGGTAATTTCACGCTCCTGAATGGCGCGCAGCAATTTCGCCTGCAGCGACGGATGCATTTCAGAGACTTCGTCCAGCAGCAACGTACCACCGCTTGCTTCTTCGAACTTCCCGATCCGGCGTCCGGCCGCGCCGGTAAATGCGCCTTTTTCATGGCCGAATAATTCAGATTCCAGAAGGTTCTCGGGGATGGCTGCGCAATTCACCGCGATAAATGTGCCATCCCGGCGCTTTGACTTGCGGTGGATATATTGGGACATGACCTCCTTACCCGTGCCGGATTCGCCGGTGATCATGACGGTGGCATCGCTGGGGGCGATTTTGTCGGCCATCTGCACGACGCTTTTCATCGCCGGGTCATTGGCGATCATCGTGTTGCTTTCCTCGGTGACGGCTTCCAGAACGGCGGCGATCAGATCCGCATCGGGGGGCAGGGGAACATATTCTCTGGCACCGTCCTGAATGGCTTTGACCGCGGCGCGGGCATCGGTGCCAATGCCGCAGGCAATGACCGGCATGTGAATACGCTCGGCATCAAGCTGTTCAATGAATCCGGCGATGTTCTGTTTGACATCGACCATGGCCATATCGGCGCCCTTGCCGTTCCGCAATGCGCCCAGCGCCTGTTCGGTGTCTTCGCAATGGATGACTTTCGCGCCTCTTTGCAGGGCGATTTTTCCGGCGGTGCTGATATGGCCTTCAAGATGGCCGACAATCATAAGACGCATATTGGATTACCTCCGTGAAGGATAAGCGGGCGACTGCAATCAATCAAAATAGCGGATTCTTTCCTCGGGGGGAAGTTCGCTATTGAGCAGCATTTCAAGGCGGCGGGGATTTTCCTGCCGCGCGATTGACCCCATGGCGGTCAGGATCAGGTTCTTAATCATGGTTTCATCGCCTGAATTTCTTTCCAGCTTGGCCGCGAGCGGTGCCAGAACAACCGTCCCCAAAATCGCGCCGTAAAAAGTGGTCAGCAGTGCCAGCGCCATGGCCGGACCGATGGAGCCGGGATCGTCAAGTTGCGCCAGCATTTTAACAAGGCCGACCAGCGTTCCGATCAGCCCCATGGCGGGTGCGATTTCCGAGGCACGGCGCATGATGCTGGCGGAGCGGCGATGTCTTTCGGCCAGCGCATCGACTTCCTGCCCCAGCACCCGGTCAATATCTTCACCGGTGTAACCATCGGTCACCAGTTGCACGGAGCGCGCCAGAAACGGGTCTTTTTTAAGCTCCGGCTCGATTGCCGAAAGCGCTAAAAGCCCTTTTTTCCGCGCCAGGGCGGCAATTTCCATGAGCTGGTTCGCCATCACGGACGGCTTGCGGTAACGGCGCAGCAAAGTGTTGGCGATAATGCCCGGCACATGTCGTAACTCATCTCCCGAAAAAGACACAGCCGTAGCGGCGATCGTTCCCAAAACCACAATCAGGAAAGAAGGGCCGTTGACAAAATTGGCGTTATCATCGCCGATCATAATCGCGGCGATAATCAGGCCGATCGCCGCACTAAGGCCGATGATGGTGGCATAGTCAGGCTTAACCTTCGGCATGGCGATGGTGATGTTATGATCCTGAAGCGCCGCACTTTGTTGTGGCGTTGGCGGGGAAGATGATGTTTGCGCTGCGTCGCTGGCCATAACCTCTCAGGAACTCCGTTTTTGACGTTATATGGTTGATTGAATTTCTTTAGCTGCGATCCGATTTGACAATTTCCGTCATCGTTACGCCAAGTTTGTCTTCGACAACGACAACTTCGCCGCGCGCCACCAGACGGTTATTGACATAGATATCAATCGCTTCGCCGACTTTACGATCTAATTCAACAACAGCGCCCCGCCCCAGTTTCAAAAGCTGGCTTACCTGCATGGTTGACCGCCCCAGAACAGCGGAAATCTGGACGGGGATATCATAAATTGCCGTAACATCGCCGGCCATGGGTTCGCCGTGTTCGTACGTGCGTTCGTCATGCCCGCCTTTGGGCGCGTGCTCTTCGATCTCATCAAGATCCATCCCGGTTTTTTGCGCAGAATCAGCCTTCTTCTCAATGGCGTCCTGATCGTCCTGTGGTGTTTGGTCGTCATCGCTCATTTGGTCTCTCCGTCATTAGGGGGGCGATCATCCGGTGTTTCGGGACTGTGCCCGGCGGGTACGTCATCCCCGTCTTTCTGCTCATCCAGAGTTTCATTATCGGTCAGAGATGCCTTGCCTGCAAGCAGTTGTTCGGCATAAAGCGCGATATTTTCCGCCAGAGCTGATGCGGTGCGCTGCGCACCGCCTTGCGCCCAGCGTATCGTGCAATCGCTTGGCGGTATGTTTTTCAATGGCTTAACTGTCAAAGTAGCGTGTTCCGGAACGTTAAGGCTCTTTTTTATTTCGCGCGCGACAGCATCTGCGTAATCTTCGTGAAGTTCGATGATAATGTCATTGTGGGCGCTATGTTCGGCGAAAGTTTTTTCAATGACAGCCAGAATTTCATCCAGCCCGTTATTGCGTTCAAGAACAGGAAAAAGCTTTTGAAGGGTTTTTTGTGTCAGGCGTATGGCTTCGGCTTCGTATAAAGCGGCTCTTTCATCTTCTTTTTCAAATAAGGAGAGAATGGACAGGTTGATTTGTTCCATCAGGGCGGCAATTTTGCTGTTGGTTGAGGCTTGCGCTTCGGCCAAGGCGTCTTTTCTGCCGCTCTCATAGGCAGCCTGTCTTGCGGTTGCCAGTTCCTCTTCACTGAATGTCGGTGGCGGCGGCTCTTCTTCCTCGACAGGTTCAGTGACATTTTCTTCGTCAAAATTATGCATGTTGAAGAAGAATGGTTCGACGTCAGAGGCGTGTTTTTTATGATCTGCCATATCAGTAAATAAGCTCGTCTTCTTCGCTGCCGGTAGCAAGGACGATTTCACCGCGCGCTTCCAGCTCTTTGGTGACATTGACGATATATTGTTGCGCCTCTTCGACTTCCTTCAGGCGAATAGGCCCCATAGCGGCCATGTCTTCTTTCATGATCTTTGCGGCACGTTCGGACATGTTCGAGAAGAACAGATCCCGCAGCGATTCCGTCGCGCCTTTGAGAGCTGGTGGCAGTTTGTCCTTGTCGACAGCCCGGATCAGCGTCTGGATGGATGTCGGGTCGAGCTTCATCAGATCCTCGAAGGTGAACATCAGGCTGCGAATTTTTTCGGCGGATTCCGGAACGGATTTTTCGAGCTCTTCCATGAATTTTGTTTCAATAGCGCGCTCAAGACTATTGAATATTTCAGCCATTAATTCGTGGCTGTCACGGCGCTGGGTGCGTGCCAGATTCGACATGAATTCGGTTCGCAGGGTCTTTTCGACATCCTCCAGAACCTCTTTTTGGACGGCTTCCATCCGCAGCATGCGATGAACGACCTCCAGCGCGAAATTTTCCGGCAGCAATCCCAAAACGCGGGCGGCATGCTCGGTCTGGATTTTCGACATGACGACGGCGACTGTCTGGGGGTATTCTTTTTGCAGGAAATTCGCCAGTATTTCTTCATTCACATTGCCCAGCTTTTCCCACATGGTGCGTCCGGCCGGGCCGCGAATTTCTTCCATGATTTCGTTGACTTTGTCATCGCCCAGAACGTTTTTCAGGAGGCGTTCGGTCGAATCCAGCGTGCCAACCAGCGCATTGGTCGAACTCATCTGTTCGGCGAAATCAACGAAAAGGCGCTCAACAACGTTGGCGCTGACTTTTCCCAGCCCTGCCATGGTCTGGGACACCTCCATGATTTCTTCATCATCCATGTGTTCGAAGACTTTGGCTGTGTGCTCTTCACCCAAAGCCAAAAGGAAGATAGCGGCTTTTTCCGAGCCGGATAATGTTCTGTAGTCCTCACGTACCCGCATAGATGCTCTTCACTCCCTAGCTTTCGGTGCTCATCCAGCTGCGCAGAACCGAAACGGTTTCCGTTGGATAGGCCTCGACAATATCTTCAACTTTTTTCACGGACGAGGCTTTGACTTTTCCTTCGACCTGTTTCATATCGACCAGCCCACCGCTATCGTCATCATCAACAGATGCAGGCTCAAACTCCTCACCTTTTCCGGGAGCCTGTAAAGCCGGCCCCATGGGACGTCCGGCCAGAAGTTCGGCTTCAAGATTTTCATCCAGTTGCGGGCCTTCGGTCGCCAGCAAGCGCCCGACCATAGGTTGCAGGACAAGCAGGATCACGAGAATGATCATAATCGCGACAGTGATAATTTCAACAGCGCTCAGCAAGTCACCGCGATCAAACCCAAACAGTAAATCACTTTCCAGCAGCGGGTCGTCAGCATCAATATCAGCAAATTGCATGTTGACGATCTCGATCATATCGCCGCGATTATCATCATAGCCGATCGCGGATCTTACCAGCGCCTCGATTTGTTCCAATTCGGCTTGCGCGCGTGGCTCGTAAACGCGGTTGCCTTCTTCATCGAGCGTGTAGCGCCCGTCAACCAGAACAGCGACCGAAAGCTTCCTGACATCGCCGACTTCGCGCACCATGCTGCGGACGGTGCGGCTGATCTCATAATTTGTGACTTCTTCGATCCGGTTATTCTCGATGGTTGGTTGCTGGTCGTCAAAGAAATCCGCACCGATTCCGGGCAGGTTCGTGCCAACCGAGACTTCCCCCGAAGGCGGGTCACGCTCGATATTACTTTCCTCGACAAGCTGCGATGAGCGTATAACTTGTGATTCAGGATCAAATAACTCTTCATTTGTGTGAATGCGATCGAAATTGAGGTCTGCTGTCACATGCGCCCGGACGCGGCCATAGCCGACAATGCGCCCGACAATATCTTCGATGGCGTTGGTCATGCGTTGTTCGTAATTACGGCGCATTTCCTCAGCTTTGATCCCCATTAGCGTATCTTCGGAATCGCCGCCGCGGGCAAGCAGGTTACCGTTACTGTCCACAATCGAAACCGTGTCGGGCTTTAGCTGGGGAACGGCGCTCGCGACAAGCGACTGTATCGAAACAATCTGTCCGCGCTCCAGCCGCGCGCCGGGCCGCAAGGAAAGGAAAACGCTGGCGCTGGCCGGGCGGCTTTCCCGGCTGAATAGTTCACGCTGGGGCAGGACGAGATGAACACGCGCTGTGCGGATCGGTTCCAAAGAGCCGATCGTGCGGGCAAGCTCACCTTCCAGCGCCCTGACCTGATTGACGTTCTGGACAAAATTTGTTGTTCCGAATCCGGATTGCTGGTCGAATATCTCATATCCCATCGAGCCGCCATGCGGCAAGCCTTGCTGTGCCAGCAACATCCGTGCGCGTCCGACCTGATCGCCCGGCACCATGATACGGGCATTATCTGTGGAGATATCGTAACGAATACCTGATTCGGTCAATGCAGACGTCACGGCTATCGAGTCAGTCGGTGAAAGATTGTCATAAAGGAGATCCATCGAGGGTGAGGATACGCGCATCGAAACAAAAACGAAGAACAGCATCAGTCCGACAATCACCCCGCCCATGATAGCGAGCCGCGCCGGGCCGAGTTGTTTGATGGTTTCGATAAAGCTGTTCACAACAGGATCCTTTACGTTGATAGCAATGGGTAGCGCGGGTGCGTGACGGCGTGACGGTAAAGCATAATCTCCAGCCGGAACGGTGGAAACGAATATGCCCTTATTAAGAATTTAACCGAGTTTTGCAAAACACGCAAACCCAAGATGAACAATGCATTATATGGTTGTTTATTTTGATGTCTCATCATATGCCCTGTCATGCAAAAAGAGTGCCAGTCTTTTTGCGTTTTTACGCCCGGCACCTGCCCGGTCGTACAATATGTCGCACAATACGAAGTTTATCCCGTTATATTACCGTGTCTTTGTTAAAAAAACATAATGATTACAAATGGTTTTATATAGAATATGCGCTAAGTTTTAGGCGCATTTTCAGGAGCGCCAAATACACGGCATATCTTTGTTCTCATGAGAAGAAAAGCCAGCCTTCCCCTTGAAAAATATAAAAAAGATTGACTTTTGCAATTGTTTTTGCTAATCTGATAATAGGTTAGTGTGCCTGAAGTTTATCTAAAGGCGCATAGGGGTTAAAAAACACACGGTTAGGGACATGTTAGAAGCTGTTACATCAGTTTTGCAGACATCTCAGTTTGTGCGGCCGAGCGCCGAGCAGACAAGCACCGTTGATTCCTTTGCTGCGAATCCGGAGCGCGTTCAGCGTGCCGCACCGCAAGCGCCGTATATCAGCCCTTACATTGCCGTTGATGTGAATTACGATAAAGCCGTGTTGCAGATTCGTAATAGCGAAACCGGGGATGTAGAAGGACAATTTCCGACGCAGGCGCAACTCGAAGCGCAGGCACGTTCAGCGGCGCGCCGTCAGGTGGAGGCACAGCAGCAAAATGCAGCTTCAGTCGCGCCCCAAACGCAGGCGCAAAGCGCTCAGTCCCAGCAGGCGGAGCGCCCACAAGCGCCGCCGACCAGCGGAAGCGCCAGCCAAGGGCCAACGCCCCAGCAACAAGCCGCTTTTGTTGCCGCCGCACAGGCTGGCAACAGCAACGCCTCAGCCGTCAGCCTGTTTGCTTGATCCGAGCGAGCGCCATTGCGCGCAGAATTTACGAAATGAATGAGGTCTGACCCTAAGCGACTATAGAGGTCTTATCCATGCCGGGTTGCCGGGTGGTGGCATTTATACATTTTCGGGGGTTGTTTTTGACTCTTCGGCGGCGTTTTCATCCGGTTGCTTGCGGGTCATAAGGCCGGCGGCGATATCACTGTTAATCTCAATCAGGATATCCAGCT
>SKGD01000121.1 GCA_007117665.1 Alphaproteobacteria bacterium
ATACTTTGTCTGAAATGTCGTGTCGTCTGTGGGATGGTTTCATATCAGCCTCCTTGCTTGCTGACATGATTCTCTCACATTTCGATTCTCGTGACTACACTATCTAGGGTCAGACCTCATTGTCTTATGTAAGCATCCGAGGAGTGGCAGTAATGCGTGTGGATCCCCGCTCAAGGCGGGGATGACGGGAAATGTGGCTGCGGGGATGACAAAAAACTCTCCCCCTGTCATGCCCGCCTTCGTGCGGGCATCCAGTGAAATGGCAGCACCAAGTTTATATAGGGACGCATATTTGATTAACTATTTGCGTTTGCCGCCAAGTCACCATAGAATCAGACTTGTCATGAATTCTGAAGATACCCGAAAAATCAGGTTAATTATGCATTTGCGCGCGATGGGAATCGCCGCCACGGATGTATTGTCGGCGATGGAACGTGTTCCGCGCGAGATTTTCGTGCCTGCGCAGATGCAGGATCAAGCCTATGAAGATATTGCGCTGCCGATCGGTCGCGGCCAGACAATCAGCCAGCCTTTTGTCGTTGCAGCCATGACTCAGGCGCTGGAGATTGGCGATCGCGACAAAGTTCTGGAGATCGGCACAGGATCGGGCTATCAGACCTGCGTTCTGGCGCATTTATGCCGCCGGGTTTACAGCATCGAACGTCATAAGCCGTTATTGCTGCAGGCCGAGAAAATGTTTCACAGGCTTAAATTGCATAATATCACGGCGATTGCCGGTGACGGGATGAAAGGCTGGCCCGATCAGGCGCCTTTCGACCGGATTATCTGCACGGCCTGCGCGCAGGGAGAGCCGCCGCCGCCCTTGCTCGATCAGCTTAAAACAGGCGGTATTCTGGTTATTCCCGTGGCGACCGGCGGACATCAGGTTTTAAGGCGCTATAAAAAAGAAGGCGATGACACGTTCGCGGTCAAGGATCTGATGCCTGTCCGCTTTGTTCCCTTGCTGCCGCATCTGGCAACCGCCAGCGAAAATGAAAATGATGATTACGCAATGCCGGCCTGAAAATATGAGCCGCATGATTTTGGGGTTGTTATTCTGCGCGATGCTTGGGGCATGCGGCGTCAGCGATACACCCGCGCCGGTGACGGTTTATGGCCAGTCAGGCGGCGCCAGCAGCGCCGGCATACACACAGTATCGTCCGGTGAAACATTATGGACTGTGGCGCAGCGTTACCAGATGGATATGAAAGATATTATCTATCTGAATAAGCTGAATGCGCCTTATCATTTGAGGGTCGGGCAAAGGCTGTCCCTGCCGCCGCCCACCACCTACCGGATACGCAGCGGCGATACGTTGCACGCTATTTCCCGTACCTTTAACGTCAGTATTTCCCAGATTGTCCGGCAAAATAACATGCGCGCGCCTTATACGATTCATGCCGGCGATACGTTGCGCCTGCCTTCTTCCTATACGCGGGAACGTGAAGAACAAACCCAAAGGCTGGCCGCGTCATCATCTTCCGGCGTGGTGCCGCAAACCGCAACAGGCACGCGCGCAGCACCAACACCGCCGCCTCCGCGTGTGACAACGCCAACGCCCGCCCGCGCCAGCAGCCGTTTTCTGCGCCCGGTTGAAGGGCGTGTCATATCATCCTATGGCCCGAAACAGGACGGGCTTCATAATGACGGGATCAACATCGCCGCCCCGCGCGGCACCAATGTTCTGGCGGCGGAAAACGGCGTGATTGTTTATGCCAGCGACCAGCTTGCCGGCTATGGCAATCTGGTTCTGATCCGGCATCAGGATAACTGGATGACGGCTTATGCCCACATGGACCGCGTCATTGTCGATCGCGGTCAGGAAGTCCGGCGCGGCCAGCCGATCGGAACGGTCGGGTCGACCGGACAGGTTGATACGCCGCAGCTTCACTTTGAAGTGCGCCGTGGAACGAAAGCACTGAACCCTGAATTATATCTCGCCGGGCCGGGAAGTTAGCACTTTATCTGTTGGTGTTTGTTTCACTTCCTGTCATCCCCGCGGCGCGCCGACAGGCGGGCTTAAACAGCGGGGATCCACACGCATTGCTGCCGCTTTCCCGGATGCCCGCTCAAGGCGGGCATGACAATTAGGGGGCGGCGGGCATGACAGTTGGGAGGTTTGGCTAAAGGCACAATGATCCGGCAGGCAGTGTTACTGTTTTTTGTTTTTGCTGCCAAAAAGCTTTGAAAAGAAAGATTTTTTACGTGGCGGGGCGGCTTCCATTTCACGGCATAAGCGGTTTTTCTCGTGGTCTTCAAGCTCCAGCGCGCTTGTGTTGAGCATATCCTGAATATTGATGTCGCTGATATGCATTTTTTTGAGCTTAAGAATGATTTCCTGTTCCTGGCGCCCGAAATCCCCGTCACACCAGCACAGCTTGCGGGCATGAAAGAAAAAGCGGCTGCGATCTTCCTGATCGGTAATTCTTTCAAACAAGGTGACGATATCTGTCGGGGTTTTGATGTCTTGCTCCAGCACTTCGCGCTGATCTTCGGAAAAATTTTCGCGGGCGAGGGCTTCATACATAAAGCGCAACTCTTCATCCGTGACGATATCATCGGCATGTGCCAGCGCAAAAAGCGCCCGCCACATGTTAAACGTCGAATCCGCTATGTTGTTTTGTGTTGTCATGGCATGTGTCTCTTTTGCCGCCCAATTTTCTCCAGCATAACAAAAATCGCTTATGTTTTCGCCTCTAAAATATTGCTTTCCTTCACGAATAATAGACGGGATTGGGAAAATCCTGTATAGATTGTGCATCGTTAACAACTGACAGGTGATTTATGACCCCTTCCGGCGAACAATATGAAGTCAAAACCAAGGACGGGAAAAAACTGACGGTCAGGGAAGCCCGGTCGGATGCGGATTATTATGCCGCTTATCCGGTTATTTTGCAGCTTATCCCCGATCTTGACATGCAGACCTATGCCCAGCGCGTTTTTGTGGCGCGGGCGACTGGCTATCGCATGTTCATGGCGGAAATTGACGAAGATGTTGTTGGTGTGATCGGGATCGTCCACAATCATAATCTGCATGACGGATTTGTGACCTATATCGAGCAGGTCGTTGTTGATGAAGAGTATCGTGGTCTGGGATATGGTTCGATGCTGGTTGATTTCGCTGAAAAGCGCGCTCGCGAGGAAGGCTGCGACCAGGTCGAGCTGGATGTGGATGACGGCGAGGGGCAGACAGAGGAATTTTATCTGCGGAACGGTTATAAAATCAGCGGTAAATATCTTTATAAAGATCTGAACGAATAGGGTTAGGGTCAGACCTCATGCCGCCTGTTCTGGTCTATCATGACTATATTCACGGTAACGGCGTTTTGTTTCGCCGCCTGTGTCGCCATTATGGCGGCGCAAATGTGGCTTTGTGCGATGCGCGGGATATTTTATCCGGCGCGTTGGATGAGGCGCGCCTTTTGGTGATGCCGGGCGGCGCAGATCTTTATTATTGCGAAAAACTGAACGGGGCGGGGAATGATCTGATCCGCTCTTTTGTCGAACAAGGCGGCGCGTATCTGGGGATTTGCGCCGGGGCTTATTATGCCGCCCGCGATATTATGTGGGCGCAAGACACGCCGCACCGGATCAGCGGCAGGCGCTCTCTGGCGTTTTTTCCGGGAACCGTAACCGGCCCGGTGGCCGCATTTATCGAAGATGGCGATGTCGAGAAATCATGGAAAAACGCGGTCAGGATTCGTTTCGGGGAAGATTGCCACACGGTTTTATATGATGGCGGCGGTTTGTTTACAGATGATGACACATGTGACGTTCTGGCGCGTTATGACGATTTGCCGGGGCGTCCTGCCGCGATTATATCCTGTGCGGTTGGCAAGGGGATGGCGATTTTGTCGTCTCCTCATATTGAATATGACGCGGATTCGTTTTGTGACAGTTTGTACAAACACTGCAATAACTCATTTGCATGGGAAGAGAGTGTTGCCCGCCGGATGAAGCGCGCCGCGCCGCAAACACAGGATTTACTGGCGCTTGTTCTTGATCGTTCGTATAAACAATAAAAACATGCGTGGGAGCAGGGACATGACGCAAAAAAAGATCCTTTTATTGCGCGGGGAAAATACATCTTTGGCGCAGATTTCCGGGCGTTTGTCGGACTCCTTTCGGGGCGTGCAGGTCACACCCGTCAGCGCGGAAGAGCTATTGCAAGCAGGAACGTTAAATGATCAGGTTCAGGCGCTCGTCCTGCCCGGCATTGTCGGGGATGACAGCCCTTATAGTACGCTTCTGGGTGCGCGCGGTAATCAGGTAATACGTGATTATGTCACAGGCGGCGGAGTTTTTGTCGGGGTTTGTGCCGGGGCTTATTATGCCTGCCGCGAGATACGCTATGACCCGCCGTGGCTGGCGCATCCCAAGACAAGCCGTCCGGGGTTGGATTTTTTTAACGGGCTGGCGGCCGGGCCGGTCGGTCATGCTGCCCTCAAAGGTGATCACTCATGGTATTCGGATTGCACAATTGTGCCGGTATCCTTTGCGGGGGCGGACGGTCAAGCGGTCGTGGTCGGAATTGCCTATGGTAACGGGCCGGTTTTAAAATCATTCAACGCGGCGGCAGCGGATGATGCGATCAATGTTATCGCCCATTATGCCGACAGCGACCTTCCGGCGGTCGCAACGCGGCATATTGGCGCGGGGCTGGCGGTTTTTATGGGAGTTTTGCCTTATATCGGTCATGATCGCGCAATGTCCGGCCATGTTGTTCCCGCTCTGGCCGAGATCAATAACAAGCTCGCCCTGCATGAGCCGGAAAGGCAGGTTTTATGGGACAGGATTGTCTCAACCATCAAAACGCATAATATAAATCTTGGCAGAGCCACCCCATATTTGATAGGAAAACCTCGATGAGTAATGATATGAAACCGATCCATATTATCGGCGGCGGTCTCGCCGGAAGCGAAGCCGCATGGCAGGCCGCGCAGATGGGCGTGCCGGTGGTGCTGCATGAAATGCGGCCACAGGTCAAAACAGCCGCCCATAAAACCGAAGGGCTGGCGGAACTTGTCTGTTCCAATTCGTTCCGGTCGGATGATGCTGAAAATAATGCTGTGGGCTTGTTACACGAAGAAATGCGCCGTTGCGGGTCTTTGGTGATGGCGCAGGGCGATCGGGCGGCTGTTCCCGCAGGCGGCGCGCTGGCGGTTGATCGCGATATTTTTTCAGACGGGGTGACGGCGGCACTGAACGATCACCCGCTGGTGACCATAGAACGTGGCGAGATTGCCGGTTTGCCGCCGGCGGAATGGGATCATGTCATTATTGCCACCGGCCCTTTGACATCGCCGTCTCTGGCGCATGCGATTCGTGATCTGAGCGGTGAAGATGCGCTGGCTTTTTTCGATGCGATCGCGCCGATCATTCATAAAGACAGCATCAACATGGATATCGCGTGGTATCAGTCACGCTATGACAAGCAAGGGCCGCACGGCACGGGCAAGGACTATATTAACTGTCCGCTGGATCAGGCGCAGTATGAAGCATTTATCGCGGCGTTACTGGAATCGGAAAAAACCGTCTTCAGGGACTGGGAAAAAGACACGCCTTATTTTGAAGGCTGTATGCCGATCGAGGTCATGGCATCGCGCGGAATAGATACGCTTCGTTTCGGACCGATGAAGCCAGTGGGGTTAACCGACCCGTGCACCGGAAAACAGCCTTATGCGGTGGTTCAGTTGCGACAGGATAACGCATTGGGAACATTGTATAATATGGTCGGGTTTCAGACCAAAACGAAATATGGTGCGCAAACCGATATTTTCCGGATGATCCCCGGTCTTGAAGACGCTGTCTTTGCGCGTCTGGGCGGGCTTCACCGCAACAGCTTTATCAATTCGCCGAAATTACTGGATGGCATGTTGCGGCTCAAGGCGATGCCCCGCCTGCGTTTTGCCGGCCAGATAACGGGCTGTGAAGGATATGTGGAAAGCGCGTCGGTCGGTATTCTGGCCGGTCGTTTTGCCGCGGCTGAAAGGCTGGGCGTGGTGATTGCGCCGCCGCCGCCGACCACCGCCATGGGGGCGTTGCTGGCGCATATTACTGGCGGGGCGCATGCTGATACATTCCAGCCTATGAATGTCAATTTCGGCTTGTTTCCCCCGCTTGCCGGGAAGATGAAAAAGAAAGACCGCAAACCGGCCATGAGCCGCCGCGCCTTGCAGGATATTGACGGGTGGCTGGATGCGCATCCTGTCCCCGCGCCGCGCAAGGTGGCTTGAGCGGCATTTATCAATAAAGCTGGTTGGCTTGATTATTCCGCGCGGCGACCGAGCGTCAGCGTGTCATCGTCACGCAGTATATCCGCCGTATCGCGGGCAACGTTCTGCGCTTCGTTGCGGCTTTCGATCGGCTTGTTGCCGACAGAAGCGAGCTTTTTCTGTGCGGCTTCGGAAATTTGGACAATGTCCTGTGTGTTGTCCTGTGCCGTGTTTTCAGTCTTGCGCGCGTCACCGGACGGCTTGACCGGATCGGTTCGGAACAGTTTCATAAGCGGCGAATTGCCGATAATCGGTGGTATAGCCATAATCTATCCTAACCTGAATGTCTGTTTTGATAACCCCTTAAACCCATTTAAAAGTATAGCAATCATATATTGCCGAAATCCTAACAGCGCTCTGACGTGTTTTAAACCCCCGCCGGTTTCTTTTTATTGGAAAGGGCGGCGCGTCAGGCCATGACAATCCTGATGTGGAAAAAAGGCGGGGGAAGCTGCATGCGTCCGCTATAGGGGTTATAGTCGTTTTTTTCGATCTGGCGCAAATAGAGCGTTGTCATTTGACGCATTTTTCTGCCATAGCGGCTTTGCGGCTTTGTGCGTGTCAGTAATGCGCGGGCATGATGCGCGACATCCCGGATCACCGGACGCAATATGTCGGGGGAAACCGGATTTTGCATGGCGGGGCTTTGCAGGCTGGCCGGATCAATGTCCCGGGCGGCGAGTAGATCAGCAGGCAGGTAACAGCGATGTTGCCGCGCATGGCCGGGCAGCGCGCGTAACAGCCCGGTCATACCATAGGCGGCAGATAGGGCGGCTAGATTATCTTCCGGCTCGGATTGCCCGATGATCCGCAAAGCCAGCCGGTTTAATCCGGTATTTGTGAAATCAGCGTATTTTTCAAGCCCGCCCAGTGTTTCAGGAAGCATATCTTCAAGATCAAACTCGCGGGCATATATAAGTTGTTCAAAATCCTGCTTTGGCAGTGCCCTTTCCTCGATGGCTTCGGCCAGCGCGGGTAATATCTCATTTTCGCCCGGTGGTGCGCCGTTAAAGGCTTCGCCCAGCGCATCGCGCCACCATTGCAGGCGGATCAAACCCAATGTCGTGTCCGAGACGACTTCGCGCGTTTTGGCGATTTCGTAGTTAAAGGCAAACAGGGCGAACAGCGCCTCGCGCGTTTCAGGCGGCATCAAAAGCGCCAGTAAAAAGCGGTCGGGATCGTGCCGGCGGGTTAAATCGCCACAATAAGACAGCGTTGCACGGGTCTTCATGATTTTATCTTTTTAGGGTCAGACTTCATTCATTTCGTAAATTCTGCGCGAGAAAACTTTGAGAAAATAGACACTAAAAATTTACCGCGCCCTTACGGGTCGCCAATGATAAATGCATCTACGGCGTCAAGCAAGCTTACCGTAGGCACCGCTACGCTTTCACTTGCTTTTCTGGTATCTATATTTATCATTGGCAACAGAACTTCACGAAATGAATGAGGTCTGACCCTAGCTTGTCAAAAGCCTTAAAAAACATAGGTTAGAGTTGGGTTGATAGATAGGTTTATTTGAAAAATACAGGAGGCTGTCATGGCTTTTACACTCCCCGAACTTCCTTATGCGTACGATTCTCTTGCGCCTTATATGTCGGCGGAAACGCTGGAATATCATCATGACAAGCATCATCAGGCTTATGTCGATAAAGGGAATGAACTGATCGCCGGTACCGGGCTGGAGGGCCTGTCGCTTGAGGAAGCCATGGTCAAGGCTTATAAGGATCCCGCCAAAGCCGGATTGTTTAACCAGCTTGGCCAGCATTACAACCATATTCATTTCTGGAACTGGATGAAACGCGACGGTGGCGGCAAGGCGCTTCCCGGCGCGCTGGACAAAAAAATCACCGAAGATCTGGGCGGGTTTGATGCGTTCCGCGCGGACTTTATCAAAAAAGGCATTGGCCAGTTTGGGTCTGGATGGGCCTGGCTGGCACAGGATTCCGCCAGCGGGAAACTGGAAATTATCGGCACACCGAATGGTGAAAATCCGCTGGTGAACGGTAAGACTCCGCTATTGGGCTGTGATGTGTGGGAGCATAGCTACTATATTGATTACCGTAATGCCCGCCCCAAATATCTTGAAGCCTGGGTCGACCATCTGGTGAACTGGGATTATGTGGCAGAGCTGTTTGAAAAAGGTCCGCTCAAAATCGCCGCCTGACAAGGCTTTCAGGCGATTAAACAAAAGGCATTCCTGCGGGGATGCCTTTTTCTATGTGGGTTATATGCAATAATCATTATATACGATTTTTAAAAGAAGCGAATCTTGCTACACTCATCCGCAATAGATAGGCGCAGTTGAACAGGGAAAAGCCTATGGATATATTACGCGGTGCAATTATCACTGATATTCACTACGGATATAATACCAGAAATAAACTGGGAGCCAAAGCGCCCCGATTGATGAAAAAATTTATCGATACGGTCGAAAAGCAACAACCGGACTTTGTGGTTGATCTTGGCGACCGTGTTTCGGCGTCAGATCCGGCGCAGGATCTGGGCTGGTTGCAGTCTTTATCCGGCTATTTTAACAAGCTCAGCATGCCGCATTATCATCTGATGGGTAATCACGACCGTGATTATATTCCGGCGGGCGAGACACGCAAAATATTGGGGAGTACCGAGCAGTCTTTCAGTCTGGATTCGGGCGGTTTCCATCTTGTCTTTCTGAACAGCAATGTTGCCGTGTGGGGGCTGGGGCCGCAGGGGCTGCGTATTCCTGATGCGGATATTCAATGGCTGAAAGACGATTTGAATCGCACGGAAAAGCCGTCTTTGGTTTTTGCCCATATTCCTCTGGACGGGGTCGGGATTGAAAAATTGCCTGTTTCCAATCCGGGACGCCGCTTTGATTACGTCAATGCCGGCGCGATAAGGACGGTAATGGAGGATTCAGGCAAGGTTTTACTATGCATGTCCGGCCATAAACATAAGGACAGGCTGAACGAGATTAACGGGATTCATTATGTGACCTTGCAATCGCTGACCCAGGCCATGCCGGGACGACGGCAAAAACCTTATGGCCGCTATGCGATGCTTGCGGTGGCGCCGGATGCTGTGACGCTTGATTTGAAAAGCCTTTCCGGTGCGGGTGAAAAGACGATCCATCTAACCCCCGGCATATAAAGAAAATTGTTCTTGCGGATTTATACCGGGAAAAGCGCGGCGGCCACGCGCCGTCCTTCGGCCATCAACAGATTATAAGTCCGGCAGGCCGCGCCCGTATTCATAATGTCGAGCGCGATCCCGCTACGCAGCAAGTTGTCTTGAACCGCCGGGGCAACCGGCGTGATCATGTTTCCCGCCCCCAGAAGGATTAAATCAAGCCCGTCTTCATGGTTCAGGAGCGGTGAAAAATCATCAATCGTGAGATGTTGCGGCGTTTTGACCCCGTGCCATAAATGCGCCGTGGCAGGAAGAACAAGCACAGCGCCTTCATATATTTGGCCGCTGATCCGGAAGGCGCCGTTCTTATAGCTTTGGATGACCTGCCGGTCACGGGTGATTAACGGCGTTATATCGACCATCAGGCGGCGCTTTCGGCACCGGATTTGTCGGAGTCAGCCGGTTTTTTATCCAGCGCATCCCGGCGTAAATTCATGTAAAGCAGCGTTGCCGCGGCGATGAAGACAGATGAATATGTCCCGATGATGATGCCGACAATCAAGGCTTCGACAAAACCGCGAATGACCTCGCCGCCGAAGAACCACAAAGACCCCAAAGCCAGCAATGTCGATACGGATGTCATGACTGTCCGCCCCAGCATCTGGTTGACCGACATGTTGAATAGCTCGTCCAGCGGCATTTTTTTGTAGCGGCGCAGATTTTCGCGGATCCGGTCAAAGACAACCACCGTATCATTGATGGAGTAGCCAGCCACCATCAACAGCGCCGCCACGGTCGCAAGGTTGAATTCTGTTTGGGTCAGGCCGAAATAACCGATAATGAACAAAATATCGTGCGTGAGCGCAATCAGCGCGGCAATCCCGAATTGCCATTCAAACCGGAACCAGATATAGGCCATGATCCCCATCAAAGAGAAAATCACCGCCAGAAGCCCGGCACGTTTTAATTCTTCGCCGACTTGCGGGCCGACAAATTCAACCCGGCGGTAATCGATATCGCCATCACCGAATTTTTCATCCAGAACAGCCCGGACTTTGGCGATGGCTTCTTGTTGTTCTTCGGCGCCGCCTTCCTGCTGGGGGAGGCGTACCATCAGGTCGCGAACATCCCCGAATTCCTGAATTGAAATGCCGCCAAGCCCAAGATCGTTCAGGCGGGTACGCATTTCGGCAAGGTCGGGATCTTCGGTTACGCGGATCTCAATCGCCGTGCCGCCTGTGAAGTCGATACCGAAATTAAGCCCTTTGGTAGCCACCAGCCCCAAAGACGCTGCAATCATCACCGCCGAAAAGACAAAGGCAAACAGGCGCACACCGATAAAATTGATTTTCGTATCGTCAGGAACAATCCGTATGGCTTTCATGATCTTATATCTCCTGTATCCTTTTAGACGGGCAGGGTCGACGGTTTTTTGTTCCGCAGCCATGTCACAACCATCAGGCGGGTAATCATAATCGCCGAGAAATACGATGTAATAATCCCGATCCCCAGCGTCACCGCAAAGCCTTTGATCGGCCCCGTTCCGAACGAGAACAGGATGATCGCGGCAATCAGCGTGGTCAGATTGGCGTCGATGATGGTGCTCATGGAGTTGTTATAGCCTGAGTCGATGGCGGATATGGGCGATTTCCCGCGCGCCAGCTCTTCGCGTATGCGCTCGAAAATAATGACATTCGCGTCAACCGCGATCCCGATCGTCAGGACAATACCGGCGATCCCCGGCAGGGTCAGCGTGGCCTGCAGACCCGACAGCAAGGCAAAAACAAGGCAGATATTCATCAGCAGCGCCATCGCTGCAAACATCCCGAAAAGCCCGTAACTGGTGGAGATAAAGATAATAATTAATAATAGCCCCACGGCGCTGGCCAGCTTGCCGGCGGCGATTGAATCCGCGCCCAAAGACGGCCCGACACTGCGCTCTTCCAGAATTTCCAGCGGTGCGGGCAGGGCACCTGCGCGTAGCAGAAGTGACAGATCATGGGTTTCCTGAACCGAAAAACGCCCTGAAATCTCGGCGGCACCGCCGCAAATCGGTTCGTTGATATTCGGGGCGCTAATGACCTCGTTATCCAACACAATCGCAAAAGGCTTGTTAACATTATTGCGCGTCACGTCACAAAAACGCCGCGCCCCGATGGCGTTCAGGCGAAAGCTGACAACAGGCTGGCCGGCCTGATTAAAAGCAGGCTGGGCGTTGGTCAGCATATCACCGGTCAGCATCGCGCGGCGCTGGACGGCGATGGTTTCGCCGGGTTGATCGGCCATGGGCAGGGTGCGTGATCCACCGCCCGCGCGGACATTACGGTCGGCATCGACTAGATGAAAGGTCAGTTGTGCGGTACGTCCTAGAATTTCCTTGATCCGTTCAGGGTCGTCAACGCCGGGAAGCTGGACGATGATGCGGTCTTCGCCCTGGCGCTGGATGGCGGGTTCGCGCGTGCCGGTTTCATCAACGCGGCGGCGGACAATCTCGATTGACTGGTTTATGGTCTGGTCGCGGATTTCTTCGATCGCGTCATCGCTGTAGCGCGCCTCGATGGTTACGCCGTCCGCCCCGACATCAATCCGCAGGTCGCGGTCAATACCGCGAATGACGCGGCGTGCTTCATCGGCATCTTCGGCGTTCAGCAGCCGCAGCCGCATGCCGCCGTCAATGCGGGCGATGCTGCTGTAGCCGATACGTTTTTGGCGCAGTTCCGGCCGTGCCGTTTGCACCAGATCTTCGGCACGTTCGCGGATGACGGTGTCAATGCCGACCTCCAGCAACAAGTAAGACCCGCCTTGCAGATCCAGCCCCAGATTGACTGTCTGGTTCGGCATCCATCCCGGCAGACTGGCAAGTTTCTCACGCAGATCGGCAGATAGTATATTCGGCATGCTGTAAAGAATGCCGAGAACACAAACGGACAGGATCAGAAAAATTTTCCAGCGGGGGATAGAGACCATGGCGGTTACTTTTTGTCGTCCGGTTTAGCCTGAATTGACGAGCGCAGCGCCGTGACCTTGACATTATTGCCCAGATCAATAATCACTTCGTTCTTTTCGGTGTCGATTTTGTCGACTTTGCCGATAAAACCGCCGGATGTGATGATTTTGTCGCCTTTTTTGATCGAATCCAGCATTTCGCGGTGCTTTTTAAAGCGCTTTTGTTGCGGCATAATCAGCAAAACATAAAACAGCAGAACCAGAACCATAATCAGCAACATGTTCAACATGAATGCTTCTGTGGCGCTGGGGGCGTCGGCGGCGGCACCTGCGGATGCCAGAGCGGTGGAAATAAGCATGGCGTTTAACGCTCCTTCCCGGTTGGTTATGACATGATCTATTGTTACAGAGCCGGACTATATACGCCCTGTCCGTAAAGACAAGGGGGAATTGGCAATCCATTCACAGGATCAGGCCGGAAAGTCCCCCGCGCGAGGCTGTTTCATGGAAAAATGCGCTGGCTATTCTCATAAATATCGGCGCGGGCGAACAGGGCTGGCTGGAAGGCGGGATGTGCCGGATAGGTACGCCCGTCAAACCGCAGCGCGACTTTCTTGGTTTGCACGTAATCGCGGCCGGAAACGCTCATCAGCAAGTCCCGCCAGCCATTCGTGGTTTGGTTGCTGACGGTCAGCGGCCCGCGTACGGGCGAGATTTCCGACAATAACGTAAAGCCGTCATTATGTGCCTGAAAGACAATCATGCGGCAACCGTTACTGTTGCACCAATGTTGGTGCGGGCTTTTCATCATGACCAGCCCTTCGCGGCGGCCATCGCCGTTCAGATCCACCCGTGTAAATTCATAACGCGAGTTAAGCGGCGCTCCGGTAATTGCCAGATAGGCTGTCACCGAGTCCATAAGCACGCCGTTTCCGGGGTCGCTAAAAGCCGCCGCCACCGGCATCGGCGTCAGGATTTCCTGCGGTGGCTGGTCTTTCGCCGCACACCCGGATAGGCCAAGCAAAACCAACAAAGCAAGACAACAGGAAACAGAGATGTGCCGCATGCGTAAAAGCCCGCCAACAATAAGCATTATCAGAATGAACCGATTGTTGCTGGCTGATATGCCAAAAACAAGAGGGCGTTTATTTTTACGCACAGCTAATGCCGGCAATGTTTCTCCGGGGACTCTCCGGCGTTAGCTCAGGCCGAAAACCTTTTTGACCGCGCCCAGCGTATTTAGTCCCTGTGACACTTTTCCACCGAGGCTTCTTTGCCGTTTCTGGGCGTAAAACTCTGTGGTCATATCCGCCATGGCCCGGAGGATTTTTTCATCATCCCCGGTCAGCGGCGCACCGGTCACGCTTTTACGCGGCAGGTCGTCGTGACGGATCTTCTCGCGTATGGATGCGGGGGTTGGTGCCGGGTCGAGGCGGTCTTCGCGCAGCGGAACATTGTTTTTGAGCGTGTAAGCGATTCGTTTCCATGTGGTTTTATTGCGGAACCGGTCAAGGAAGTGATCGCGCTCAAGCTGTAAAATCCTGTCTTCGGTTAGCTCGATGACCGGATTGACACCGATGCGGTTTTCGCCGCGTTCATCCATGATCTGTCGCAGACGGTCATGATGGGCGACGGTATGCACCGAGATATCATCCTTGTTCAGCGTTTCACCGCCCGTTAAGACAGAGGCAATATGATCGACCACAGCCACATCAATATGGTTGACGCCTTTGGAGGGGTCGTCCGCCTTCAGATACAGGCTGTCGACATTCATACGGATGGCTGCTTTGCCCGATGCGCCTGGCAGGAAGAAAGTCGGCCGGGATGGCGGCGCGTAATCCGGCGCCATCGCCAGCGCCCGTGCTTTGGCATCGGCCAGAACACGGTCGGGATTCATCGAAATGCCGTCATCCGGTCGCAACCACATTTTGCGTTTTGCGTCCTGTGATGATGTCGATGCGGCGGTCATAGGCTGGGTAATGGCCATGGCGGCATCAATAATAGCAGGCATCGGCCCGCCCGGTTGACCGGCTTTTTTGAAGGCGCGGTCCAGCAGGGTTGTCGAGCCGCCCCATGCCGGAAGCAAGCCCAGACCGGCTTCGGGCAGAACCATAATCTGTTCGGGGCCGGCCTGAAGGGCATCACAATGCAATAAAACTTCACACCCGCCGCCCATCGCCATGTTTTTCGGCGTGCCTTTTGGCGCCCCGATAACCGGGAAGGGCGCATATTTCAGTGCGCTGTAAACGGATTGTCCCTGATAGACCAGATGCTGGACAAAATCATAGGTTTTGTTTTCGATATAGCGCCCCAGACCGACAGCTTTCAGGAAGGGATGCTGGCTGGCATTCATGAAAACCTGCACCAGCGGCAATGCCGCACCGAGCGAAAAGCGCTCTCCGTCATTATAAATGACCATGGCCTGATACTGGCCGTTGCTTTCTTTTACTTTTTTGACGCTCTCATTGATCACCCACAAGATAGACGGATCAATGCTGTTTTGCTCGGAATGAAACTCAAGGCAAACAACCCCGTCGCCAATATCCCAAAGGCTGGCGGAATTGTGGGTAACAAGCGGCGTGCTGTTGGCTTTGATGTCTTCGAGCCGGATCACGCCCTCTTCCCGTCTGACCGGAACATACGCGCCGCTGAAATCCATGACTTCAAGGCGTCCGCCTTCGGTGCGATAGAAAGGATTGCCATCGGCTTTTTCAAGAATCGCCGGTACGGACAAACCATCCTGCTTCATTTTTTGCGTGAACCACGCCACGCCGAACTGATCAACCAGTTCAAACGGCCCCCATTTCCATCCGAATCCGGCTTTCATCGCATCATCGACAGACTGTGTGTCATAGGCAAATTCTTCGGCATGGTTCATGGCGTATAAAATCGTATCGCGCAAAACCGTCCATGCGAAGCGCGCGCCGGGCTTTTCGGACTCAAAAAAGGCCTGAAAACCGCCATGCTTCTTGATGTTGAATTTATGGAACGGTGTTTTATCAACCGTTTCGTAAGTGTCGCTGGTCAGGTTTTTGGCCTCGAAAACCTTTTTACCCTTATCGTTAATGACCGGGTCGCCGTTCTCATCGGTCTTGATCCGGTAATAACCGCCCTTGCCCTTATGTCGTCCCGTATAACCGTCCGCGATCATTTGGTCGAGCATTTCAGGCCCGTTGTAAATTTGCGCGAACTCATCGTCGGCGGGCAGCGCATTCATCAGGTTTGTCCGCACGCTGTTGATAATATCGATGCCGACTTCGTCAGCAAGCTTGAACAGCCCCAGATTCGTAAAGCCGAAAGCCGGCCCCATCAGCGCATCAATATCAGGCAGAACCATATTTTGCGAAACGGCCTCGCGGGCGGCGACTTCCATGGCGTAAATGCCGATTCGGTTCGCGATAAAGCCGGGGGAGTCCTTGCATTTTATCACTTTTTTACCCAAGGCCCGGTCGCCGAAATCGGTGATCGTCCGGAGCGTTTCCGGCGTGGTCTTATCGCCGGTGATGACCTCCAGCAAATGCATAAAGCGCACCGGGTTGAAGAAATGCGTATTCACAAAACGCGCCTTGAAGTCGTCCGGCATGGAGTCGGTCAGTTTTTCAAGCTGAATCGTTGAGGTGTTTGAGCTGATAATCGCGTCTTTTTTCGCATGGTCATAGATGGCGCGGAAGACATTTTGTTTGACGTCCAGCCTTTCAAAAACCGCCTCGATAATGATGTCCGCATCGGCGATGAGCCCCATATGCTCGTCCGTATTGCCGGGTGTAACGCGCCGGGCGTTGGAAGGATGCATAAATCCGGCATTGAAGGCATCGGTCGGCTTTGCCTTTTTCATCCGGTCAATCGCATCTTGTGCGCCGGTCGGGCGGTTATCAAGCAAAACCACATCATATCCGGCATTGGCGGCCTGTGCGGCAATGCCTGACCCCATGGCGCCTGCGCCGATGACGGCAATTTTCTTTATGTTTTCATAGGACATCATTCATTCCTTTTCAAAAATATCTGTATCGCGCGTTTTTGTGTCAGGGAGCAGGTTTGTAATGCGGGTTTTCGACGATCATCGCCACGCCCTGGCCGCCGCCGATACACATGGTGGCCAGCCCGTAACGGCCATTTTCACGGCGTAGCGTTTCCGCAACGTGCCCGACAAGACGTGCGCCGGATGCGCCGAGCGGATGTCCCATGGCAATCGCGCCGCCATCGACATTTACTTTTTCGTTCGGAATCTGCATCCCCTGATTTTTCAATTCACGCAGGACAGCGATGGATTGTGCAGCGAAGGCTTCGTTCAATTCTACAAAATCCATATCCTGCATACTCAGGCCTGATTTGTTAAAAGCGTCCTTGATGGCGTCAACCGGCCCGATTCCCATGATCTCCGGCGCGCATCCCGATTCGCCGAAAGCAACGATCCGGGCAAGGACAGGCAATTTGTGGCGTACAGCCATTAATGCTGAGGTGACCAGCACGGCGGAAGCACCATCAGTCATTTGCGACGCGTTCGCTGCCGTGACTGTGCCACCGCTTTCCGCCGCCTTGATCGGGTTCAGCCTTGCGATGCTCTCAGCGGTCGTATCACGGCGCACGCCATCATCATAATCAAGCCCTTTGACGGGAATAATCTCGTTTTTGAAATGGCCGTTATCTTGTCCTTGTGCAGCGAGGCTATGCGAGCGCAGGGCGAAATTATCCTGTTCTGTGCGCTCTATGCCGTATTTTTGCGCAAGGTTTTCAGCCGTTGCCGGCATATCCATGAAGCCGGCGGCGTTGCCACTGTGAACCTGCGGGCACAGATGCGGATTCAAGCCACCCATCGGCACCTGACTCATGCTCTGGACGCCGGTGCAGATGTAAAAATGTTCCGGGTTGCGGCCAATCAGCGCGTCAGCAAGAGCGATGGCTTCCATTGACGACCCGCAAAAACGGTCGATTGTCGTGCCGCCGACTTCTTTGGGTAATTTGCATTCTTCATGCAACACATTCAGGCGCGCTATGTTCAGCCCGTGCGTTCCTTCCTGATGTACCGCGCCGGTCAGGACTTTATTGATATGGGCGGGGTCAAGCCCGGTACGGCGCAGCATGGCATTGATCAGCGGTACTTGCATGTCAACAGGGTCAAGATCGGCGAATCGTCCGGGCGCTTTGCCGGATCCGGGTGGTGACGCTTTTGCAAAGGCAGTGCGTACATAGTCCACGATGACAGCCTGATTATGCATGGTTTTGATCTCCTGTTTTCACATTCTTCGTTATTTGGGTTGCAGTGTTTGTTTGTTAATTTGTTTTTCTTTGGCGGCTTCCATATCTTCCAGTTTTTTCCAGTCTGGCTTGCTTATGGCTGTTACCGGTAGCGGGGTGTTAACAAATTCGATGTAGCGTGGAATTTCCAGATCCGAAAGATATGCCCGGAGATGCTTTCTGACGCTCGCGTCATCGGCTTCTTTACCGTCTTTAACCCGAATAAAGGCTTTCGCAGCTTCTTTTGGGGTTCCCTTATGGACGGTTACAACAACGCATTCTGCTATGTTTTCATGTCTCAGAATTTCGTTTTCTATGATGTTTGCCCAGACTTTTTTACCGGTTCCGCCGACATTGATCATTCTTTTCAGGCGGTCGGTTATTTTAAGGAATCCTTCGTCCGTGAGATGACCTACATCGCCCGTTTTGAACCATCCGTCTTTCGTGAAAACGTTTTTGTTTTCTTCGGGGCGTTGCCAGTAGCCTTTCATCAGGTTTGGGCCGCGAGTCTGGATTTCCCCGGTTTCACCGCGCGGCAAGACGGCTTCCGGGTTGTCGATATGACATATCCGTATTTCAACGCCGGGTAAGGGCAGCCCAGCATAACCGACTTTCACATTTTCTGGCGGGTTAGCTGTCAAAACGGGAGATGTTTCAGACAATCCGTATCCTTCGAAGACTCTGGACGTGCAGTGCTTGCTAACTGTTTCGTGCAGGCTGGGCGGAGTCGCTGCGCCACCTGTAACGATGCCTCTCAGGCTTGAGTGATCATAACGGTTGATGGCTTTGTTTGAGAGAGCTTTTTGAACCTGCAGCGGAACGGCGGCGGCAAAGTCGGCCTTCGATCGCTCGATATTTTTCAGATTTCCTTCAATATCCTTGGGATCCAGAGCCATAACGGTCTTCATGCCCATGTGAATAGGAAGCAACATGGTAGTGGTCATGCCGAAAATATGAAAGTTCGGCAAAGGCCCGAACAGCGAGGTCTTGCCGTGATGAAGCGTCAGGTCGTCGGCGTTGCGGCCGTCTTTGTGACCGAAAAAAGCCTCGATCTGTTGTACATTGGCGGTCAGGTTGGCGTGTGTCAGCTCTGCCGCCTTAGGAAGGCCGGTCGTGCCGCCGGTATATTGCAGAACAGCCGTGTCTTCAGGCGCAACCGGCACGGGCGTAAAATGTCCCGCCTTGTTCATAAGCTTGTCAATTGTCTGTATACGCCCGTAAACGGAAATGTTGAAAAGGCACATAAGCTTGCTCAGAACCTTGTAAACGGGGAGACCTATTTTATGACGGGTTGAAAGCGCTGATTTGTCAGCTGGCATCGTATCGTGCAGGTGAAACAGAACAAATTTTTTCAACTCCCCCTGTTTCAGGAGCTTTACACCATTGCGCTGGCATTCCGGCATATCGGCGCTTATCAGGATTTCCGTTCCGCTATCCTGAATCTGTTTTTGGAGTTGCGGCAGTTTTGCCATAGGGTTAAAATTGACGATAATGGCACCGGCTTTCAGCGCCCCAAAAAATAAAACCGGATGCCACGGCGTGTTTGGCATATAAAGACCAACGCGTGTGCCTTTGGTAACACCCATAGACTGAAATCCGGCGGCGGCGCGATCAACAAGCTGCTCCATGTCGCGGAAGGACAGTTCCCTGCCGTAAAAGTCGATGCAGGGGTGATTCGCGTATTTTTTTACCGCGCGGCTGAACATATCGGTCAGGCTGATCTGCTCGATATCCATATCCCACGCAACGCTGGGTGGATAGCTGCTTCGTAAGGTTTCGCCGTTGGCGATGGACATATCCCTTTTCATTTATCCTCCCTGAAGTATGTCCGGGACTTCTTGGTGCTATGTAGCAGCCATGTTCCGGTTGTCATTACAGTCGCAAGCCTATCGATGATTTTATGATCTTGCTGCTGTGCTTATGGTTATTAGCAGTTTCTCTTTGTTTCGTAAAGTATATTTTGGAATGCTCAGCTACCATACATAAGGGAAAGATATTTCTCTCCCTTATCGCACAGCAATGTCAGGACATTGCCGATCCGGGGATAATCTGCCTTGATTTTGCGAGCCGCCAGCAAGTTTGCACCGCTGCTGGGGCCGACAAAAAGCCCCTTTTCGCGCGCCATGTCTTTGGCGGCGGCAATAGCGTCATTGCTGTCGATGCTGATGACGTCATCGACCTCGTTTTTATGGCGCCGGTAAATGGTCGGGATAAAGCCGTCAGATATGCCTTCGATTTTGTGATCTGCCACGATACAGCATTCAATCGTGCGGGATTCGCTTGGTTCCATTGCAAAGACTTTTAGGGCGGGGTTGTGCCATTTTTTAAGTGCCTGCGACAGGCCGATCAGCGTGCCGCCTGTTCCGACGCCCTGAACAATGGCGTCAAACGTCATGCCTTCCGGTATCTGGGCGATTACTTCGCGCCCCAGCCATTCGCGGTTTTCTTCGACATTCCATTCATTATCGAATTGGGCGGGGCAGTAATAACCGTCCTGCTGCCCCAATGCGATCGCGGCCTGCCGCGCCTCGCCGACCTGAAAATGCCCGACAAAGCGTATTTCTGCGCCAAACCCGCGCGATATTTGCACGCGTTCGTTGCTGTATCCTTCGGGGATCATCACAATCATTTTATAGCCTTTGACGGCGGCGATCATGCTCATCGCGTTGCCGGTATTGCCGCTGGTGGCCTCGACGATCGTATCGCCGGGCTTCAGCAGCCCTTCGGATTCGGCGCGTTCGATCATATAATTGGCCATACGCGCCTTGATTGAGCCGGACGGGTTTAGGAATTCAGCCTTGGCGTAAATACCGTCTTCTATCTTTAGCAAAGGCGTGTTGCCGATCGCTTCCAGGATATTGTCAGTGATGTGTTTGTTATGATGATCCATTTTATATGCTCCTTGCAAAGACCGGCTTCTTTTTAGCAGAGCGTTAACGGCGCGACAATGAGCAGTGCAGCATTGTTGCGCGTTAAAAAAAACTCGCTTATTGTGTCCGGCATGGGAGAAAAAATAGAACGAAAATTTTTGGTCAATCTGGCACGCCTGCCGCCTTTCAAAAGCGAACATTGCCGCCAGGGGTATCTGAGCACAGATCCGGGGCGCACCGTTGTTGTCAGGGTGCGGAGCTATGAAGGGCTTATTATTGTCAAAGGAAAACGCGATAATATGACCAGACCGGAATATTTTTATGAAATCCCGCAGCCCGAAGCCGCACAGATGCTTGATCTGTGCCAGCAGCACATCATTGAAAAAATGCGCGGCTACATAGACCATGGAGGCCATCGCTGGACGGTGGATTGTTTTATGGGTCAGAATCAGGGATTATGGTTGGCGGAGATTGAGTTGAAAGACGGGCGAGACTCATTTGCCATGCCGCCATGGGCGGGCGCTGAAGTAACGCATGATGATCGTTTTTACAATCGTGCTTTATCTCAAAACCCGTATCAGGGCTGGCGGCAAAAAGCGCCATCCTTCAAACCGCAAATGCCCTAGAGATCACAGAAGAGATCACAGATGACCAGACTTTCCGTCACCACCAGCCCCGATCATGACCAGTTCGCCAAAAACAAGCAGGCCATGGACGCTCTGGTGGCTGATTTGCGGACAAAGCTGGAGGCCATTGCACAGGGTGGCGGTGAAAAAGCGCGGGAGCGGCATGTCGCGCGCGGAAAATTATTACCGCGCGAGCGGATCGATCACCTGCTTGATCCCGGTTCGCCTTTTCTGGAGTTATCTCCTTTGGCTGCCCACGATGTTTATGAAGACGATGTTCCGGCTGCGGGTATTATTACCGGTATCGGCCGGGTTGCGGGGCAGGAATGCGTGATTATCTGTAATGATGCCACTGTCAAGGGCGGGACTTATTATCCGCTGACGGTGAAAAAACACCTGCGGGCGCAGGAAATCGCCGCGCAAAATAACCTGCCCTGTATTTATCTTGTGGATTCGGGTGGGGCGAATTTGCCCAATCAGGACGAGGTTTTCCCCGATAAAGAGCATTTCGGACGCATTTTTTACAATCAGGCCACCATGTCTGCGGCGGGCATCCCCCAGATTGCGGTGGTCATGGGAAGCTGTACCGCCGGCGGCGCTTATGTGCCTGCCATGTCGGATGAAAGCGTGATTGTAAAGGATCAAGGCACAATCTTTCTGGCCGGGCCGCCTTTGGTCAAGGCCGCAACAGGTGAGGATGTCAGCGCCGAAGATCTGGGCGGCGGCGATGTGCATACGCGCATATCCGGCGTGGCGGATCATCTGGCGGAGAATGACGAGCATGCGCTGCACAGCGCCCGGCGCATTGTTTCGCATCTTAATCGCCGTAAACAGGGCGCTTTGGCGATCCGTCCGCCGCAGGATCCTGTGTATCATCCCCGCGATATATACGGCCATATTCCTGCCGATCTGAAAACCCCGATGGAGGCGCGCGATATCATCGCTCATATCGTTGATGGCAGCGAATTTGACGAATTTAAAAAACGTTACGGCACAACATTAGTGACGGGATTTGCCCATATTCACGGCATGCCGGTCGGGATTGTCGCCAATAACGGCGTGTTATTCAGCGAAAGCGCGCTCAAAGGCGCGCATTTTATCGGACTTTGCAGCCAGCGCGGTATCCCGCTGGTGTTTTTGCAAAATATCACCGGCTTTATGGTTGGTAAAAAATTCGAGCAGGGCGGCATCGCCAAAGACGGCGCCAAGATGGTGACGGCTGTATCCTGCGCCAAAGTGCCGAAATTTACCGTCATTACCGGCGGGTCGTTCGGCGCGGGCAATTACGGCATGTGCGGACGGGCGTTTAACCCGCGCTTTATGTGGATGTGGCCGAATGCGCGTATTTCGGTGATGGGCGGCGAGCAGGCCGCCACTGTCATGGCAACGGTCGCAGCGATGAAAGCCGCCCGCGATGGCAAAAAAATATCAGCCAAAGACGAAGATAAGATCAAAGCGCCCATCCGCGAAAAATATGAACGCGAAGGCCATCCTTATTATGCGTCGGCGCGGCTGTGGGATGACGGGGTGATCGACCCGGCTGACACGCGCCGCGTTTTGGGGTTGGGGTTGTCGGCCGCCCTGAACGCCCCGATCGAAGAAACGCGTTACGGCGTATTCCGGATGTAAACCAGCCGCCAGGGAAAGGGCATAATCGTGACGGATCAATACCAGACAGTGATCGTCGGGATCGAGGACAAAGTCGCTTTTGTAACGCTTAACCGTCCCGAACGCCACAATGCGTTCGATGAGCACATGATCGCCGAGCTGTCGGATCTATGGGATGATCTGGCCGGGCGGGACGATCTTGTCGCCGTGATTGTGCGCGGGGCGGGAAAAAGTTTTTGCGCCGGGGCTGATCTGGACTGGATGAAGCGCGCCGCCGGGTTTTCGCCTGCACAAAATCATGCCGATGCTCAGGCCTTATCCGCCATGCTTTATAAATTCTACAGCCTTCCAAAGCTGACGATCGCCTATGTTTACGGCGCGGCTCTTGGCGGGGGGATGGGGCTGGCCTGTTGCGCCGATATTGTCGTTGCCGATGAAACCGCTTCTTTTGGCTTGTCCGAGGTTCGTCTTGGCCTTGTCCCGGCGACAATATCGCCTTATGTGGTGCGGGCGATCGGGGTGCGGCAATCCCGGCGCTATTTCCAGACCGGCGAGCGGATTGACGGATTGCGCGCTTACCGGATCGGGCTGGTTCATGATTATGCCGAACGGCCTGAAGATGGCGAATATCTGGTACAGAAAATTGTTCGGGAGGCACGCCTGAACGGGCCACAAGCGATGGCGGCGGCTAAAAAGCTGGCGCTTGATGTCGCGGAACGGCCGCTTGACGATGCCTTGCGCCGCGAAACCGCAGAGCTTATCGCCACCATCCGCAGCGGCGATGAAGCCCGCGAAGGGCTGGATGCATTTCTGAATAAACGCAAACCATCATGGGTGTAGAGGCAGGCCGTTTTTTCGCCGTTATGCGGATTATCTTTATTTTTTGATATGGCGTGATATAGTGCGCTCGTTTTTTGGTTATGGCAATAGACGGGATGTGAAAGCCTATGAAAATAGCGCTGTTTGCCGGAATAATATTGTTTTTTCTTTGCTGTCCGTCGGGGAATGCGGCACGGGCGGAAAATCCGCAGGATTGCGGTGCCGTCATGCAGGATACTGTGCGGGGCTATTTTCAGATTATTTATGAGATGGCGTCTTATAAAGCTTTGATCGATGCCGGATACGAAGCTTGCAGCGCGGCTTATCCGGATGATTTCACGCCGCGTCAGGACAGCCATGAGAGAATTCGCAGCAATACGGATGCAGAACTGGCACAATCGCGTGCTGTGCTGATGCATGCGCTGTCCGGCGTGCGCGATACGGAGTCCTGTGAAGGAGATGATAAGGCCTATCAGGCCACGCGGCGTGATCTGGATATGGCTCTGGATGGCCGGTATGAAAGCGCTTTTCGGCGGCATGTGCGTTCGATTTCCGCGCATGCCGAACGCATCGCCGATAAGGAAGAAGACGCGCTTCCTCTGGCCAGACGGCGGCATGATAGCTGCCGTGCGGCACTGGATTTGCTGGATCAATATGAGCGCCATCATGACCGTATCGCGCGACTGCAATATATGATGTATGAGTTTTTGCGCCATAATGCCCGGCTTGACGGCATGAGCGCCCGCGAACAGCGCCGTCTATTCCGCGACTTTGCCGGGATCCGCGATATGCTGGCCGATGACCGGGACAAAGATGAGGCGCAGGATGAAGAGTCCGACAGCGCAGGATAAGGCGTTTTTGCGCTGGCGTTGATCTAGGGTCAAAACTCACAGTTTTCATGCAATTCTGTGACAAAACAAAAAGGAAGGAGCAAATTTTTCACGCGCGGGACATGCCAAAGCATATTCAAGCGGGAAAAATGATGCTAATTTCTTTTTGTTTTGTCACCCGAAAGGGCGCGTCGCGCGCAGAATGGAT
>SKGD01000107.1 GCA_007117665.1 Alphaproteobacteria bacterium
AAACCACTTAGACAGGTACAATATAGTCGTTCAAATTAGCGGTTGGCTATGGAGAAGGAACGAAATGTACACAAACAGTACATGAGCGACGAGTGAAAACGTCCAAACACTAATTTCAACGGCTATAGAACCAAAATAAGAAATAAAACAGGGATATGGTCATGCATGAAACAGGCAGATTGTCTTTTAACAGGATTATTTTTGATCTTAAAGCAGTCGCGCCGAAGCAAGTTTATCAGGCGCTGTCGGATATTGTCGCATCCGATTGCGGGTTGAAGAAAGACAGCTTGCTGGCACTTTTGAACGCCGCCCAGCGCAAAGGAACAGCCGGTGTAGGCGGCGGTGTGGCAATCGCGCACCTGCAAATGAACAGGATTGAAAAACCCTATCTTGCCTTTGCGCGCCTGTCACGCCTGATCGATTTTGAAGCGCTTGACCGGCATCCGGTTGATCTGGTCTGTCTTTTATTGTCACCGCGGGCAGATGGCGTTTTACATTTGCAGAAATTATCGCGTCTTTCCCGCATGATGCGGGATGAAAATATCGTGCGCAACCTGCGTTCTGTGGAAACCGAAGACGGGTTGCGGGTGCTGTTACAGCAGCAAGACGATCTGTCGCATAAAGCGGCAGCCTGATGCCGCCGGACGCATCGCTGGCGATCGAATCCGGCGGGGTCGGTTTTATAACCGCAACAGGATTATTGCAGACGCAACGGACGCAGTGAATGCGTATGGGCGGTTTGCAATATATGGCTGATATCATCTTCAACCGTCAACAAGCGTCCATCCGCGCCGTGCAGGGCATAATGGATGTTTTCTATATCTTCCCCCTGCGCAACCGGCTTGATATAAGCCAGTTGCTTCACCCCCCACAGGGCAAAATCCTGTGGTGACAGGCTCTGGAAATAAGCGCTGATCGAGTCAGGTTTCATGGCGTCTCTCCCTTATTTCGTGGTTTTCGTAGCTTTTGCCGCGGCGGTTTCATCCGCCGTATGGTCCGTGTCGCTGCGCGTGACGCCGATAGCTTTGGGATGATTTTTGCCGTTTCCCGGTTTTTCGGGGGTCTGGCTGATCTCTATCTTGCGGGCGCGGGATTGAGGGGCGATACGCTCCATATCGATATGCAGCAAGCCATTATCCAAAAACGCGCCTTTGATCTCGATCCCGTCCGCCAGCACAAAACTGCGCTGGAACTGCCTTGCGGCGATACCGCGATGCAGGTAAACGCGATCATTATCGTCTTGTTGCCGGCCGCGAATCGTTAGCTGGTTATTCTCCATTTCGACATCGAGATCATCCATGGAAAATCCGGCCAGCGCCAGCGTAATCCGCAGGCCGTTCTCGCCGATCTGTTCAACATTATAAGGGGGATACCCGTCCGTGCTTTTCTTCAGCCGGTCAAATTCGCGCTCGAACCGGTCAAACCCAAGGAAAAACGGATGGTCGAATAAAGATAGTCTTGTGGTATTCATGGCAACTCCTCCTGAATGAGCAAGTTAAAACAAACATGCAGCCCGCACATGCAGCACCGCATACAGAAAACTATATAGTAAAAATTTTCAGCGAATCAAGCCGGTGACTCACAAAAACGTGCCGCGAAAACACGCCAAGCAAGCGCAACAAAAAAGCGCAAAACCAAAGATCAGGCCGCGCCGCGCTTTTTACGGCTGCCGGCGGTTTTCCTGACGAATACCCGATCACAATAAAGGCATTCCACCCTGTCTTGCCGGTCGAAGCGATACCAGACGACCGGATGCCCCAGCGCGCCGTCTCCGCCGTCACAGCACACTTGATCGACATTTTCTTCGACGCTGATAATGTCAGGGGAATCGCCAGTCATGTCTTTGTCCTTGCTTTTAACGACAGGTTGTTTTTCTATAGGGTAAAGTGACATTAGCGCGTTTGTTTTTCAAGCCAATATCAACCATCCGGTCACCACGTCATGACACAGCATTTTAGGGTCAAAATTCACGGCTTTCATGCAATTCTGTGACAAAACAAAAAGAAAGGAGCAAATTTTTCACGCGCGGGACATGCCAAAGCATATTCAAACGGGAAAAATGATGCTAATTTCTTTTTGTTTTGTCACCCGAAAGGGCGCGACGCGCAGAATGGATGAAAGCCGTGAATTTTGACCCTAACCTGACGGACAATAAAGCGGCCCTGAGCAGGCCGGATCATTATATCAGGGTAGATTTATTGACAAAGCCCGTTTTGAAAAGCTGGCAAAGCTCGCTTTTTTCCTTTGAATGGATGACCCCTGACGGGACAATCAAAAGCCTTGCCGATTTGCCGGAAAAAGAACGGGTCAAACGGCAACAGGTCGAAGACGCCATCCGTCAGGGACAAGCGCTGGAACGCCCGGTTCTGGGGATCGGGATGATGGATAATATTGAAATCGGGTCGGGGCGTGCGGTTTTCCTGACGTTGGCCGCGCACGGTCTGGAGCGTATTTCCGTCCATATCCCCAAAGCCCATGAAGACGCTTTTCGTGGTTTTTTATAAATTTTTACCGTCAGTAAGATATGATGAAAGCAATGACATACAAAAAAAACAAACGCGGCAAGCAAAACAGATCCGCCACACAAAATGAATACGGCAGCATTATGATTTACATCCTGATCGCGGTTGGCTTGCTGGCGGCATTGTCTTTCGCCGTGTCGCAAAGCGGGCGTGGATCGGGCGGAACGGTGGGCGCGGAGCGTCAACGGTTGCTGGCAACCGAAATTCTCGAATATGGTGAGATCATATCAAACACGGTCGCACAACTGCGCCTGCGCGGCGTTCCGGTCAACCAGCTCAGCTTTGCCCGCCCCGAAGATGCCGGGTTTGACGATCAACCGGAAGCGGAAATTTTTAACCCGGCGGGCGGCGCTGCCATTTACCAGCCACCCCCGCGGGAGGCTGTGAATATCATTGGTCAGGATTATTTATTCCTGGCCGGTAATCAGGTTCCGGGAGCCGGAACCACATGCGTGACAGCAGATTGTGCCGATCTGGTGCTGGCGATCCCGAATGTGAGCGAGGCTGTTTGCCTGCAGATTAATCGCCTGCTGAGCATTGGCGGTGCGCCGCCTGACACGCCAATGGATCTGGATCATCTTTTTTCGCCGGGTGCCAATCCTTTTACCGCTCCCGTTTCCATGGCCGTACCAACGGGTCAACGCGAAGGATGTGTCAATAATACAACGCCTACTCCGTCTATTTTTGTCTATTATAAATTATTGTTGGCGCGGTAAAGATTGTTCTGATCCTAGGTGCGGCGCCATTTTGCGCCCTGAGGCGTGTCTTCGATCACGATATTGCGCGATGCCAGCAAATCACGAATGTCATCGGCACGGGCGAAATCTTTTGCGGCACGGGCATCCGCGCGCTGTTGCAGCAAATCTTCAATTTCAGCGGCGTCCGAGTCATCGTCATGCCCGTACCCCAGCCAATCAGCGGGATCATGCTTTAAAACGCCCAGAATATGACCGGCGGCGAGCAGCGCGGCTTTGGATTCGGGCGTTTTCTCCTCGGCGGCGTGCCGTGCCAGCGCTTTTAATGTGGCGAGGGCTTTGGGTGTGTTGAGATCATCATAAAGTGCATTTTTGACATCTGCCGGTATGGCGTGGCCGGATATATTGTCTGCTGTGATGGCTTTCAGATCATAAAGCGTTCGGTACAGCCCGTCCAGAAAGGCGCGGTTTTGTGCCAGTGTTTCGGCGCTCCAGTCCAGAGGCTGGCGGTAATGGGCGGAAAGCAAGGTCAGGCGCAAAACCTCGCCCGGCCATGCGGCGATCAGATCATGCACCAGCGTGATATTGCCGATCGATTTCGACATTTTCTCGCCTGATACGGTGACAAAGCCATTATGCACCCAGTAACGCGCAAAGGATGAAAGATCGTTTTCATGACCGTGGGCGCAGCAGCTTTGGGCGATTTCATTTTCATGATGCGGGAATTTCAGATCCGCGCCGCCGCCGTGAATATCAAATGGCAGGCCGAGATGCTTTTCCGCCATGGCCGAACATTCAATATGCCAGCCCGGCCGTCCGACGCCCCACGGACTGTCCCACCCCGGCTGCTCTTCTGTGCTGGGCTTCCACAGGACAAAATCCGCTGCGTCTTTTTTATAAGGGGCAATGTCGACACGGGCGCCGGCGACCTGCTCATCGCGGCTGCGCCGCGATAAGCGGCCATAAGCGTCAAAAGACGGCACATGAAACAGGACGTGACCTGCGGCTTCATAAGCGTGACCGCGATCAATCAGGCGCTGTATCAAGGCAATCATATCGCCGATATGGGCGGTGGCGTGTGGCTGAATGTCCGGCATGGCAACGCCCAGCGCCGCCATATCTTCATTATAAATACGGGTATATTTTGCGGTGATGTCGTCAATCGGCGTTCCGGTTTCGGCGGCAGCAGCCATAATTTTGTCATCCACATCGGTGATATTGGACACATAGGTGACTTTCGGATAGGCGCGCCGCATAACAGCCACCAGCAAGTCAAAAACCACCGCCATGCGCGCATTGCCGATATGGGCGTAATTATAAACCGTGGGGCCGCACGCATACAGGCGGATATGGGACGGATCGTGCGGTATAAAAGTCTCTTTTTTGCCGCTGAGCGAATTATGCAGTTTGATATCAGTCATGATTGACAGCCACACCTTCTGGTTTTTACATTATGTATAATGATACTTCTGGACAAAAACATCAAAATCCTATAAAACATGATCTTATGCGGAAAATCAAAGAGAGATCGTCAGGCAAGGCTTTCCGGCGCGCCGCCAATGATACGGCACCGCGCGTTCTGGTACGAACGCCGCTGGCGCTCGATAATGGCGTGGTGGCTGAAATTGTCAGTTTTTCAGGCCTGTCCGATGAAAAAGAGCATATTGCCCTGATCTTTCCGGCATCCGCGCCACAGGAATCACCGCTTGTCCGTGCCCATTCCGAATGCCTGACCGGCGATGTTTTTCATTCGGCGCGCTGCGATTGCGGCGACCAGCTCGCACAGGCACAGGATATGATGAGTGAGACAGGCGGCATCTTGCTTTACCTGCGTCAGGAAGGGCGCGGGATCGGCCTGTATAAGAAAATCGAGGCCTATAAGCTACAGCAGGAAAACGGGCTGGATACGTTCGAGGCGAATCGTCATCTCGGGTTCGAGGATGATTTGCGCAATTTTCAGGTCGCCGCCGAGATGTTGCAGGCGCTGGGGGTCGAACGGGTCAGGCTGCTGACCAATAATCCCGACAAAGCCCGCAGCCTGACAGATTACGGGATTACCGTCGACGAAATCATCTGCACCGGAACGTTTGTCAAAGACGCAAATCGCGGCTATCTGCAAATCAAAGAGCGCTGCGGCCATACATTAAGTCTGTCGTAAAGCGGTCTTGTGAAGCCCCCCTTGCGGCGCGTTTATACCGGTTGCCCGGCCATCAATGCCTGAAACGCCCCATAAAAGGTGACTTTTCGACTTCTCCCAATAAGCGCGCCTTTGAGAAAGGCTTTTTCAAAAAACCTGACGCGCCGTAATGGCCGGCTTTGACGATATTGTCTTTTGCCGTATCGACGCTCATCATCAATATAAAAGAGTGCGGGTCAATTTGCCGGATGGCCTGCAATGTTTCGTGACCGCTCAGGCCGGGCAGGTGAATATCCAAAAGCACAATATCGGGGGCATGAGTGATATAAAGCATGATGCCTTCCTCCCCGGTCTTTGCCAGGACAATATCATAATCCCTGTTGAGGATGTTCGCGGCATAAGAGGCTGTAAAACGGTCATCTTCGATAATCAGGACAAGCGGATCGTCCCGTCTTTCACGGCGCAGGGCGATGCTGGCAACCTTATGTGTCTCGGCCATGGCGCGGTAAGCGGCTATTTTACTGTCACCGATCAACTTGTCTTCCGCAAAAGCCTGACAGGCATGAATGTTTTCTTTCAACCGGTCCAGATAGCATATATTGCCGTACTCCCGGCGCATTGTCTCATAAAGACGATGGAACAGAACGCTGTCTTTTTCCTTTTTAATATCGGCCAACAGCAAAATATCGCCATCGGTAAAATGATATAGCTGAGCCCCGGGAAAAACTTTAGCCATATCGCAAAGTTTTTCAAAACAGCTTTTGCTTTCCCTCAGCAAATCATGCAGGTGGCCCGGTATGTGTGCAGGCGTCCGGATCAGGGCACGATGATCAAGCATAGGCGCATAACTGATCCGTAATCCGTGCCAGTCATGCTGATCATGCTGTATACGGTTCAAAAATGTCAGAAAATGATGTGCGGCGCTGTCCTGAATGATACTCATAGTCTTTTTGATCCCGAAACAAACATGACCCCGGTATGTGTCAATAATCCAGCATACCTCTTACCGGCACGAAAGCCAGCCATGAAATCGCACCGTGTTTTACAAGAATTTATGCAAATTTTTATAAAATTTCTTTCTATCTTTTGTTTTTTTAATAAAATCAAATTGTTGAATCCAACGCCTCCATTGTAATTATGGTAAAAAATAACCTGTTCTTAATTAAATTAGAGATATCCTAATATTAAGATGAGTTGGTGTTGCCTGTGGGGAGGCGATCCGGCTATGGGTTTTTCTTTGACAATGTTTCCCCAGGACAAACTTTAAGAATCTTTGGAAAGCAGGTCTTCTGATTATGCGCACTGCCTCGGAACGGGTTTCAAATATGTGGTCACAAAAAAGCAAAGCAACGCGGGCAAATAACAAGAGCGTGTCAGATGCTGTTACCAAGCAGGACATAGCGCCCTCGACACAAATATGGAAAAGCCGCCTGAGTTGGCGCATTACGCTGGCGGTCTTTTTGACGATCATGACGGTGCAGGTCGGCATTATGAGCATGACCATTCATCAAGAGCGCGAAACGCATCTCTTTCAGCTGGTCGAAGAGGGGCGCTCTGCTGTCGCGCCTCTTATCCCGCATACAATGCGTAGCTTGGGCGACCGGGTCATAGATCCGCTAGCGCTGGACAAAATGCTGACACAAACCCGTGTGCAAGGTCTTTCAATTTACACCAGCGTTGACGGCCAGCTTTTGGGGACATACGGTCAACCGCCGATTATCAGCATCATATATAATCCGCAAACCGGTCTGTTGAGCGTGCCTGAAAATTACTACAGCAGTGATGGTACATTTTATAATGCCATTCTGACGCCGCGCATGATTAATGAGCCTTATTACGTTGTGTTAAAGCTCGATTCCAATCACATTCAGACGGCTGTCGCCGGCTACGTCAACCAGACGATCTACATCACGTTGCTGATGTCTGCCTTTGTAACAACCGTGCTGATGATTGCGCTCGGCCACTGGCTGTTGGAACCGATTTTCTTTATGCGCCAAAGCTTGTTAAAAGCTTTTGAAAACCCGGAAAAGCCCAAAATTGTTAATTCTCCGTTTGACTCGAAAGATGAAATTGGCGGGGCGATTGATATGGCCTTGCAGCTCATCCGCCAAAATGCCCAAAATATCGCCCAGATCAAAAGCGCCGCCGAGGATCAGATCCATAAGCTGGCTTTTTATGATACGCTGACCGGCCTTCCCAACCGTACGCTTTTCTTGCAGCGTCTTGCCGAACAGGCGCGTCAGAATGGCGAAGGGAAAAAGACGGATCGCTTTGCCGTGATTGCGCTGGATCTGGATCATTTTAAGGATATTAACGACAGTATGGGACATAATGTCGGGGACGCGATTTTGCGCGCC
>SKGD01000147.1 GCA_007117665.1 Alphaproteobacteria bacterium
AACTCAAGGACTGGCGTAGGATTGCCATGCGCTATGACCGATGTGCCCATACTTTCTTCTCGGCGATCTGTATCGCTGCAACCGTTATTTTTTATCTCAATTAATGAGTCCTGAGCCTAAGCACTTGACTCATCGCTATTTGTGATCCCGGAGCGGGGATTATTTCAGCGTTTTCCAAAGCGGGTCTTTGAGCTTTTCAAGCAAAGACGCATGTGCGGCTTCTTCTTCGGAAGCCGGATGATGCGGACGCGCTTCTCGCGGCGGCCTGTCGCGTGCGGCCAGTGCGCTAACCTGCGGCCCGGACTCGCGATCGCCGCCCTGTGACGCGCCCAGCCCCAGCCCGTGCTGGCGTCCGCCATTAAGCTCCAGCCAGACTTCGGCCAGTAATTCAGCATCCAGCAACGCCCCGTGCAATGTTCGCTCGCTTAAATCAATATTAAAACGGCGGCACAGCGCATCCAAAGAGGCCGGGGAACCTGGAAATTTCTCACGCGCCAGCAACAGGGAATCACGCACCCTTTGTGCAGGAATGGCGGCATGGCCGACCTGTTTCAGTTCCGCATTGATAAATTTCATATCAAAGGCGGCATTATGCGCCACCAGATACCCATCACCGATAAAATCAATAAAATCAGTGTAAATCTGGGAAAAGACAGGCTTGTCTTTAAGCATGTCAAATGTCAGCCCGTGAACAGCGACAGCTTCGGGCGGCACATCCCGTTCAGGATTGATATATTGGTGATATGTGCGCCCGGTCGGCACGTGATTGATAAGCTCGACACAGCCAATCTCGACCAGCCTGTCGCCCTCGGCCGGATCCATGCCGGTGGTTTCCGTATCAAAAACGATTTCTCTCATGCTATGTCCTCCCGGCTTGTCAAAACACGTATCATATCCGCTAGCTCGCGGCGCGTCCGCGCCAACCCCAACCCGCTATGGATAACAAAATCAGCCTGCGCGCGCTTCTCCGCATCCGGCATCTGGCGCGCCAGCCGAAAAGCAAGACCCTCTTCGCTCATGCCGCGCCCCTGCAACAAGCGCCGCCTTTGAATCCATGACGGCGCGGTGACAACAACGGTAAAATTAACCCGATCCTGCGCGCCGGTTTCAAATAAAAGCGGAATATCCAGAACCGCCAGCTTCGTTCCCGAAATATGTTGCAACCGTAACCATTTTTGCTGCGCCTCGCGCACAAAAGGATGCAATATATCTTCAAGCGCATCCCATTTTTCATGATCGTAATCCAGCGATTCAAGCAAGGCGTTTTTATCAATCCGGTTATGCTTGCGGTCATAGCTTTCGGGAAATGTTGTGCGGATCAACCCTTTGACGGCAGGCTTGTCATAGAGCGCCCGAACCGTTTCGTCCGCGCAATGAACGGCAACGCCTTTGGTAGCGCGCAACATATTGGCCGCGGTTGTTTTTCCCATGCCGATCGAGCCGGTCAGGCCAAGTATGATCATTGCCCGCCCTCCAGCGCCGCCAGCAGCCCGTCATCAATATCCGGCATAATACCGAACCACTCCGCAAAAGACGGGCGCGCCTGATGCAGCAACATGCCGATCCCGGTCACAATACGCAGTCCGCGCGCCTGTGATTGTTGCAGCAAATTCGTATAAAGCGGTTGATAAACAATGTCACAAACTGCAGCATCATCCGGCAGGGATAAGACATCAAATAAAAGCGGTTTTTGGCCTGCCATGCCCAAAGATGTTGTGTTAACCAGCAGGGAAATATCGGTTGCAGCATTGTCGCGCGCATCCCATGTCACAGCCTCGACACCATCAAAAAGCGCAGCAATATCCTGTGCTTTTTCAAATGTGCGGTTGGCAATTTTTATGCGGCGATAGCCATAAGCCAAAAGCCCGCAAAGAACCGCACGCGCCGCGCCACCCGCCCCCAGAACCAGCGCGGGACGATCATCCTGCGGGTGTGGTACGCCAAACGATTCCAGATTGGCATTAAAGCCGAACATGTCGGTATTACTGCCATGCAATGCGCCTTTTTCATCAATCCGAACCAGATTCACCGCACCGGTTTTTTGTGCAACATCATCCAGCGTTTCGCAAAAATCCATCATGGCGCGCTTATGCGGCACTGTCACATTAAATCCGCCATAGCCATCCCGGACGGCACGGCGCACAAAATCATCCAGCATTTCAGGCAGCACCTCGACCGCATCATAGGTCGCCGCAACCCCGTATTTTTTGATCCAGTATCCGTGCAGACGCGGTGACAGGCTGTGCTTAACCGGATATCCGATAACGCATAGTTTCTTCATGAATCACCTTCTGGCGTAGCCTGTCCGTGATGGCGACGCAGCAAAACATGAATTTCAGCGGCTGTTTCCTCGATCGACCGCCGCGTGACGTCAATCACCGGCCAGCCTTGTTTGGAAAACAGACGGCGCGCATCCAGAATTTCCTGCTCAACCGTTTCAATATCCAGATAAGCGTTATGTTCATGATGTTTGGGATGTTCATCAGCCTTCAGGCGATTACGCCGCAGACTGACGAGCCGGTCGGGCGATTCGGTAAGCCCGACAAAAAGCGGGCCTTTGATCGACAGGATATGATCGGGAAACGGAACACCGGGAACCAGAGGAATATTGGCAGCTTTGACCCCGCGCCGCGCCAGAAAAACACAGGTCGGGGTTTTGGATGTGCGGGACACGCCGACCAAAATCACGTCAGCCTCCTCGATCCCGTCCAGATTTTGCCCGTCATCAAAAGACAAAGCGAAATCAATCGCATCAACCCGCGCAAAATAAGCATCGTCCAACGCATGCTGTAACCCCGGCAAGCCGATCGGCACCTGCCCCAGAAAAGCCGAGAACCCCTTGATCACCGGATCAAGCACCGCCATACAGGGAATGCCGAGATCGCGGCAATGTTTTTGCAGCTTTTTCCGCAAGGTGCGGTCAACCAGCGTATAAAGCACCGGCCCCGGATAATCCGCAATATCCTGCATAACCCGCGCCAATTGTTTTTCCGTCCGCACCAACGGCCAGAAACGCTCGGACGGGTCGATATGCTGGAACTGCGCAAGACAGGCGCGCGCCAGCCCCTGAAGCGTCGTGCCGGTGGCATCCGAAACAAGATGCACGTAAAACTGTTTGACGTCGTGATTCATAGCGACATCCTAACAGCGCCGGGAAAAGCAATCAAAGCGGTTTTATCAGATTTGTCTATCTGTCATGCCCGCGGCACACCGTCAGGCGCGTTTAAACAGCTTGCGTCCAGGAAAGTGGCAGCAACGCGTGTAGACCCCCGCTCGGGGGCGGGGGTGACAGGGGTTTTAGCTGCAGGGATGACAAAAAAAGAAGAAAATGTGCATCCAGACAGGGCTCTCCTAAAAATCCTTTGCCGGCCCTTGAGGAAATAATTTTCGCGCCAGAGCAGGATCGCGGAACGGGACATTATGAACGATGGTTGCTTTCACATCATACATAAGCTGGAAAAAATGCGACTGGTTTATCTCGTCACGCAGTCCGGCAAAAAACGGATCTTTGAGGATCAGGTCGCCAAGCCCGTCAAGATAGCCAAGCCCGTCCGGCAAAACTGCCAGCGCTTCGATTTTCTCAGCGGCCAGTTTTCTTGTCCCGAAAGGCTTGCTGTAACCATCATCAGCCGCCAGCAATATATCATCGAGCGATTCCAGCGCTTCATGGTCGCACCCGTCAACGCGGCTGTCATCGGCATACCATTGACGAAACGCGTAAGCCAGCGCCGCGCCATTCATAAACGCGCTGGGGTCGCGCTCCAGAAAACGGTGAAAGACCATAGCCATATCGCCCTCAGCCGTGCCGATCAAATGCCGCCAAACCTCGGCATGGCCGGCACCGCGCAACTCCCACGCGGCCAGCATCGTCACCGTATCACAATCGGCGGCGCGCACACGTTCCAGCATTAAGGCTTCTTCCGGGCCATATTCATTTTCAAACGGCGTGTGGCGGGATTCGTGCCATATATCACGCAGCGCGCGCACAAGCGTCAACAGCGCCGTGTTGCGAAAATAAGCGCTGCGCCCCAGACCGGACGCCGACAGCGTAAAATGATCCAGCGCGATTGTCTTGCGCGGCATATCCAGATGAAATCCGTTGCTCCGCAAATCGGAAAAACCGATTTTCCAGCCCTGCGCTTCGCAAGACTGCCATAATGCCTTGGCAACAGGGCTGTCCTGTAATAATGCCGCACTCCATGCTGCAACATCATTATATGTTTCAAAACAGGCTGTGTTTCTCAGTAATTGTTGCGGACTGTCAGCCTCTTGCGGCAGGGCGGCACTAATGGCGCTCATCTCAATGAAATCAGCCACATCACAGGAACGGTCAACAAGATCATACACCGTCACTTCACCGCCGGGCTTAAGGGCGTTTTTCTTGAGGTATGTCTTGCGGATCAGCCTGTCTGCTTTCATTAATAATGCCCCGCTACCGTTTATTTCCGGATTGTCTGCGGAAAGGGATGATATTTGCGCTGCCGCTTTTTCCGTTCGCGCCGGTGAGGGGCGAAAGCGGGGCGCAGTCTTCCCCGCCTGCGGGCAGGGTAATGATTGTTTCTTCTTCATTTTTGCCAAACCGTTTATTTTTATTTTGATCGACGGCATTTTGATCGTTGCCGCCGGGGACGGATTTGACATTCTGCAATTCCTGTTCCGTTTCGCGGAATGTTCTTTCAAACTTGATGAACCAAAGGAAATTGGCGTTTGAGCGATCTCTGACTTCGGTAAAAATCGGGTCGGAAATGATCGTTTGCACATAAGGCGCAAGGTAATTTTTGCCGAATGGCATCTCCCCCAGCGCCACAACAAGATCCGCTGCGATTTTTTCCGATGATTGCGCGGCGTCAAACACATAGCCGTGATAATCAGCCAGCATCTGGTTAATTAATACGCGGTCTTCGGAACGGCAGCGCTCGGACAAGAACCAAGCTTCAAATACGGCGCTTTGTGCCGCGCCATTATTCAATGTCCGGAAATCCGTATATGATTCGCGGGCAAAAGCGCGCGCCAGATCCGCTAATGAACTATGCTCAACTCTTTCCCATGCCTGTTTTTCGCCGGAAAGTTGCAGTTCCCATGCGATCCTGACCATCATGACCTGAAGATCGGCAATTTGTGCCCTATGTACCAAAATGGCCTGATCAGGGTGGAATGTCAGCGGATTAATCAAAGCGCCCTGACGGTGCTGCCAGACACGGCGCAATTCACGTGCGGCCAGCAACAAACAATCAGTTTGCGACAAGGCAGGATTGATATAAATATTATTTGTCTGGCGATCGTAACAAGCGCTTTCTGTCTGGGGGTCATAAACAAGCTTTGTGCCGTTATCAGCCGCAAAATCCAGAAAGGCTGCCGCCAGACGGCTTTTTCTCAAAAGGGCGGTCAAACCCGCAATATCTTGGGAACATGTCTTTTCCTTGCCTGTCGCTACGGCAATATTCCGGGCAAACAGATCCAGACAAGCCTCTTCGGTTTTCTCATATTCCGAATCTGATGGCCGGGAAGCATAAGAAAGGCGAGATGCCAGCGTTTCAACGCCTTGTTCGATAGCTGTGAAATCGAACAACATATTGTCATCATCTTCCACATCATCAAGGTCGCCCTCAAAATCCATATAGAATAAAGGCTGGGTGCCGATATAAGAACATCTGACCGGCTGTTCATTATTCAGCGCATAAGAAACCCGGCGCTCCGTTGCGGAGACAAAAGCCGATTCAAAAATATCATCTATCGTAATCATTATGGAACCCAACCGTCTTTTTTATTTTCTGATCAATCGTGAATTGCACACGATATGGTTTCATTATGCGGAAGCTTTATTAACGCTTTGCTACCAAAAGATCGCCAAAACGTTAATTTTGCTGTTTTTATGAGATTTTAGTTATTTTTTTCCGGCCGGGCACATAAATAGCCCGCCGCACACGCGGCGAACGGTTCAAAATAAAGGTTTTTTATTTATTGATTTACTGGTCGAGCGTATCGTCAGCAACCGGCAAGCTGTCAAGCAACAGGTTCTGAGCGGTGATTGTCATTGCCCCGTCCGGCGAAACCAGCGCGGCAAAACCATATAAAGCATCACGAAACATCATGGCGCCCTCGACCCGGAATAAATCCCGTTCTTTTCCAGCCAGCCGCAACGGACTTAAAATTTTCCCTACCGCCTTGCGCGCGGCAGGCGGCGGGTCTTCCGCCCATGGCATATCGTCAATCGTTTCAATAATTTTAAAACGCCCGTCAGGCCCCCTTACATGCCCATAATAAAAACGCACATAATCAGTAATATTGGCATCATCCAGTTGCACCGGGATGGTTTCATTCAACCGGCGCAACGTTTCCGGCGACCAGTCCAGCACATGAACATTGCCGGGCTTATAGATCGCGCGCTTTTTAAAATGGGGAATTGTTTGATAATCGGCAATATCAAGAAAATCATATCCCGGATAAAAAGACAGCGAACAACGCAAAATCGTTACCCGCGCCGCATCAAACGCACCGCCCGTCAAGGCAGGGTTTATTTCTTCTATAACCGGCGCGGCCGCATCAAAATCAAGTTTTACAAAAGCATCATCAAACATAACCGAATCACTTTATATGATAAGCCATGGCGATTCGATATTTTTATCCCCGTCCCCTTGTGTGAATCAGGGCATAAAATATCTGAATAAAACCGGGATTACTTTTATCCTCATAAAGGCGTTTTTTAATCCTGAGGGATCTTACCCTGTGTGAAAGACGAATCGGGCATGATCTAAAAGAAAGGATAAAAAATTGCGACTCGCCGGAATTTATAAGCTTTGGGAAGAATTCCTTCTGTGCATAAAAAACGGGACAGGATTCAATCCCCGTTTTTCACAAGACCTACTATCCAATAAAACCTTTTTAAAGATTCTTTTTAAAGTGATTTAAATCTGCTTTTATGCCCGCAATGAGACCCTAACAAAAAACCGTAAAGACGCCTTCATGACGCAAAAAACAGAAAAACCCTTTCTTACCGCCCTGCAGGGTAAGACCACAGATAACCCGCCATTTTGGTTCATGCGGCAAGCTGGCCGCTATTTGCCCGAATATCGCGCTTTACGAGAAAAAAGCGGCGGTTTTCTGGATCTGGTCTACAGGCCGGATTTTGCCGCCGAAGTAACCATCCAGCCTTTGCGGCGCTTTGGAATGGACGCCGCGATTTTATTTTCCGATATTCTGGTCATCCCGCAAGCATTGGGGCAATCCGTAACCTTTACCGCCGGTGAAGGGCCGAAGCTGGATCCGGTCAGGAATGCGGAAGATCTTAAAACCCTGTCCGCGGATCATATCGACCGGACGCTAGCACCGATTTATGAAACGATTGTCGCTGCGCGTGGAAAAATGGCAGATGAACATTTTGACCAAACGGCCCTGATCGGTTTTGCAGGCGCGCCGTGGACGGTTGCGACCTACATGGTCGAGGGCGGTGGCAGCCGTGATTTTGCCACAGTCAAAAAATGGGCGTATGAAGCACCGGAAACATTCGGCGTCCTGATTGAAATGATCACCAAAGCCACCATCCATTATTTATCGCGACAGATTGAACATGGCGCAGAAGCCATCCAGATTTTTGATAGCTGGGCGGGGGCGCTGGATGAAGATCAATTCGCCCGATGGGTCATTGCGCCTTGTCGTAAAATCGTTGAGGCATTGCGGGAAAAATATCCTGCCGTGCCGATTATC
>SKGD01000075.1 GCA_007117665.1 Alphaproteobacteria bacterium
ACACGACTTAAAATCGTGAGTCTTCGGACGTCCCGGTTCAAGTCCGGGTGGGGCCACCAGCGTTATAAAAAACGGCCAACAGGGATGGTTTTATTTGGCATAACTTTAGATTTACTGTAGACATATCCTGCACTCACAGCAAGATATCGAAAAAATCTGACGTCAGGGAGTTTGTGTAAGATGGCAAAAAAAAGAAACACACAAAAACAAACGGCACGAAGCGACTCTGCAAAAGACAGCTTTGACCGCTATGCCGATCCGGATTTCAGTGAATCGATCCGTGATCAGGTTATTTCGGAAGCCATTGCAGCCTTTCAGGAATCGCTGGTCTGGATGCATTCCCGCCAGCCCGAAGCGGTTTTTATGAAAGAGAAAGGCATTTACACCGGCCCTTATATTGATTCTCCTCAACAGGAGAAAGATACGGCAGAAAACCGCGAGGCCTTGCTGATATTTGACCGGATCATGCCGGAAGACGCGCCTGGCACCTATGATGAGAACGCATCCGATGCTCCTCGCATTCTGTTTTCCGCCAGCGAACAAATCATGCAGGACAAAATCGACCATGTCGATAACGGACGCAATGACAACCAAGACGCCGCAAGGAGTCTGACGTCACTTTACTGGGACGTTTTCCAGATTGAAAGTGCTGTGCGCAGTTGCGACATTAACAAGCTGCTGGAAAATATATATCATGATGAATGGCGCGACTTTCGTACGTCGTTCCCCCGGCCGGCAAGACATCAAACACCGGATCACAGCCCCGACCTGTCGTGACGAGTTTTAGATGATTACCGCATTTATGTGTGCAGATTTTTGTTTCTTGTCCGAAAAAATTGACTTTTCATGTCTATGTCGCTTATACAGACCCGGTGAAGGATCTATGGCTTACGAAACAGAGACAATGATGAACTCCACAGCCTTTTCCAAGAGAGTACGATGCTGAAAAGCGAGCGCCTTGATGTTCCGCCTGAGCACGCAAATAGCAATATTGCTGCTGATCCTCCTGCGCCCGAAGCCGTACCTCCCGCGACCGATAGTGAAGATGGCGGCCATCCCGAATCAGACACATGCCAGAAAACGATCAGCAAAGAGATCGCTTTTCTTTTTAACGAGCTGGTCAAAAAACGTTCTCCCGTTCCCGATCAGGGACTGACTTTTGCGATTCGGACGGATGCGGCTTTTGCAACGGCGGATCTGCTTGCCAATATATGTGATCATATTAACCGCCAGCCCGACCATCCCCTGAACGGCAAGCCCGATGATGTACGGCAGGTTTTGCACGATGCCTATGCGACATGGGGGCACAGCGTTCTGGAAACAAAAGCCCGCCATCTGGACTATGAGAAATTCGGGTTAAAAGAGCCGCCGGAAAGAAAGCTCCAGATTCACTTTTACAACGCGCACGTCCTGACCCGTAAAGCGATTGATTCGGCTTTGCATATCATCCAGCAATCCGGCGCTTATCCCGATGATACGCCTGTATTGTTCATATCACTGGATGATATGATCCAAAAACAGCGCGATTATTGGGCCGATGTCGGGTTTTCTAGACTTTTCGACCTGAGCGGGCGCACCCATGCGGGTTATACAGGGCGTCCCGGCATGAAAGATCTGCAGGAACAGATACAAGACGCCAAAAAGACTCTGGTCGAACTCGAACAGCAATATGGCCGTAAAATACCGATTGTCCTGCTGGAAGACAATGTACGCCACGCAAAAATGCTGAACTGGGTTATTGACTGTCTGGATCAGGAAAATATGTTCGACCACGGCGATCTTGCCGCCATCGGCACTTGTTTTTGCTGCGCCCCCGAAGAAGAGCGCGAAAAAATTCTTTATAACGGCCATGCCGTCCCGCTGGGGATCGTGATTGACTACGAACAGCATCTTGTCGATGTCTGCACGCCGCGTGACCTTTTGCTGGACGGGTTCGTTGTGGACGTAAACGGCCATAAAACCCGCCTGTCGGGATTATTTATGGATGTGGCGGAACGGTTCAAGATCGCGCCGGATCATGTTGACGAGTTTCGCGACGAAGTGGCCGCCGCCAATATCCGGTTCTGTGAAACGCTGGAAAAAGAATTATCCGTTTCCATCCCCGCCGGATGGTTCCGGGGCAGCGATGCCGTCGCTCATGTCACAGGACGCCCGACCGATACACCGATGGCCGAGATCATGCGATCACTGCGTGAAGGCAAGCAGCCTCCCCAGACAACATCCGGGACAAGAGCACCATGACATCATCATCCGGCTTTGTTCTTGACTGCGACACGGGGCGCGATGACGCGCTGGCAATCTGGATCGCGCTGGCGCTTAAAATGCCGCTGCGCGCCATTATCTCGTCCTATGGCAACACGATTGTCGAAAACGTTCATGATAATAACCGGCGTGTTCTGGCGCTGGCCGATGCCTTGCATCTCCCTGTTTTCAAGGGGCGGGTCGCACCTACCAAAAGCCATCTTGCCTTTCGTGAGATTGTCATGCCGCGCCAAAAAAGCGCCGGAAACGGGCTGTGCAATCTTATCCTGCCGCCAGTGCCGCAAAATGACGATGATCAACAACAAGATGACGTCCCGTTTGAGGACTGGCTGCGCGCCTATACGGAAAAAAACGGCGCGATTGATTATGTGATTACCGGCCCGGCGTCAAACCTTGCGGCGCTGTTTGAAAAACACGGCGATGATCTCAAAAGCTGCCTCAACAGCATTACCATGATGGGCGGCAAGCTGGATGCGTTTTGGCAAGAAACCCCCGGCCCCGACTTTAATCTGGCCTGTGACCCGTTCGCGGTTCAAACGCTGCTTGAGACAGACATTCCGTTGCGCTTTGTACCAATCGATGCCACATGGCCGATCGCCATGGATCTGGCAGAGATCGAAGCACTTTCGCCGCAAGGAAAAATTGCGGAAATGGCCAGAGAGTTAATGATCGCGCATTGCAAAAATTTCGCGCCGGAGCCGGTTTTTCGCTTTCACGATCCGGCGGTCATGATTGCCCTGACCAGCCCTGATCTGTTCCATCCGGCCAAAGCCAGCATTATATGCGATGAATCCAGTCCGGATTTCGGCCGTCTGGTGATCGGGAGTAAAGGGGCGAATATAGAGATTTTTGAAACCGACCCCCAAACGCGCCCCGCTATTCTGGCGACCATGCTCGATGCGTTGTCGCTGGGGGAGGCAGGCCGTAAACACGTCTCAGTCGGTTGACCGGATGCTAAGCGCCCGCGGCTCGTCGCCATGGGCTTTAATAACCTCGATCAGCGCATCCGTTGCCGCGCCCAGCGCGTCTTTATCCGTCCCGCGCAGTACAAGACTAAGCCCCAGTACGCCACCACGATAATGCGGATAACTTCCCATCTGCAGTTGCGGATATTTCTCTTGAAGCCTTTCCAGATCTTCAGCGACGGTGCCTTCCGGCAGGGAACAGGCAACCGTATTTGATAAAATCGGCTTACCGGCCGTGATCATCCCCATCACATGATCGAGCATTGCATGCATGATCCGCGGCACACCGGCCATCACATGGACATTTTCAATGATAAAGCCCGGCGCCGCCGTCACCGGATTGGGGATCAGCCGCGCCCCGGCCGGGATCAGGCTCATCTTCGCCCGTGGCGGGGTCAGTTCCTCAAGGCCGTAATGTTCCTCCAACATCCTGAAGGCTTCTTCGTTTCGCTCCAGCGGGACGCCAAAGGCCTTTGCTATGCTTTCCGCCGTAATATCGTCATGGGTCGGGCCAATGCCGCCAGTCGTAAAAACATAATCATATTTTGTCCGTAACATATTGACGGCGGCGATAATTTCTTCCTCGATATCGGAAATAATTCGTACCTCGCCCAGAATAATGCCCTGAGTCGTCAGGCGCTCGGCGATCCAGGGCGTGTTGCTGTCCTGTGTCCGACCCGACAGGATCTCATTCCCGATAATCACCAAAGCCGCGCTATATGTGTCCCGCTGCTGTTCCGCTTCTGCCGACATGTCCGTTCTCAGCCTTAATCAGTTGCAATATATCGGGTTTCCCTTTAGGAAATGGTATTCTAGCATGAATATGCGAGGTCTGACCCTAACAACCGGAACCGCAAAGCGCAAGATACCAATGATACAAAATGCACAGGTAAAATATTCTAAAAGCGGCATTGCCCTGCATGACGGAGCAGCCTTTGAAGGCATGAGAAAAGCCGGAGAGCTTGCCGCATCGGTGCTGGATCACATCACCCCGCATGTCGTTCCGGACGTCACAACCGAAGCACTCGACAAGATTTGCCATGATTATATCATCGCGCATAATGCTATACCGGCCTGCCTGAATTACGGCGGCGACAGCACACGCATTCCTTTTCCCAAAACCATTTGCACATCGGTCAACCACGTTGTATGCCACGGCATACCGGGCGAAAAAAAGCTGAAAAACGGCGATATCGTCAATATTGACGTCACGGTGATCGTTGATGGATGGTACGGCGACACCAGCCGCATGTATCTGGTCGGGGACAAAGTGTCAGTCAAGGCACGGCGGCTGGTTGATATCACATATGACTGCATGATGGCCGGAATCGAAGCCGTCAGACCCGGCGCAACACTGGGGGATATCGGCCACGCCATTCAGAGCCTTGCCGAATCCGAACGATTTTCGGTCGTGCGCGATTTTTGCGGCCACGGGATCGGCGACACATTCCATGCCGCACCGTCCGTCCTGCATTACGGGCGTCCGGGCGCGGGCGTGGTCTTGGAACCGGGCATGTTTTTCACCATCGAGCCGATGATCAATGCCGGCGGGTGGGACACGAAAATCCTGCCCGATAACTGGACGGCTGTTACGCGTGACCGGTCGCTATCGGCACAATTTGAACATACGCTGGCCGTGACCGATGACGGGTTCGAGATCTTCACCCTGTCACCTGCGGGCTATACAAAACCACCCTACGCCTGAAGGAACAAACCGGACGCACCATGCCCGAAACAGCCCCCAAAGCCACCGCCGCCAAGCCTCATTATCACGGCCACCGCGACCGTTTGCGGGCGCGTTTTTTAACCGGCGGCGCCGATGCGCTGGCGGACTATGAAATGCTGGAGCTTTTGCTGTTTATGGCCATTCCGCGCCGCGACGTCAAACCGCTGGCCAAGACGTTACTGGCGCAATTCGGCAATCTGGCCGGGGTTTTAAACGCCCCGCAAGCGGCTTTGCTGAAACATGACGGGCTTTCGGAAACTGCCGTAACGGCGCTGAAATCCGTACAAGCCGCCGCGCACCGCATGATGAAGCAGGAGCTGTTAAACCGGCCTGTGCTGAATAGCTGGACGCGGCTGCTTGATTACTGCGCCGCGACCATGGCGCACGAAACGCGGGAAAGTTTCCGCATTTTATTCCTGAACAAGAAAAACGAACTGATCGCCGATGAAATCCAGCAAACCGGCACGGTCGATCACACACCCGCCTATCCGCGGGAAATCATGAAAAGGGCGCTGGAACTTGGCGCAACGGCGATGATCCTGTGCCATAACCACCCCAGCGGCGATCCGCGCCCCTCGCAGGCCGATATTGACATGACCCGCACGATTTGTGACGCAGGCGCGCCTTTCGGGATTGTCATCCACGACCATATTATCGTATCAAGAAACGGCACAAGCAGCTTTAAAACCATGGGACTTTTATAAATGATACCACGCTATACCCGCCCCGAAATGGCCGCGATCTGGACACCGGAAAATAAATTTACAATCTGGCTGGAGATCGAAACGCTGGCTTGCGAAAAAATGGCTGATCTGGGGATTATCCCCGCCAGCGTACCGCAGCTTTTGCGTGAAAAGGGCGGGTTCGATGTTGCGCGGATCGACGAAATTGAACGCGACGTCAAACATGACGTAATTGCCTTCCTGACCAGCGTGGCCGAGCATATCGGCCCCGAATCGCGCTATGTGCATCAGGGCATGACGTCTTCGGACGTTGTTGATACGGCGTTTTCCGTCCAGCTTGTCCAGTCTGCCGACTTGCTGATTGCCGGACTGGAAAGCTTGCTGGCGGCGCTTGCAAAACGCGCCCGCGAGCATAAAGACACAATCTGTGTCGGGCGCAGCCACGGCATCCACGCCGAACCGACAACATTCGGGCTGAAACTGGCCGGGCATTATGCCGCCTTTGCGCGCAATCTGGACAGGCTGCGCCGGGCGCGTGAAGATATTGCGACCTGTACCATATCGGGCGCGGTCGGAACTTATGCGACCATTGACCCGGCGGTTGAATCCTATGTCGCGGAAAAAATGGGATTGCGCCCCGAAACGATCGCCACACAAGTCATCCCGCGGGATCGCCACGCCCAGTTTTTTACGACATTGGGGATTATTGCCTCCTCTATTGAAAATCTGGCGGTCGAGATCCGCCATTTGCAGCGCACCGAAGTCCGCGAGGCCGAGGAATATTTCAGCGCCGGACAAAAAGGCAGTTCCGCCATGCCGCATAAACGCAATCCGATTTTGACGGAAAACCTGACCGGTCTGGCGCGTCTGGTGCGCGCCGCCGTCACACCGGCGCTTGAAAATGTGGCGCTGTGGCATGAGCGCGACATATCGCACAGCTCAGTCGAGCGCAATATCGGGCCGGATGCCTGCACAGGGCTTGATTTCGCGCTGGCGCGGCTGGCCGGAGTTGTTGAAAACCTGATTGTCTATCCCGACACGATGAAAGCCAATCTGGAAAAGCTGGGCGGGCTGGTCTTTTCCCAGCGGGTTTTGCTGGCGCTGACCCAAGCCGGGATCAGCCGTGAAGACGCTTATCGCATGGTTCAGCGCAATGCCATGAAAGTCTGGGAATGCGGCGCGCAAACATCATTTGATTCCTTCCTGAAACAAGATGCCGACGTTACCGCAGCCCTGCCGGCGCATGAGATTGCCGCTATTTTCGATTACGACCATTACACAAAAAACCGTGATATGATTTTCGCGCGGGTTTTTGGCGGATAAGCTGCGTTGCGAGTCGCTTGCACTTGCCTTTCTGCGTCCGATCTCTATCCTGTCTGTTGCATAAGCAAACGCGTATTCACGAATAAAAAGGAAGGGAGCGTGTCATGAAAGGTGACAAGAACGTTATCAAACATCTGAACACAATTCTCAAAAACGAATTAACGGCCATTAACCAGTATTTCCTGCATTCCCGGATGCTCGAAGACTGGGGCGTCACAAAAATGGCCAAGCATGAATATGATGAGTCAATCGAGGAAATGCAGCATGCGGATGAGCTTATCAAGCGCATTTTGCTGCTCGAAGGCCTGCCGAATCTTCAGGATCTGGGAAAGTTGCAGATCGGCGAGACGGTTCAGGAAGTGCTGGAATGCGACCTGAAGATCGAAATCACGGCTGTGTCTGACCTGCGCGAGGCCATCAAAACATGCGAATCGGTTCAGGATTACGTCACACGTGACTTGCTGATCAAAATTCTGGCCGATGAAGAAAGTCATATCGACCATATTGAAACCCAGCTTGATATGATCCGGACGCAAGGCATAGAAAACTATATCCAGCTTCAATCCGCACCGGTCACAGAACAATAAAACACGCGAATCCGCACACCGGATGCCGCCAGTGACAAACCTGCCTTTCCGGTTTTTCCGGCCACCTTTTGATTGAGGGCGGCCTGTTGGTAAGTCTTATTTTTATCTTGCGAATGATTTTCACTTACAGTAAAAGTTAAAAATAAGAATGAGACTCACTCACACAGGGATTCGCAAACGTGTATATCTGCCTATGCAATGCTATTCGCGAGCGTGACATCAAACAGGCGTTGATGGATGGCCACGGGAATACGCCCCACGCCGTCAGCGCCGTTTACCATGCCTGCTCGGACGGTGAAAAGCCCCAATGTTGCAGTTGTCTCCAAACCATCAAGGATATTGTCAGCGACCACAAAAGCACCAAGGCTGCCTATGCGTCCTGTAAAGAAATGGAGACGGCCTGATGCAAGTTTGTTCATGCAAAAGTTTTAATTGTGCGGCAACCAAAGAAGCCATTGCGACCCACAAGCCAAACCATGCAGAGGAAATCCATCAGATCATCCGTCAGGAACCGCCAAACTGCGGACGCTGTCTGGCGACGGTAGAAGCCTTAATGGCGCGGCAGGAAAGCGATGGCGTTGTGCCTGATGTTCTCGACCTGACCCCCGCAGATTACGAGCAGGCATCCCAAACGTTGAAAGAGCGGTTTGAGGCTGAAATAAAGGCGCTCCCAAAAGATCAGAAGCCGCCATCTTATATGCGTTATTACACGCAGGGTAATAATCCCCTTAAAATTAAGTAATGATCGGGTACGCCCTCTTGCATTCGCGGCGTAGCTGTGGCACGACTTTGTTTTTCAATCATCCACATATGGGACTGGTTTAATTATGTTCAAAAAAGCAATCTTTACGGTCTGGAGCCTTATTATCATGACAACTGCCAGCGCCGGCGCCGCTCAAGCTGCCGATCCTGAAAACACACTTCATCTTGAACTTGAAAGCGGGCGCGTGACGATTGAAATGCTGCCTGATATTGCGCCGGAACATGTTGCGCGCATTAAAAAACTGGCGCGCGAAGGCTTTTATGACGGCATCGTGTGGCATCGTGTCATCCCCGGATTTATGGCACAAACCGGCGACCCGACCGGAACAGGAACAGGCGGATCGCAATATGACGACCTACCGGCTGAATTCAGCGATTATGATTACCGCCGCGGAACAATCGGCATGGCGCGCACGATGGATCCGAACAGCGCCAACTCCCAGTTCTTTATCTGCTTCACCAATGATGGCTGTTCATTCCTGACCGGGCAATATACCGTGTGGGGACAAGTCACCCAAGGCATGGAACTTGTCGATGTGATCGCCGCCGGCGAACCACCGGCCAACCCGGATAAAATCGTCAGCATCCGCGTTGCCGCCGATGCTTCAGAAGACGCAGCCGAATAAGCGGGGAAGTATTCTTACATGACACAGAAATGGTGGCGCGGGGCGGTTATTTATCAAATTTACCCGCGCTCTTTCTATGACAGTACAGGCAACGGTATCGGCGATCTTCCCGGTATTACCGAAAAGCTTGATTATATCGCTGCGCTGGGCGTGGACGGGATATGGCTGTCGCCCTTTTTTACATCCCCGATGAAAGATTACGGCTATGATGTCGCCGATTATTGCGATGTCGATCCGTTATTCGGCACGCTGGATGATTTCCGGGCGTTGCTGGACAAGGCGCATGGGCTGGGGCTGAAGATTATTATCGATCAGGTTATGAGCCATACGTCAGACCAGCATCCGTGGTTTGCCGAAAGCCGCCTGAATCGTCATAATCCCAAGGCAGACTGGTATGTCTGGGCCGACCCCAGACCGGATGGCAACCCTCCCAATAACTGGCAGTCGATTTTCGGCGGGCCGTCATGGGAGTTTGATATGCATCGCGGGCAATATTACCTACGTAATTTTCTCAAAGAGCAGCCAGATCTTAATCTCGGCAACCCCGTCGTGCAGGATGCTATCCTCGAAGCGTCTTCTTTCTGGCTGGATATGGGGGTTGACGGCTTTCGTCTCGATGCGCTGAATCTGGGCATTCACGATCCTGAATTGCGCGATAATCCGGTTAATCCTGACCCGACTCCGGCTTTTTTCAATATCGATTTTCCGACCCCCTACACCATGCAGCGCCATGTGTATGATATGTCCCACCCGGACATGTATCCTTTCTTGCGAAAAATCAGGGCGCTTCTTGACCGTTATGAGGGTGATCGCATGTCGGTTGCCGAAATTGGCGGCGATGAATGTATTGCCACTTGTGCCGCCTATACAAAAACCGATGATTTGTTGCATACGGCCTATAATTTTACATTGCTGAGCGGTAAAACCCCTTCAGCCTCTTATATTCGCAGCGCCGTCGAGGAAATACGCAGCATGTCGGATACAAGCTGGCCGTCATGGGCACTGTCCAACCATGATGTCGTGCGCGTTGCCACGCGCTGGGGCGGGGCGCAACGTGACAATCCTGACCTGACAAAAATGCTGATCGCAATGCTAACCTCTATCTATGGCACGACATTCCTGTATCAAGGTGACGAGCTTGGCCTGCCCGAAGCCGAACTGGAGCATAAGGATTTACAGGATCCGTGGGGGCTGTATCTGTATCCTAAATGGCAGGGGCGTGATGGATGCCGGACGCCGATGCCATGGGTCGGAGGGGCACCGCATGCCGGCTTCAGCCAAGCGGACACAACATGGTTGCCGGTTGATCCGCGCCATGATTTGCTGGCGGCTGACAGGCAGGAAAAAGACCCCTCTTCTGCCCTGCATTTTACCCGTGCGTTTCTGGGCTGGCGAAAGTCCTGTCCGGCGCTGATCACCGGCAATATCACCTTCCATGATGCTGATGACGATAAAATACTGCTCTTTACACGCGATGCACCGGATCAATCCGTTCTGTGCGCCTATAATATGTCAGAAAACGCCAAGGACGTTACCATACCGCAAAGTATCGACGGAAAGATCGGTGCGGAGTCATTATTTGAAAGCAACCTGTCCGGCCGGTATCAGGATGAGATTTTGTCGCTGCCGCCGTTCGGTATTGCTTTCCTGCCTTTAACGTCATGATGGCGCTGACGCACCCACCCGAGCCTATATAGAGCAAACCTTATGCACCCGCCCGTCATCCGGCTTTTACTGTGGCTTGCGTGCCGGTGGCGTTTTCTGGGGCTGGCGGGCTTTGATCTCCATGATCTCCTGCCGCAGATGATATTTCGTAAGCTGGCGGCGCATGCGGCGTTCCTCAAGATCGGGGCCGTGATACAGCGCCATAAGCGACAAAAAAGGCGGTAACGCAATTAAAAGCGCATATAAAACATCTCGCCCGTAAGCGTTAAATGCCAAGTAAAGCGCCATGATAATCAAAACGCTGTTCCCGATACAGGCGGCATAATAAAGGACTTTATCCATTGCGGCACTCCAAGTCTGTGCTTTGTTCTTACATCCGGTCATGGTAATTTATCCTCTGCCGCAGGGCAAGCTTGCTATGCCCGTGAACAAGACAAAGGAGACCGGCTATGGCGATCACCCGCATCAAACGATTTCTTCCCATCATTGGTTTTTCGACCCTCTTAATATGCGCGTCTGCGCCGGCCACCGCCGCAGGAGAAGAGATTATCGCCGAGAGCCGCCTGACAGCTGCCACGATCTATAGCAACCGCGCCACGCTTACCCGCAAGGCTTCAGTGTCGTTGCCGGCCGGTGCCAGCACCATCACATTTAACGGCCTGCCGGCCTCGCTATTGACCGACTCGCTTCGCAGCGAAGGCACAGGCAACGCACCGGTAACATTCGGGGCGCTGACCCACAGGCAAGTGCCGCAAACCGCTCTGGCTGCCCCGCGCGAACAGGAACTGACCGAACAAATTGAAGCACTTGAAGACCGTAAAAAGCTGGTCGAAGCCGAACGGCAAGCGCTGGCGAGCCAGCGGAAATTCATTGAAAGCCTGGGGCAGCAAGCCGGAGAGCGTGCTTCCGAAGCGATTGCCGCGTTACGTTTTGATACGGCTGAATGGTTGGAGGCCGCCACCGCCATCGGCAGCAGCATCGGCGAGATCGTCAAAGCGGATCTGGCGCTGGCCGGTGATATCCGAACGATTGACCGTGCGCTGCAAAAGCTTCGCGCCGAGCTGTCGCAAATCCGTACCGACCGCCGCAATTTTTATACAGTCAGCATTCCGGTCGAGGCCGCCGCCCCTGCAACGCTGGAAGTCAAGCTTCACTATCAGGTGCCGCACGTCTCCTGGCGGCCTGTTTACGATGCCCGGCTGGAGACATCCGGCGGGGTTTTGACCCTGACCCAATATGGCGCAGTGCGCCAAAATACCGGTGAGGACTGGGATAATATCCACCTGACGCTTTCCACCGCCCAGCCCCAGCGCGGCGCGAGTCTGCCGGATCTGCCCCCGCAATGGGTCGACCTTTATGATCCGTCACAAACATTGCGTGCACGCCGCGGCGGCAGTGCCGACCACGCGGTGATGAGCATGGCCTCCCCGGCGATGGAAAGTGCTCCCCATGCCGTCATGGCAGAGGATAATGGCGGCATGCGGATGGAACAGGCGGCATTTGCCGCCGCCGCCGTCAATACGGATGGATTCGTCACGGAATATATCATCCCTGCAACCGTCAATGTCAAAGCGGACGGATCGGAAAGCAAGGTGATGATCGGTACATTTGACACCGAAAACCGCATGCAAATTCATGTTAAACCGCAAATCAGCACCCATGCCTATCTGGTCAGCCGTGTCACGCTGCAAGGCGATGCGCCGTTATTGCCCGGCGCTGTCAGCCTGTTCCGGGACGGTTCTTATGTCGGACAAAGCCGCCTGCCGCTGTTACGTCCCGGTCAGGAACAGGATATCGGCTTTGGCATCGACGACCAGATCGCCGTCAACCGCCATATCATCAAAGACGAACGCAGCGATCCGCGTCTTTTGTCACGCGAGAACCAGCTTGAGCGCCATTTCGCAACACATATAGAAAATCGCCGGCGTCAGGATGTCGATCTGGTCGTACTGGAAACAACCCCTGCCCCGCGCCATGACCGGATCAAGGTCGATATTCTGAGAAACCAGACCACACAAGGATATGAAACGGATGCGGACGATATTAAAGGTCTTTTGCGCTGGCAGACCCCGTTACAAGGACAAAGCGAAACACGGGTTAATCTGGGCTGGAAAATAACATGGCCGCGCGATCAGGAACTTAGCGGCCTATAAAACAGGATAAACACACGCTACGGCGCGCACGCCATAAAAAAACAGCCCTTATAAAGGGCTGTTTTCATGTGATCTTTTGTCGCCTTAAAATCAAGCAGCTTCCTGCAGGTTTGCAGCGCTTGTCTTGTTTTTCTTAGGATCTTTTTGCAGCTCATAGCTGATTTTCTGGCCTTCGCGCAGCGTGTTCATACCTGCGGCCTGTACGGCGCTGATATGGACAAAAACGTCCGCACCGCCCTCAGAAGGCTCGATAAAGCCATAACCTTTTTCATCACTGAACCATTTTACTGTACCGGTCTGCATTTCTTTCTCCTTTGCAAACTTGTCGTTATACGGCTTTCGGCAACCGCGCCGAAACCCGCGTTCGTTTGATACGGCTTGTGCCCGTCACGCTTGGTCAAACCGAATTTCTTAAGGGGAAAATCCATGCTCCGGCTTTCAGGAATGAAAGAGAGCGCACTTTAAAAAATCGCGTCGTCTTGGTCGAGTCGTTCATCAAACTTGCGCCATCTATGACATATCCACAGGCCACCTGTCAATAAGTTCCGGCTTTATTCACTTTCATCGCCATTATCATTCTGTTTTTCGGTCGCGCCCTCATGCGCGTCATCATTTTTATGATCCGGGTTTTCATGATCGGAAGCATCACTGCCTTTTGTTTCCTGTCCGTTTTCCTGCGCTGCCTGCACCGGTGCGTCCTTATCCTGATCGCCGCGCTCAGCGACCGCCAGCATCGCCTGTAAACGCCCCGATAAATCTTCATTCTGGGCAGCGGCCATGCTGATCAGGTTAAATTCCTCAACCGTCACCCCATCGGTTTTTTGAATAATTTCGAGCATTTGCTTCTGGAGCATTTCCGTACCGATTTCCTGCTGCTCTTCCGATGATGCGGAGTCAATATAAGGCATCATTTCGTCGCGTACCGCCATAATCCGCACCATGGCATCAATATAGGCAGCGAGCTGCGCCGCCGTAAAAGTTGCCTCGATCGTTCGGGATTGCTGTTCCTCTGCCGGGGCGGGATCCTCGCCGGCAACCAGTATAGACGGCACCAGCATCGCCGCCGCCAACACGGCACAAAATGCCAGCGTCCCAATCATTTTTTGCAAATTCATTTTTCGTTTCCCCGGTCAGTTTAAACCAATCCCCAGAAGACAATACAAAGCCCTGAAAAGCAAGGCTGCAGGGACAAAAACATCCCCGCTAGCATTATTTGGCCACAGCCCCTTGGCGCGACGGAGCAAATCGGTTATGATTCGGTATAGGTCGTTCGACCGCTTCTGACGTTCAGATATTCACGCCTGTTTCAGGCCGGAGATTCAAAATGAAAAAATTTATGCTTGTTGGCGTGGCCGCCGCGACTCTTACTCTTGCTGCCTGTGGCGACGGTTATGAGATGAAAAATTACGATCTGACGCCTTACGGCGGAGAACGTACCGCCGGTTCCGGCGTTACCTATGTGCGCGCCTCGATGATGGCGGAGCGCGGTCCGGTCATTCAGGCCGAAATGGAAGAACATAAAGAGATTATCGAACCCGCAGAAGCCGCGCCAGAGCCTGAGCCGGTTTCAGCCGCCACGGAAGCCGACATGGATGGCGACCAGACAGACCGGTTGTTACAAAGCGGAGAACGGTTTTTCAGAGATTTACAGCGCAAATAAGTTGCTCTCCACACGCGCTAGCCTGTGATCTTTTGTCACAGGCACAATAACAAAAGCACGGCGAAAGCCGTGCTTTTTTCTCAGATATCCCGAACCATCAGGCTCAGGCCGCATCCTGCAGCGCAGTCGCAGAAACCTTGCCTTTATCCTCGGTCAGTTCATAGCTGATTTTCTGCCCTTCTTCCAAGGTCGTCATACCGGCTTGCTGAACGGCGCTGATATGAACGAACACATCGTTTCCGCCATCATCGGGCACAATAAAGCCATAACCTTTGGTCGGGTTAAACCATTTCACGATTCCAGTCGCCATTTCTTTCTCCTTTGCAGCGTCGTCATCATTTATGCGCATCAAATCCAGCCTTCAGGGTAACCACAGGCATGTTTCGCCGTCAATATCGATTTATGCAGCCATCTGGGGATTTTTTTGCCTGTCTTTCCGACAAGGATAGCCATAAGCAACTTATCACGATATTATAAAGAGATATTTTCAGGGATAGTCTTTCCTACGTCCCGGTTTTTTCTGAGCAAAAGGCTGCTTGTAACATGTGGTTAACCATCTGGGCTTTTTTTGCCCTTTTCATTTTGGGGTTCGTTGGCTGGACATTACTGATCCTGTGGCAACAAAAGAAGAACTGGAAAGCCTTTGCAAAGAAACACAAGCTTTCCTATGATCCCGGCACCTTTATGGGATCCCCCAGCATTCAGGGCGCTTTTAATGACCGCAACATTTATGTCTATGCCGAAGCGCTACAAACCCCCGACGCCCGCAGCCAGCGCTATGTGAATGTTATCGAGATCCATTTGGGCGGCGGAATGCCCACGGGTGGCGTCGTCGCCACACAGGAATTAAAGAACTTCGTCAATAGTCTTGTCTTTGACGGCACTTTTGCGCCTGACCTTCCCGAATGGTCCGGGGACTACCTGCTGAAAGTAAGAGATACCAAGCCCGCCAAGGCTTATCTGACCAAAGAGCGTCAGCAAGTATTACATAAATTATTCGCCACAAAAAAAATCACGGCTATGTTTTTCTTTGACGAAATCGAAGCCGTTTTACGCATTCAAACGCCCTTGCCGATGAGCAAACCGGGACAATTGGAGAAAATCGTCAAGAAACTAAGTGCAGCAGCCACTATTTTGCAGCCAACCGCCGAAGAGAAAAAGACATTCCAAAAGCATGTACTCAAGGCCAAGAAAAAAGCTTTGGCGGATGAAGAAGCCTCACTTGACGAGCATGATGAGTATGATGAAAGTGACGAACCGCAAGAGACCGAAACGCCCCGGAAAAAAGACACGCCTGACAAACCCGTTCACAAAACTGACACGAACAAAAAAAGCGGCAATACAAAAAGTACCGCCAAAAAATCATAGCTCAGACTCACAACCCACAAGCATGTGATCTAGGATCAGAACTCACGCCTCAATATGAGAGTAATGGCGCGCCCGGCAGGATTCGAACCTGCGACCTCGTGCTCCGGAGGCACGCGCTCTATCCCCTGAGCTACGGGCGCAAAAGAAATGCCGAGAACAAATAGCAGATCACGCCCCAAAGCGCAATATAGACTGCCGCGACAATCAGGATTTTGTAAGTTTGATGAAAATATCTTCCAGATCGCTTTCATCCGTTGATATATCGGCGATCCTGTAACCGGATTTTTGCAACGCGGCGATCATCTCGCCCACCGCGCCCGATGCCGGGCTGTAGCGGCATTTCAAAGAGCGCCGTCCTTGCTGTTCAGGGGCGTATGCCGCCAACCCTTCGGGAATCTCCTGTAAGGCGCGGTCAAGCCGGAACACAATTTCTTTCTGGTCGATCCGCGCCAGCAATGTTTCTTTTTCCTCGCACACGATGATCCGCCCGTGATTGATGATCGCGATACGGTCGCAAAGCTGTTCGGCTTCCTCAAGATAATGCGTGGTCAGCAAGACCGTGGTTCCCGCCCGGTTCAGTGCCCTGACATTATCCCACAGCCCGCGGCGCAATTCTATATCCACGCCGGCGGTCGGTTCGTCCAGAACAAGGATCGGCGGGGCGTGCACCATCGCCTTGGCCACCATCAAGCGCCGCCGCATCCCGCCCGACAGGCTGCGTGTGTAGGAATCAGCCTGCGCCGACAACCCGACCAGATCGAGCAATGCCATGGTACGGCGTTCCTTTTTCGGCACGCCGTACAGACCGGCCTGAAGATCTAAAAGCTGGCGCGGCGTAAAGAACGGGTCAAAATTAATTTCCTGCGGGACAACACCGATCGCGGCCTTGGCCTGACGCTCATGAGTATCAATATCGTAATCCCATATCTTCACGTGCCCCGCGCTTTTGGTCACCAGCCCGGCCATAATGTTGATAATGGTCGATTTGCCTGCGCCGTTCGGCCCCAGCAGACCAAACACAGACCCTTTGGGAATCGCCAGATCAACACCGTGCAGGGCTGCTTTTTCCTTCTGGCGGCCGCGCGCCTTGTATATTTTTTCCAGTTTTTCGATATGGATTGCCGAATCCGTCATTTTTACCCGCTTTTGATTGTGCCGAACTTTTGCTATGATACATAAAATTTCAAAAGGCTCAGATGAAAATTTTTCCAAACATAAAGGATTTCTTAAATTCTTTGCTGCTTATATTAGGAGTGAAGAAGGATGAGGCACCTTATTCTTCAGGCGTAACGCCCGAAGAGGATGTGCGGGAGCCGGCTTCAAACAGAGTGAACGCACCGGCGCTTTTTTTGAAATCAGGCATCGATCTTGCTCTGGTGATCGACCATCGCTTTCACGATGTTCCTTGTTGGGTCGAGTGGAGTATGAGCGATCAGACGCTTTGTGTTGTAATGATGGGCGGAGATGTGGATTTGCTGAAGGCGAAAGTGGCACGAACGGAAAAAGATTTCTTTAAGGCCAAAAACCGTGTCCTTCTGGTTTCGAACGATCATAAAGGAAAGATCATGCATCATATCAGCCTGATCGTCCGGGATCACGAAGCCGCACAACCAGCCAGTCAGGCCACTGAGAAATAAAGGGAGAGAGAAATGGATAAAGCACAAATGACCGATATGATCCTGACCGGAGTTCAGGCTCTGCAGCAAGCCGGACAAGCGCCTGTATCAGAACAAGGCACGGCTCTGGCTGCCGATCCGCAAGGGCTGGAGGAGTCCCGGCACTATACTGTTTGCACCATGGACGGGCAAAGCCTGTCTTTTGAACTGCCTGCCGGCACGCCCGAAGATCTGCGCGCCGCGCTGGATCAAAAAGTGAGCGCTACCCTGCCGGCAGATGACAGAATGACAGCGCCGCAAAGCACCCGGCCAAAAACCTAAAATACCGGGTCGTACGCGCAAATCACTCACGCGCCGATATCCGCCGTCCATTGTGCTTCAGATCCAAGCCATGCGGCGCATCCGCCGTCATATAGCCACACACGCGCCGTCTCGTCGCCTTTGAGGTAATAATCCCAAAACGCCAAAGAAATTATTTTTATGATGGTTTCATGGGTTTTTCTTTTCGGATGATCGGCCAGCTTGCCGCGGCTGCCGGCGAACACCATGTGATCGCCGTCCTCCAGCACCAAAAGCGATTTCTCAGCCGCGCCGCAATAATCATAAACCGGCATACGATATGTGTAGTCGAAATCTTTTAAAGGACTGCTATCCTGTGTGCCGGTCATGAATAATAACGGCCATGTCATCGGCCCGAATAAATCGTCAGGCGGGGCTGCGGTCAAATGCGCCATCGGCACAAAACTATATAAGATCCCTGCCCTGAAACGGTCTTCATAAAAACGGACAAGCTGTTCCTGTTCGTCCGGGAAGGCCTGCCCGGCCATGACCTGCGCGGTCAACGCGCCAAATGAATGCCCGGCCATACCGGCGCGCTGTAAATCCATATGTGCGCCAACCTCCGGCTGGTCTTCGGCCAGCCCCGGCAAGCAATCCAGCACAAAGGGTATATCAAGAAAACGATCAATCGTGGTTCGGCGCGGGATAACAGCCTTGCGAATGACATCCCACGGGTGGCCGGGCTGGCCTTCCCACAGGGACGTATCCGTACCATGATGCTGGGGGTGAACGACAACATAACCATAAGACGCAATAAACCGCGCCAGAAAAGCCGCGCCGTCACGTCCGCCCCCAAGGCCGTGCGACCAGATAATCACCGGCAAATGCGCCAGACCATGGGCGGACGGATAGTAAATCTTGTAAGGGACAACGCGCCCGCCGCGCGCCTGATCGACGAAATCCCCACGCCGGATCAAAACCTTGTGCGGCTCATGCGCGGGATCGATATCATCCTGCCAGAACATGCAAGGAATCAGTCTTTTTTGCGGAAATTATCCAAAGAAACGACTTCGCCGCTTTTCCCGTCATCCTTCTTGCGGCTGGCTTTGCCATCGTCACCGCCATCGGGGAAATCGTCAGGGTCAAAACCAGGCTCGTCATGATCGTCACCCATCGGCTGGAACTGGAGCGCGAAATTGACTGCCGGGTCGGCAAAAATCGTAATCGCCCCCAGCGGCACAACCAGACGTTCCGGCACATTGTTGAAAGACAAGGTCACGCACATCTTTTCATCATCAACACTCAAGTCGTAAAACTGGAATTGCAGAACGATCGTCATTTCCCCCGGATAACGATCCCGCAGATAATCAGGGATATCAACGCCGGGATAATCCGTCATGAATGTGATGTAAAAATGGTGGTCGCCGGGAAGTCCCTCTTCCCTGACTTCCTCGACGGCCTGTCGCACGACCCCGCGCAAAGCCTGCTCGACCATTTTGTCATATCGCAGGATATCGTCTTTACCTTTACTCATCATTCTATCCGTAACAAATTTTGGAACCCCCCGCAAAAGAAACCGTCCGGGGTGACATGAAATGCACGTTCTATGATTCGCACATTATCACATCATAAATCTACAGCGGATTCATTAATTGATTCATATTACTGTGGAAAAAAAAACCATTTCATCATATAAGCAGCCCATGAGTATTTTTCAAAATGAGCGTATCAAAGGCGCAGCCTACGCCTTCGCAGGATTCAGCGCTTTTTCCATCGGCGATTCTGTCTTTAAATATCTGGGGGCGGAGTACGCAACACTGACAATCGCGTTTTATGCCAGCTTTTTCGCTTTTATGACCATGCTGGGCGTTGCGGTTGCCCGCGGCGGGATCAGGAAGCATCTTGCCAGCAAACACAGGAAATTTCACTTTCTGAGGGGTATTTTACTGCTGGCGCAATTTTTGTTGATCCTGCACGCCTTTATGAATTTAAGCATGGCGGAAACATACGCGCTGATTTTTATCGCGCCGTTCCTGACGACCATCATCTCCATTCCCCTGCTGAAGGAAAAAGCGCAACCCGAACAATGGCTGGCGATCCTGATCGGGCTATGCGGGGTTCTGGTTATTTTACGCCCCGGCATGATCCCGCTCGAAAGCGGTTCGCTGGCGGCGCTGGGGGCTGCGCTGCTTTTCGCGCTGGCCAATATTACAGCGCGCTTCATCGGCACGCGCGACTCTGTGTTGTCTTTTGGCATCTATGTGCAATTTATCATTACGCCGGGCACTTTTTTGTTGATGTTAATGACCGGGATAGAAGTGCCAACATGGCCGCATCTTGCCTTGCTGGCTTTTGCGGGCATTTGCGGTGCAGGCGGAATTATTTTCATCGCTGCCGGGTTCGCCCACGCGCCCGCCGCCATTGCCGCGCCTTTTCATTATGTCCAGATGCTGTGGGCGATTTTATTCGGTTACCTGATTTTTAATGACCCGCTTGATCTGTGGGTCGGGGCGGGTGCCACCATCATTATCAGCAGCGGCCTGTGGCTGATTTATGTCGAAAAAGCACGAAAAAGAAAACATAAACAGCGCCTCTCCACACCCTGACAAACCGGCACCGTGACAATAAAACCATGACAATAAAAAAGGGGCGGTTCTGTTGCTAGGCCGCCCCACGCCCCACCTGAATCAGGTCAATGAAACAGGAATTGATTTGCAGCTACTAACTACCGTTAGGCAGCGACAGCAACGAGTCCGCTGTTGTCATTTGCTGCGACTTTAAAGTTGTCATTTGCAACTATAATACAGCCCGATAACGGTGGTACCATGCCGGACGCAGACTTTACCTTTACCGCGCGTGTCGATCCTGTTTCGGCCCCGCCGTCTGCGGCATCTTCGCCTTTACGAAACGTATTGTTTCCTGAAAGGCCGCGCCCGCCGCAAATGGTGGAGCCGCCGGGTACTGCCCCCGGGTCCACTACGCTTATTCCGCAGAGCGTTTAGCGTCATAGCCGGTAAACCGGCACTTATAATTATAGGGCATAAGCGCGGGTTTTTCAATGGTTAGGTTTTTAGGATCAGACCTCATTCATTTCGCAAAATGCTGTTGCCAATGATAAATATAGATACCAGGAAAGCAAGCGAAAGCGTAGCGGCACCTACGGTAAGCTTGCTTGACGCCGTAGATGCATTTATCACTGGCAACCCGTAAGGGCGCGGTAAATTGTTGTGTCTATTTGCTCAAAGCGCTTGACCATAGCGACGGCTATGCTCTTCGCGCTTTTCCCAAATATTCACTAAAAATTTTCTCGCGCAGAATTTACGAAATGAATGAGGTCTGATCCTAAATGCGGCGCTTTTTGTACCGCCGACAGGGCGGCCTCCCGCGCGACATACGCCCAGACTTCGTCATGATGACGGGCGACATGATCGACCCCGGATTCCAGCAGCCAGTCAGCTTCTCTATGATGCCGGTGCGGTTCACCGACAAACCCGATCACTTTCATGCCTGCCGCCATGCCGGCAGTCGCACCGGTCAGGCTGTCTTCGACCACGATGCAATCCTGTGGGTCAAAGTCGCCCAGACTGCGGGCGGCCATCAAATACATATCGGGCGCCGGCTTGGCGTTTTCAACATGGTCGCGGGAAAAAACACGCGGCACAAAATAATCAAAAAGTCCCACCTGACGCAATTTGGCAATCAGGTTAGCAGCGCCGCTATTGGAACAAACCGCAAAAGGAACGTCATGTTTTTGCAAATTATCAAGCAACGGCACAACACCATCAATCGCCCGCATTTTTCGCTTATGCTCTTCTACCAGACGCGCGCTCAGCTTTTGCCTGAAATCATCCGGCAGGCCTTGTCCTGATTGCGCCTTCACTTCCTGCTTTAAATTTTCCAGAAAAATCGCATAAGTCACACCGGCAATTTTGCGGACAAAATCCTCACGCGTCATTGACACGCCATGATCTGCCAGCATGTCGGTCAAAAGCTGATAACCGATCTCTTCCGTGTTGACTAAAACCCCATCGCAATCAAACAATACCAGCCTGGACATTTTTTACGCTCCCTGTTTTTTTATCTGTCTGGACGCGCCACTATAAAATATTTTATCCCCATCATCCACACCCTTAATTCCGCACCCGGCTTTACCGTGATGCACGCATGTTCTAAGATTAACAAAATACGGAATCACTTCAGGAGACACTATGCAACAATATCATGATTTAATGCGTCATGTGCTGGAACACGGCACCGACAAAGAAGACCGCACCGGCACCGGAACCCGCAGCGTCTTCGGGCACCAGATGCGTTTTGACCTGCAACAGGGGTTTCCGCTGGTGACAACCAAGAAGCTTCACTTGCGGTCGATCATTCATGAATTGCTGTGGTTTTTAAAAGGCGACACAAATATCGCTTACCTGAAAGAAAACGGCGTGTCGATCTGGGACGACTGGGCCGATGATGACGGTAATCTCGGCCCCGTTTACGGCCATCAATGGCGCAGTTGGCCAACGCCGGACGGGCGGCATATCGACCAGATCGGGAATCTGGTTCACCAGATCAAAACCAACCCCGATTCGCGGCGCCTGATCATTTCGGCATGGAATGTGGCGGATATCGGCAAAATGGCGTTGCCGCCCTGTCACTGCCTGTTCCAGTTTTATGTCGCCGATGGGCGGCTATCCTGCCAGCTTTATCAGCGCAGCGCGGATATTTTCCTCGGCGTGCCGTTCAACATCGCCTCCTATGCGCTGTTAACCATGATGATGGCACAAGCCTGCAGCCTCAAACCCGGTGAGTTCATCCACACATTCGGGGACGCTCATCTATATAACAATCATTTCGATCAGGCGCGGGAGCAGCTCTCACGAACGCCCCATGCCCTGCCGGAGATGCATCTCAACCCGCACGTCACCGATATATTCGGGTTCAAATTCGAGGATTTCGAACTGGTCGGCTATGAAGCGCACCCCCACATCAAAGCGCCGGTCGCAGTGTGACCGGTGAACGCGTCCATATCGCGGCGATCGTCGCCATGGCGGAAAATAACTGCATCGGCAAGGATAATGATTTGCCGTGGCACGTCCCCGCGGACTTACAACGATTCAAAGAAATCACACGTGGCAAACCGGTCATTATGGGGCGTAAAACCTTCCTGTCGATTTATGACCGGCTTGGGAAGCCCTTGCCGGGGCGGGATAATATCGTTATTTCGCGCGGCGGGTTCCATGCCGCCGGGATCACGCTTTGCACGACACTGGAGCAAGCGCTGGAAGAAGCCCAGAACATCGCATCAGCCAAAGACATAGACGAGATTTTCATCATTGGCGGCGCCCGGATTTACCAGCAATCCCTGCCTTTTATCGAACGCTTATACCTGACCCGCATTCACAAACCTGTCGATGGCGATGCCTTCTTTCCCGACATTGATGAAAAATCGTGGGAATGCGTGGAACAGAAAGACTTTCCCGCCCAAGGCGACCAGCCATCTTTCAGCTTTTATAACTTGATTCATCGCCCCGCTTAATGTTATGTTAATTGCCACCCTCCTATGATAGGAGGGTAAAAATATTCCGGCAGCTAACATAGGGTCTTGTTATTATGAGTGGTACAATGCGGATCGGCGGTACAACAGTTGATTTTTCAAACGCGAAACGTACGATCGCCGCGGAATGGGACGCTCGAAAGCCGGACAGGGAGTCGCCAGCCGGTTATGCCCCGACAATCGCGTTTAACCAATATGTCCAGCAATTGCGTAGCTTACGCTCGGATCTAAATTGCTCCCTTCAGGAGCGTGTTGTTCAAAATCAGGCACTGGATAAAACAGATATAGACAACCTGAAATCCTTGGAATATCTGGTATTTCTAGCTGAAACCAAGCCGGGAGGAAGACGCCGCTCTGCCGGGATGGATGATTTTTATGGCGGCATGGCCTCATCGAAAGTTTACGAAAACTATATGCGGAATTTTGAGAAGAGCCGCCCCGCAACGGATCGCTATAAAAACATTACATTTCACACAAGCTAGTCTTACCTGCGCCCCCCAACTGTCATGCCCGCGGTGAGCCGTCAGGCGAACTTAGACAGCGGGCACCCGGAAAAATAGCGGCAATGCGTGTGGATCCCCGCTCAAGGCGGGGATGACAAAAAATATGGGGGCGGAGATGATGGGCAATGTAGCGGGGATGTCGGGAAATTGTCGACCCAATTAGAAAAGCTTTAGGCTCAGGACCTATTAATTTTAAGATTCACGGACAAAGGCAATTATGATTCACTATGGCAGGAGGTGCTGCCATGAATGATTTGTTTTTGCTGTCGAAGGCACAGTTCAACC
>SKGD01000001.1 GCA_007117665.1 Alphaproteobacteria bacterium
TAACCTGCGAAACAGCGTCACGCTTGAACTCTTCTGTATAACGAACTCGTCTTGGCATCTTAAACTCCTTACTTCCAATTTATAACCAGTAAGGTGTCTAGATTCATAGGGGCTATTCACTGTCCAAGAAAAAAGGTATGTGGATGGGCGGAACAATCCCGCTGGGCTACGATGCGCATGACGGCAAGCTGGATGTCAACGAGGCCGAAGCCGAGATCGTGCGCTTCATTTTTACGCGCTTTGTCAAAACCAGCTCGGCCACGCAGCTCGTCAGAGAGATGAAAGCCAGAGGCTACAAGACCAAGGGCCGGATTTCACGCCGCGGCAAAAACCACCCGCCGCAGGATTTTACCAAATCCAGCATCTACCAGATTTTGAACAACAAGCTCTATATCGGTAAGATCGAGCACAAGGCCAAAGGCGAAATCTACGACGGCCAGCACATGGCAATCATCGACATGAAGATCTGGAACCAGGTACAGGCAATTCTGAAAACGAACCTGCGTGAACGCAAACGGGAATCCTGCGCAGACCGTCCTTATCTGCTCAAAGGCATGCTCGAAGACCCCAGCGGCTATGCCATGACGCCGACCTTCACCCGCAAAAAAAACAATAAGCTCTACCGCTATTATGTCAGTACGCAAGCCGTCAAAAAGGGATACCGCGAATGCCCGCTCAAAACCATATCGGCGCCGCTGCTGGAGGATATCGTTCTGGATTACGTGCGGCGGATCCTGATCAACACCGAATGGCTGGGCCAGATCATAAAAACGGAGAAAGACCTTGCCATCGCGCTGCCGGATGTCAAGGCGATGCTGCAAAATTTCGACCAGATGTGGATCGATTTATTTCCGGCGGAACAAGCGCGGATCGTCGGCCTCCTGATCCACAAAGTGACAATCCATCCCACGAAACTTGTCATCCTCTTCCACCCGCCCGGCCTTGCCTCGGTGCTGCATGAACTGATGCCGGAACTGACGCTAAAAGACGGCGAGGATCCGGACATGCACAAGCCGATGGTGGTGGAGATCCCCGTCGATTTCCGCAAACGACACAAGCGCAAGATTATCACCGCGCCGAACGGGCAGGATATTATCAGCGGTCGCAACGCCAATTTCGACGATGCCCTAATCAAGGCGGTCGTCCGCGCTCACAAATGGCAGGAAATGGTCGAAACCGGCAAGGCCCGCTCCATCCGCGATGTGGCCGTACAAGAGGGAATTCCCAACGGCTACGCCGCCAAAATCATCCGCCTGACCGAACTGGCGCCCGACATCACCACCGCCATCCTAAATGGCCGCCAACCCAAAGCCCTACAGCTCGCCGGAATGATGGACGATTTCCCGATCCGCTGGGATGCGCAAAGACAGCATTTCGGGTTTCAATAGGAACTTCATTTTTATTATTGTAATTGCCGTGATTATACCGTATATTACGTACATATATACGGTATATCCGTGTTAATTACGGTATAGAAGGAAATTGAAAATGACACAAAGCAAAACAGAGCGTTTTGAAATGCGCTTGGATCAAACCATGATCGATCAAGTGGATGCATGGCGCAGCGAACAAGAAGATATGCCGTCTCGTTCTGAAGCCGTAAGGCGCCTTATAGAGGCAGGGCTGGATGTACAAAATAGCCCTGTCAGAATTCGTGACGGGGAAAAACTTATATTAGCCATGCTACGCGACCTATACCATCATCACCAAGTAAAAGATGGTGAAATCGATCCTGACTTTGTGATGGAAGCTGTCTGGGGCGGACACTATTGGGGGCTTGACTGGCAATATCAGGGGCTGTTCCACGGCCATGAAGACAAGCGGCGTACTGTCAGGGAGGTCGTCGATATACTCGACATGTGGGACTTTCTGGAGGGTAGCTTTGAAAAGCTTTCGGCAAAAGAGAAAGGGCGCTTTGCCAAGGAAATGGAGCCTTTTACTGACGTGAAGTTTTCCGGCTTCGATGGCAATAATGAATCAGAGCATCTGGGAGTTTTAAGGTTCCTGACTGAAAAGATGGATCGGTTCGAACGTTTTAAAAAACGCGAGGCCAATTCTCATTGTCCTGTTTTGGATAGTTATCGCCGCATGTACGCTGTTTTCGAGCCGATGCGGCCCACACTGACCGGCGGCAGGATGAGCCTCTCACAGATAATGGATGTCTTTTCGGCCCGGTGGCCAGAAGATCGACGGCTAAAAGCTAATCAGTAGCAAGAGATCTACTTTTGCAGTTTTCTCTAAATCGCGCTTGGTATCCGCACCGTCTAAGAACTAGGGATTATGTCACATTCTGCAGGGCCGCAGAAACAAAGGCATAACAACCGCTCTGTTTATTGAGACGAAGGTAGCGGTCTTTAGAGAAAAACGCCCATATATAGACGAAAACGCCAAAAATATCGGGATCCGGAAGGGCGCAAAGTGAGCGGTCACCTAGCCCAAAAGCCCACGAATACTGGGCTTTGTGGCAGCGATGCAAAAGTCTGGAAAGAGTTTGGAACTTGATGAATGGCTGGGGTGGCAGGATTCGAACCTGCGCATGGCGATACCAAAAACCGCTGCCTTACCGCTTGGCTACACCCCAACACGTATGGAACGCGGCATAAATTACTCAACATGCCGTACAAAAGCAAGCACCGAATAAGAAAAATCGCATGAATCTTTCGGGGCTGGCTTTTTGTTTGTGGAAAAGGCCGGAGAAAAATTTGGCGGGGCAGGGTTCCTTCTATATAGTCGGGTGTAATCAGGCATAAGCGGGAACGCGAAACAGAACAAGGGCAACCGTTGTGAGCAAAAACGGCAACAATCATTCACGCAGCGACGAAATTATTACGCTTTTATACGAGGTCAGCCAGCGCCTGCGTAAGAATGAGAATGAACGTGTATCATTCCGTGAAACGCTGGAGGATCTGGAAAACAAGGCTGACCAGATGGAGAAGGCGTATCTGAGCGCCCATGACCGCATTTCAAAAACCGAAAGCGCCCTTGAAAACCGTCAGACCGCACTGGAAAAAGCCCAGCAGGAACAAGCCGTGCGCATTGAAAAAGCCGCCCAGATGGCCGACCGGATCGAAGAGGCCATGGCGCAGCACACCCAGATCAGCCGCCGCATTGACGAGGTCATGAAAGACAAGGCGAAGATGATTCGCCAGCTTGAAACCATCGAAGAAACCGTTATCGAAACGCAGGAAGCTGTCCGGTCGCAGGCACTGGTTCTGGCGGATCGCCCCGGCGCGCCTGCCGGATTCAGGCCGCAAAAAACATTTTCCCTGATGCGTGGCGGCGCGTTAGCTGCGCTGGTCGTTTTGGGCGTGGCTGGCGGCTGGAGCCTTGGCCAATGGCAAATGAATGAAACAATATCGACGCGTCTGGCCGCGCTGGACGGGACGGATCCGGCCAGATTCGCCGCGCGCGAACAAGATGATGCCGCTGCCCTGACCGCAGCGTTGGCGGAATCGCTGAATAATATCGAGACCGCAGCCGGCGCGCCGGATCTGCGTATTTTTGATACCGGCATCGAATCGGCGCTATCACCGACATTCGATGATTCACTGCCCCTGCCCGTGGCGATCGAAACACCGGCGGCAGACAGCCGCGACAAAGATGTTCTGGCGATGAGCAGCACGGAACTGACATCAATGATGGAAACCGCGCCCGATGATCTGGCGCAACGCCTGAACGCGATCGAGCCAAGCGCCGCCGCCGCGATACCGGAAAAGCTGGATCAGGCAGCGCCGCCGCCTGCGGAAACAACTGCCTCTGACACGCGCGCCGAAGCCCCCGCACCGACAATCGAGAAAGCGGCCTATAGCCCCGCACCCGCACCGGCCGGTGATTACGGCGTAACGGATTTCCTGAAAGCCCAGCATGACACGCGCCCGCTGCGCGAAAGAATCCCGGCCGACCCGGCTTTGCCCGATATTATCCGCGAAGTCGAGGCCAAAGCCTATGAAGGCATCGCCGAAGCCCAACACGATCTGGCCGCGATCTATACAGCCGGTCACGCCGGGATCCAGGTCGATTATGCCCGTGCCGCGTCATGGTTCCGCGAAGCCGCGCTGGGCGGGGTTGCCAATGCGCGCTATAATCTGGGCGTGCTGCATCATCAGGGCATGGGTGTCACGCAAAGCATCCATCAGGCTGTGAACTGGTATCGCGCCGCCGCCATTTTGGGACATCCCGAAGCGCAATATAATCTGGGGATCGCCCATGTCGAGGGAATCGGCACGTCTTACGACCCCGCGCAAGCAGCCTATTATTTCCGCAACGCCGCACAGGCCGGCATATTGGAAGCCGCCTATAATCTGGGGCTGATCTATGAAAACGGGCTGGCTGGCGACATACGCGCCGATGAAGCGTTATTTTGGTACAAGCAAGCCGCCAATATGGGCAGCCCCGAAGGAAAAATGGCGTTCGATCAGCTATCGCGGTCACTGGGGCTGGCGGAAAGCGATGTACAGGACATTCTGGATCGGGTCGGTGAGATCGAAAAATCATCGCTTAACTTCAAATATTTCGACCCGGTCAGCCCGCAAGCCGACCGTGATATGCTGGCACAGGCCTATGGCGTGCCTGTCCATGACGATAACAGCACTTATGACGAGACCGACACGCTGACCAACGGCTATGAAAAGCTGCGGATCGCCGTCATCGAAAATGTCGTTTCGGAAAGCCATGGCAAGGATCATGCGCTGGTCGCCCAGATTCAGGAGCAACTCATGCGGCGCGGCCTGTATCCCGGCCCGGCTGACGGGATTTATAATAACCTGACCGAAGATGCCGTACGCGCTTACCAGACAGGTTATGAGCTGCAACGTGACGGGCGCATCTCGCAAGCCTTGCTCGTGCACATGATGACCAGCGATATGGAAGCGATCGATACCGGGGTCGGATCACGCTGATTTCAGGCGTGCTTTTTCCTGTGCCGCGCGGCCATCAACGCTCGCCCGTCCCACCGATACGTAATAAAATCCTTTTTCCCGCATATCGGCGGGCTTGTAGATATTGCGCATATCGACAACGATTTTGTCTTTCAACAGGGCGCCAACCCGCCCCATATCCAGCGCCCGAAATTCGTTCCATTCCGTAATGATCGCCAGCGCATCGGCATCCTGTGCGACATCATAGGGGTTATCATGCCATTGCACGTCATTTAGATGCTTTTGCGCCTGTGTCATGGCTTCGGGGTCATAGGCTGCAATCACCGCCCCGGCTTTTTGCAGGGCGTCAATAATCACCAAAGACGGCGCGTCCCTGACATCATCCGTATTGGGCTTGAACGCAACGCCCAAAACGCCTATTTTGCGGCCTTTGACGCTGCCGCCACAAGCCGCAATCACTTTATCGGCCATGCTTTTCTGGCGCGCAGCATTGGATGCCACGACAGCCTCAACCAGCGTTTGCGGAACGCCGAGCATCTGACCGGTCTGGGTCAGAGCCAGCGTATCTTTGGGAAAGCACGACCCGCCATAGCCCGGCCCGGCATGCAGGAATTTCGGGCTAATCCGGCCATCCAGCCCCAGCGCCTTGGCGACAGTCTGCACATCGCCGCCTGCTTTTTCGCACAAATTGGCAATCTCATTGATAAAGGTAATCTTGGTCGCCAAAAACGCATTGGCGGCATATTTAATAATTTCAGCCGACTCGCGGGTCGTGAAAACAATCGGTGTTTCATTCAGATAAAGCGGGCGATAAATCTCGCGCAAAATTGCCTGCGCCCGTTCCGACGACGTCCCGATAATCACGCGGTCAGGACGCATGAAATCATTGATCGCGGCACCTTCGCGCAAAAATTCCGGGTTGGACGCCACATCAAATTCGGCATCGGGCTTAACATCACGGATCACGCGCTCAATCTCACGCGCAGTGCCAACCGGCACCGTGGATTTGGTGACAATCACTTTATAATCATCCATCAGACCCGCAATATCCCGCGCGGCCTGATAGACATAGGATAAATCCGCATGGCCGTCTTCGCTGCGCGGCGGTGTGCCGACAGCAATAAAAATCGCGTCGCTTTCCGCCACAGCATCACGCAAATCAGTCGAAAAACGAATGCGTCCGGCTTTGATCTGCCGCGCCAGCAAATCATCCAGACCCGGCTCGAAAATCGGCACCTCACCGGCCTGCAGCCTCTTTATCTTGGCCGCGTCCGTATCAATACATGTGACGGTAACGCCAAATTCAGCAAAGCATACCCCCGACACAAGTCCGACATAGCCCGTACCCACAACACCGATTTTCATGTTTTTTTCCTTTATTCCGGCTTTATTCCGGCTTTATTCTGATCTGATTCCGGCCGGTCGGCGGCAAGCACCCGATCCAGCAACACAAGATAAACCAGCAATATAAAACAAACGCCAATCCACCAGCCATGCCAGACATTAAACGTGACCGCCGCAATGGCAAAAAACGCAACAAAGCTCGCCATCATAAAGCGTTGATGCAACCCATGCCCCAGAGCATAAATCCGCCGCAGCAAATAGCAAGCAAAAGCCACCGCCAGCACAGCACCGATCAAACCGAATTCAATCCAGGCCTGCAAAGCGAAATTATGCGGGTGATGAATAACCGATTCAGACCGCCCGCGCTCGTAATAAATACCGTCAGTTTCAAAGGTTTTTGACCGGAACCCTTCAATGCCATAGCCGTAAAACGGGCTTTTCAGGATTCTTTTCCCGACAAAGTTATAAATTTCAAGCCTGTGGGCGCCATGGCCGCCGCCTTGCCCCAGAAATGCGCTTTCATGCACGGTTTCGGCGTGATTTTCAAACGCCCATTGCACCGCCCACGGCGCACTGAACACACACAGGGCGAACAAAACCGCCGCCCCGTACCATGCAACCCGCAACCGGTATGGAAACAAAAACAGCGCCAAAAGCCCCGCACCAAAGGCAAAAACCGATGCTTCAGAATCCGAAAGCGCAAAAACCGTCAGCAATAACCCCGAGAAAAAAACAATCAATGCACCGCGCTTGCTTGGCGCGCGCACCACCCGCCAGACGTAAAACGCAGCCGGAAACAAGAACAAAGCCACCATGACCACTGGGCGGTTTAAATCAGATGTCCGTATTCTTTGCTCCGCCGGTATGGATTTAATCGCCCGCCATAATGAAAAATCACTGGCCAGATCGACCAGCAAAAAGCCCAGCAAGACGGCGATGGAGGCCGGGATCATCCATAAAAAACGCTGCACGGCAGCTGGCGGCAACGCCGCCGCCACAGACACCAGAAACAGCGCCGGAATCATCGCCAGCGCCATTTTTCCGGTACGTTCCAAAGACACAGACGGATCATAAGACCAGAGGCTGCTCAGCCCGCCCAAAGCCAGAATCCCCAGCGTAATCATCACGGCGGGTTTATGAAAGGGCGGCCACGTGCCAAAAACCGGGCGGTATGCCAAAAAGAACACAAGCCCCAAAATGCCGGGAATAATCGCCAGAGAACGAAAAGCGTAAACCCCCGCCACAGCCAGCGTCAACGCCAGCAACATGATTAGCAAACCGGTAAACCGCACCTGTTTTTGTTCGCTTTCCATCTCTTAA
>SKGD01000040.1 GCA_007117665.1 Alphaproteobacteria bacterium
CCTGTCTCTTGTACGTTTACCCGTTCATTATAGCATTAATGACCTTGCTTTAAAAAGGCCACTTAATGCTTACTGTCTTAAAATACCGATCGTCTGCATAATCATGTTACGGCTTTGTTCGATCATCCCCAGATTGGCCTCGTACGAACGCTGGGCTTCCTGCATGTCCATTGCCTCAATCAACGGATTGACGTTAGGCATCCGTACATAACCACTTTCGTCCGCGCCGGGATGATCCGGCATATATTTGGTGATAAACGGCCGCTGGGTATCCTGACGGATGGAATCAACCTGTACCTTGCGGTGTCCCGCTTCCCGATCCAGAATATTCTTGAACACGACAAACTGGCGGGTATAAGGATCTTCATCCGGGGTCGGCGCCGCCGTATTCGCATTGGCCATATTTTCGGAAATCACCCGCACGCGCTCGCTCTGGGCTTTCATGCCATAAGCCGATATTGTCATGGCTCCGTATAATTCACTCATTTTTCAATCTCCCCTTGATTGTCATCGGGCTTATTGCGTCCGGCCAACGGCCATGCGCAACATATCGACATTTTTCTGATATAAGGTCGTCATCAGGTTATAATCGGTCGTCACCGCCGCCGATTTGACCATTTGTTCCTCAAGAATGACCGCATTGCCGGTGGGCGATGCTTCATAGGTCAGGCGCTGGTTACGCGCCTTGGGGTCAGCCAATGTACCGGGCGGCGGCATGTGGCCGGCATTGGTCGTTTCCAGCCTGACCCGGCTTTCCCCCGAAACCCGTCCCAAAACACGGCCAAAATCAACAGGCTGCAGATCCTGCGGCTTGTATCCCGGCGTATTGGCATTGGCGACATTTTGCGCGATCACGCCCTGACGCTGGTTCAGATATCCCATCTTGGCGCCCATGGCCTGCATTAATCCGATATTTTGTAACGTCATTGCTTTGACCCCCTTCTTTTGTTTGCTATGGTTGTCCTAACTCGGAAGAACACGTTGCAGGAATCGTGCCAATGGTCGACCAGTATGATGACGGGCGGGATGCGTCTGACAAAGACCCTCTAACACCCTTGAATATAAAGAAAAAACCGAAAAATCCGGTTGCCGTTGCCGTTGCGGATGACAAAAGCGGGAAAAATTTGCCGCGTGTCACTGCCGCCGGGCGCGGCGAGATTGCCGGGCAAATTCTGCAGATTGCCTTCGAGAACGGCATCAAGGTACGGGAGGACAGCGCTCTGGCGGAAATGCTGGCCGCGATCGAGCTGGATAGCCCCGTCCCTTCCGAGGCCTTTATGGCTGTCGCCGAGATTTTATCCTATGTGTATCGCGCCAATGGCGCGCCAAATCCCTTTGATGCGGTGCTGAAGGATGATATGGAGGAAGAAAGCGAGGATAAACATGACCCGTAATGCGACAGATACGCCGCCGCAAGCGCTGGAAAACGCTCTGCAGGACAAAATATCGCTGATCGAGCAAGCGGCTGCCGCCGTCCGCAACAACCATATTGACGGCGTGCCTGAAACGCTGGACAAGGATGTCGCCGCACTGTGCCGGAATATACTGGCGCTGGAGGCCGGCGAAGCGCGGCGGCTCGAAGGAAAAATGCTGGAAATGATCAACCGTCTGGACGATCTGGCCGCAGAAATCCGGCATTATCAGGAACGCCGGAACGACACAGCGAAAAAGAGTTAAAAAAACCATGGATGTTATTGATTTATCACAATTTATAAAATTTCTGTTGGCCTTTGTCTTTGTGTTGTCGCTGATGGGCGGGCTGGCGCTGATCATGCGAAAACTCAACGGCAACAACCCTGTGACCCTGCCCCATAAAAAACGATTGCGGATTGTTGAGATCCTGCCGCTGGATGCCCGGCGGCGGCTTGTCCTGATCCGGCGGGACGACCGCGAACATCTGGTTATTCTGGGGGCGAATTCCGAAACCCTTATTGAAAGCGATATAGAATCGCCCCAGAATAAGTCCGCCGTCAACCAGACAGAAGACACATGATTCGCAAAACCATCCGTCAGCATAAAATCCTGTTATGGTCGGCCCTTGGCGGGCTGGCGCTGATGGCGGCGACAGCGGCTTTTTCTCCCGCTCTGGCGCAGGTTCTGACACTTGATCTGGATGCAGGCGGCGATGGCGGCACCGTCACCGGCCGCGTGATCCAGCTTCTGGCTTTGCTGACGGTTTTATCGCTGGCGCCTTCAATCTTGATCATGATGACGTCTTTTACGCGGATTATCGTGGTGTTGTCATTCCTGCGAACCGCCATCGGGATCCAGCAAACCCCGCCCAACACAGTCCTGATTTCGCTGGCTTTGTTCCTGACGTTTTTCATTATGGCGCCCACTCTGCAAAGCGCCTATCAGGCCGGGATCCAGCCGCTGATCAATGAAGAAATTGACGAAATGACGGCGTTCCAGCGGACAGTTGACCCGTTCAAGGCTTTTATGCTGACCCATGTGCGGGATGATGATCTGCGCCTGTTTATGGAGCTGAGCGAAACCGAAGTTGCCGCGCCGATGGAAACCCCGCTGCAGGTTCTGATCCCGGCTTTCATGATTTCCGAACTGCGCCGCGCTTTTGAGATCGGCTTTATGCTGTTCCTGCCCTTTTTGATTATCGACATGGTGACCGCGTCTATCCTGATGTCGATGGGGATGATGATGCTGCCGCCCGTGATGATTTCATTGCCGTTCAAAATTATTTTCTTTGTGCTGGTCGATGGGTGGTATCTGATTTCGGGGTCGCTGATCCAGAGTTTTGACGTCATGCCCGGCGACATACCGCCCGAGCTTTTCGAAACCCCGGATGATTAGGGGGCTAAGCCCTTTATCGCGGCATAGGGCATAGATCCCCGCTCGGGGGCGGGGATGACAGGAAATGAGGCATCCAGAAAAATATAGTCGTTCAAATTAGCGTTTGGCTATGAACGAGGAGCGAAATGTACACAAACCGTACATGAACGACGAGTGAAAACGTCCAAGCGCTAATTTCAACGACTATAGCGGCAAAAGTCTTTTGAAGCAGGATTTTTATGGCGTATCGGCCAGCAGAGATTCAATAAACGCGCCCTGAGCCGCGACCGACCAATTCACCCCGACAAGCTTACGCTGCATCTTATGGTCACGGTCGGTTATGATCGTCTCCGGCAGGCGATAAATGCCGAATAATTGTCGCGTTATCTGTGTGTCTTCGTCCAAAAAGATATAAATATTCGGATAATCGTCAAAATGCAGCGACTCACGGCGTTCAAACTGTTCCATAAAACGGGTAATATCCGCTATGTCACGATCATTCGACACAAAAACCACAACCGCATCATCATCAAACCGCGCCGCCAGTTCCAAAAGCATCGGAAATTCATAGATACAGGGCGCGCACCACGACGCCCAGAAATTAACGATCATGACTTTCCCGTCAAAGGCAGTGCTGTTATATGACTCTCCGGTGATGGTTGTGAAACTGAAGTCCGGCAATGCCAGCCCTTCCATGTCGATGCCGGTATCATGCCGGACAAGGACAGGCTGGGGCGATGATGATGGCGGCACGGCTGTATAAACCCATGTAGCCGCCGCCGTCGCCAGCACCAGCACTGCCAGTATCAAAAAATTACGAAGTGCCGACATTATGCCTCCGCGCGCGCCCGGCGCCATACCATAAAACCCCGATCACCGCGCACTGGACGCTGCAAAAAACCCCAAGCCCCCAGGCAATGCCGCTGATGAAGCCGTAAGAATGCAGCCCGACCCCCAGCAAATTGACCCCGAACCACGCCAACGCCACAATCACATTCAAAAACGCAAAACCGGCAGCAATCTGCGGCGCGGACAAATAATCCCCCAGCCGCGCATGCATCAGCCATACCAGCCACAACACAATAAACAGGGCGGCATTTTCTTTCGGGTCCCACCCCCAAAAGCGTCCCCATGACTGGTCGGCCCAGATCCCGCCCAGCATCGTGCCGAACGCCGTCAAAAACAGGGAAAAAACCGCCATCCGGTAGCAAAGCGAAAATAGATCGCCAAAAGTGCGGCTGTGATCCCGCCAGCGCCGGAACAGGTAAATATGCGCCAAAAGCGCCGTTAAAATACACATGCCGTATCCCGCCGTCATCAACACCACATGGGTCGCCAGCCAGAAATTACTATCCAGCACGGCAACCAGAACTTCGAGATGATCACCTTCCGGCGCAATCACCGGCGCAACCAGCAACAGGGAAAGCGCCGCCAGCGCGCCGCACAAAAGAACATAACCGCGCCGTGCGCCGCATAAATCAACGACCAGCGCAATCACCGCCATCACAAACCCGACAAACAGCAATGTTTCGTAAAGCGATCCGACAGGCGGCCTTGCCAGAATAAGGCTGCGCATGACCAGCCCCGTGCCGTGCGCCACAATCCCCGCCGCCCCGGCCAAAACCGCCAGACGGTAAAATAACGGCTGCCCCCGCATCATAAACGCGCCCCCGGCCAACAGCGTCAAAATATAGAAAATCTCGCTCCAGTGAAACGGCTTCAAGGTGCGATAAATACGCTCGACCCACAATATATGACCGTCCCCGTCAAGAAAGGGCAAGGCTGTGTCATACGCCGTGCGGGCAGCGGATTCAAACAAAGCCCGGTCGCCCTGATGATAGGCGCGGATCATATCCCGCCATAATGCCTGATAATGCCGGGTATCCGGGTCGTCCGCCGCCGTAAAGCCGCGCCACAAAGCATCATCGCTGTCCGGCGCGGGCGGGACGACACGGAATTGCGTATTCATCGCCCCGTCATGCCGCATCCGGTCGAGCATAAAAGCCGTCCCGACCAGCGCCCGTTCGCTTTCATCCAGCCCGTCCGGATCCGCGCCCGAACGCCGGATAATCTCCATAGCCTGCGCCACCGCATCTTCCGCGATCAAAGGCGCGGAAGAGTCCATCATCAAACGCAAGGTCAGGGCATTTTCATGCAAAATCAAAAGATCGCGCTGGACGGGGGTTAAGCTCTGCGCCTGCATCAGATCAGGGATCAGAGAGGCGGTTTTTTCCAGCCCGGCGCGGATATCATCCAGCGAGAAAAGCCGGCCTTCCGCCGCCTCCATCCCCAGCATGATTTTCAAATCGCGCCCGGCAACCCGGAAAACCGGTTTTTGCGCCGCCTGTTCCGGGTCAAACAGCACATCCGCCAACCAGTCAATCGCCCGCATATCATCCAGAAATTCCCGCCCCGAAAACCGGCGCAGATAAATCCGCGCATAGCTATCCAAAGGCTTGATACGGCCTTCATCCAGAACCGGAAGCAATGCAAAAGACGTAACCGCCACATTGATCCGCCCGCGATCTTCCGCGCCGTAAACGATGGTCGGCATCATCACGATAACCGTCAAAAGCACGGCCAAAGCCATCCACACACGACAGATCATGATATGATACGCCTCCGCCGCCGTCCGGTTGCCGCCATCAAAACCGCGTGCCACAACAGCCCCAGCGCCAGCAGCCCCGTGCCAATATAAGGAAACAGCCAGCCACGATTTTCAACCACCGCCAGAACGCTCGCCACGCCGTCTTCGCTCTCGACATAAGAAGACTGGAACAAGGTATAACCTTTATAACGCAGCGGCCTATTCATCTCGATCCGCACCGGCCACGACACATCACCGTCATAAATAACCACATCCGAATGATAATGGCGGGCGCGGTCAATGCCGGGATGGGTTTCCTTGACAAACGATTCCAGCCCCACCGCAAAAGGCAGCATTGTCTGCGCCTTGCCGAACATAATCTCGACCGCGCCATTATCCGTATCAATCGCCAGCGGATACGGCATGGCTTCAAATATGATATAGGTGCCGTCCTGTGCCTCGCCTGCGCCGCGCAGCGATAACGTCACCCCGGACAGGTTGATTTCCTCATCCGGCTCCGGCGCGATCGGCTCCAGCGCCATAAATTGCGCCATCCCCAGATGCGGGGCGGGTGCCGATGATGATGCTTCCTCACGCCGTACGATGCCGCAATTCCGGCACCGATCCAGAATTCTCACATCAAGACCCGTCCCGTCCAAAAAGACTTTGTCCCCCGTGCGCAAGGATGAAAACGGCACGCGCGTTAGAACCGCGCCATCACGCACCACCAGCATTTCGCGTTTGTGGTAATCGGAAACAAACGCCGTCACGCCGCCTTCGGGGATGACCAAAAACCCTTCCCGCGCCTGCAACGCCGTTACCATCCCGCCCAACAGCAAAATCAAAGCGCCCAGATGCGCCATGTGAATCCCGGCCTTACGCCATCGCCATTCGCTTTTCCAGACAAACCGCACAAAAAGGCTGAACGCAATCACCGCCACCAGCGGATAAACACCGGGAAACGGCACCGGCCCGAACCAGACCAAAAGCGATGAAAAATAAAGCCGGTGGGCGTCATAAAGCCCGATCTCTTTCTGGATGATGGTCCCGGTCACCAGCAAAAACATCACCGGCGGCAAAAGATAAAAAACAACCGCCGGCCGCGTCAGCCAGTCCGCCATTTCCTGAAGAAAAATCCTGATATTTCGCCCGTTACGCATTGCATGGCCATACTCCGCAATCAGACGAAAGAGTCAATATGAAATGGAAGAAAGATGGTGCCCAAAGTGTCAGAATGTATAATCCTGCTTGTCGCGCCAGTATTCCAGTTTCATTGCGGATTGACCGCATTTTCTAATCAGCTATGGTGGCTGGGAGATTTGTTCTGACTGGAAACCATCTGAATGTATGTTTTTAGAAGAAAAATAACCAAATCACATCAAATACTTAGGGTGATGATAATACTTATAAGAAATCACACCTTGTCTTGGTTGCCATATGATCGGCTAATACAATCCTTAATCATTCTGTTTATCGTAGCGGTTGAATTTTTTATGGTTATTGAGCGGCGCAAATGTTCATATTCAAAGTCTTTCGACAGTAACCGGAATGACGTGTTTAAAAACGACGAAGTTAAGGTTTCTATGCCTGAAAAATCTATTATCACCGGAAGATTTTTTCTTAATGCATCCTTTATAGGATAATAAACCATCGAGCCAGCCTCATGGTCTAACTGGCCTTTGCTGATTCTTTTTACTTCAATCAAAATGGCCATTGAAATTCCTCACTATCATCAGGAACATTATCAATATTCGATATTCAAAATGCCATTTCAATAGCACATCCAGGAAGCGGTGAAGCTCTATTTTCTTTCCAACTTATACGCCGGTTTGAAAAAAGAAGGTATCCCCGACCAGATGAAATTTTAACTATACCTTTATATAGACCGGAGCCAATATCTATAAGTATTGGGAGTCCTCGGCCTGCATTGCCTGAAGTGGTGCCCGTAGTCCAATCAGGCTCGCAGGCTTGTTCTACCGCCTCTACATCGGTGTAGGTACACCCTTGTCCGAGGAAACTTCGTACCTTGTGAGGAACCCCAACCCCGAAATCCGCTATAGAAATTAAAACTCTTTTCCGATTCGGATAGTATTGAGCAAAAATGCAACCAATATTTGTTCCCGAATGGTCATTAATATTCTGTA
>SKGD01000139.1 GCA_007117665.1 Alphaproteobacteria bacterium
CATTCCTGCATCTCAAGCGATGGCGCGGCATTGCTACACGATATGCAAAAAACACCGCTTCATTCCTCGCTGCCGTCCAAATCCGTTGTATCGCTCTTTGGGCAAAAATCTCGTGACTACGATATCTAAGGCTACAAACATAACACAATCATCGAGAGACACAGGGAGAAAATATAAATATTGATGGCCGCGGCCAGAAAGACAATCTCGCGCGTGCGCGGCGAAAAATGCGCCAGCAGCAAAAAAAGCGTAATCAGAATCCCGTAAACGACAAGGCCGCGCTCATAAACATGGGAGTCCATGAATGTCAGAAACCCGGTCGGCTTGTCCATCGATTCCATTAATTCAACCTGCATACGCAGGGTAAAAATACAAGATAACAGGAAAATGATCGTTTTGAGCCTAAATCGTTTGTGAACGGCAAACCAGCCAATCGGCAGCCATAACAGATCAATCCATTGATAGAGGAGGTCAATCATACTATTTTATTCAGGAGTTCGTGATGAAAGATAGTTACCTTATGCACCATAGCCTGATTCCCCCCCCCGTGAACAGAGCCTTGATTGCCGGTCTGGCCTGTTTCGTGATTTGTGTCGTCTGGGCGTCGCAGCTTATGGCGCAAAGCCGCGGCGGGCCGGTTTTGATCCGCGACACAGAAATTGAGGGCATCCTCAGAGACTGGTCGGAACCGGTGATCAAAGCGGCCAATCTTAATCCTGATTCGGTCAATATCCTGATTGTGCAGGATCCCAATATCAACGCTTTCGTTGCCGGCGGCCAGAATGTCTTTTTATATTCGGGGCTGCTGATAAAAACTGAAAATGCCTCCGAAGCGCTCGGGGTGATCGCGCACGAGCTGGGGCATATTAGCGGCGGCCATCTTGTTCGTACGCGCGGTGCGATGCAAAGTGCCTCTTATGAAGCGATATTGGGGACAATATTGGGGCTTGGCGCGGCAGTTCTGACCGGCGAGGGGCAAATAGGCGCTGCGATTGCCACCGGGTCGCAATCCATGGCGATGGGGCGTTTTCTGGCTTTCAGCCGTGTTCAGGAATCAAGCGCCGATCAGGCCGGTTTTGGCTTTCTGACCCGCGCGGGATTGACCACAAAAGGCATGGTCAGCTTTATGCAAAAATTGCAGGATGAGGAATTGCTGCCACCCAGCCAGCAAAGCGAATATGTGCGTACGCACCCTTTGACCCGCGACCGAGTCGAGGCGCTCGAAGCCGCCAGAGCGCGCCATGGCAGCGATGGCAAAACCCCGGCCGCATGGGCGGATCAACATGCCCGTATGAACGCCAAATTTATCGGTTTTATTCACCCTGAACGGGTCAGTTGGACCTATGACGACCGGGATCGTTCTATCCCCGCGGATTATGCCCGGGCGATTGCGGCCTATCGCCAGAATAATATTGATCAGGCGCTGAGCCGCATGGACGGGCTGATTGCGCGCGAGCCTGATAATCCGTTTTTTTATGAGTTAAAAGGCCAGATGCTTGTGGATTTCGGACGCATCGAGCAGGCCTTGCCTTATTACGAACAGGCACTGTCACGCAAAAATGACGCACCGCTGATGCGGATCGCTTATGCGCATGCGCTGATTGAATCAGGCGGCACTGACCATGACCGTTTACGCACAGCTATTCGTAACCTCCAGCAGGCCTTGCGTGACGAACCACGCACCCCCCGCATTCACCGGTTACTGGCCACCGCCCATGGCCGGATGAACGAAAACGGCGCGGCGCGGCTGCATCTGGCTGAAGAAGCTGTACTGCAGAGACGTTTGCCACAAGCGCGCGCTCACGCCAATGCCGCGCTGGAAGCATTGCCCGAAGGCACAGCATTACGGATCAGGGCGCAGGATCTTTTAAATCATCTGGAGAATGTCGATCCACAGGATTAGGGTCATAATATCCGGCAAATCCCGAACCCTGTTTTTCCCTTTTAATAACGGCTTGAAGCTGGCATAACATAAACGAGCTAAACTTAATTCGAGGAGTGATCATCGTGAAATTCGCCCGTAAATATCTGCTTGCCCTGTCAATCGCGCTGGTCGCGGCGTTTATCGCTGTCTCCATGGCCAGTCAAAGTCCGCAGGCGCAAAATGGCGCTGTTGCTGCCGACCGGGAAGAGATTGAAAGCATCATTCGCAGCTATTTGCTGGAAAATCCGCAAGTTATCATTGATGCGCTGGAAAATTACCGCACCAATATGGAACAGATGGAGCAACAGCGAATCAGCCAGACTCTGTCTGACCTGCCCGCCGATCTGGCAGCGCTGGGAGCGCCGACAGCCGGGAACCCGGATGGCGATGTGATGATTGTCGAGTTTTTCGATTATAATTGCGGCTATTGCGTGCGGGCGGCCGAAGCCGTCCAGCAATTGCTGGATACGGATGATAATATCAAAGTCACCTTTATCGAATATCCGATCCTGTCCGAAAGCTCCCGCGATGCGGCACGTTATGCGCTGGCGGCGGACAAGCAAGGCCAGTATTTTGCCTATCACATGGCTGTGATGACGCGTCCCGGCGCAAAATCGGTCAGTAATCTGGAACGGATCGCTGCCGATCTGGGGCTGGATGTGGACAAGCTGCGCGCCGATGCTGATAGTGATGCTGTCAGCCAGACGCTGGCCAAGAATATGGAGCTTGCGCGCAAGATCGGTGTTCGCGGCACACCGGCTTTTGTCATTGGCGACCGATTCGCGCCCGGATACATGCCTTTCAACGCCATGAAAGACATGATTGATACTATAAGAGCGCAGCGCTAAACCAGAAAATCGCGAGGTCAGTCATGAGAAAAAGACCGCCTTTTTACCTGCTTGTTATTTATCTCGCCGTTTTTGTGATGGCGCTTTATACCGGGTATCAGCTCTGGCACGTCAATCACCTGTCGAACCGGATGATGAGTGCCGATATGGGGAATGCTGTCGGTTCGGCTGAATCTGAACGGGTGATTGTCGAATTTCTCGATTATCGTTGCCCGGCCTGCCGCGCCATGCATCCGATCATGACGGAATTGCGGGAGCGCAATCCGGATATCCGCATTATTTACCGTCTGTTTCCGGTCTTTGAAGAGGAGTCTCACCCGCACATGAAAATTGCGCTGGCGGCGGGACGGCAGGGCATGTTTGAAGAGGCTCATAACAGGCTGATCGCCCGCGAAGACCCCAAAACCGAAGAAGATGTCGCCGCCCTGATCCGCGATCTGGGGCTGGATGAAGCGCAATTCACGCGCGACCGCAACAGCCGTGCCTTGATGCGTCATCTGGATTTGAATTTCAAAATCGCCATGCAGTTCGGCATTTTCCAGACACCGACCCTGATTATCGGCGACAAGATCACAACCCCGTCAATGTATGAGGATGGTCTGACTGTCGAGCGGATTGAGCAGCTTTTGCAATCTGCCTACGGACGGTGAGCCGTGCCGGCATCAATGAAAAAAATCCTGATTCTGAACGGCCCGAACCTGAATATGCTGGGGCAGCGCGAACCGGATATATACGGCCATCAGACGCTGGATGATATACAAACCATGTGCGCCGATCACGCTGCGCAGGCGGGTATCGCCATCGATTTCCGGCAATCAAATCATGAAGGCGAGATTGTGACATGGATCCAGCAGGAAAAAGACCGGATTGACGGGCTGATTATTAATGCTGCCGCCTATACCCACACATCGGTGGCCATTCACGATGCGCTGAAATTGCTGAATGTGCCGGTTATCGAAGTGCATCTGAGCGACCCCGAAACCCGCGAATCATTCCGGCATCATTCTTATATCGCCCCCGTGGCCAAGGCCTGTTTTAAAGGGCATGGCGCAAAAGGATATCTCATGGCGCTTGACGCTTTGTGCAAAGAATAGCGGCGCTGTTTTTGAACGCTTTGACTTTTGCATGAAAAATCTATAATCAGAACGTTCATTATTATTTATCGTGGCAATAACCAAGAGTAATCCAGATATGAAAATTGATGAAAAAGCCATTCGTAAACTCGCCGGACTGCTTGATGAAACAGGCCTGAGCGAGATCGAGGTTGCCGAAGGCGAACAGATGATCCGGGTCAATAAAGGCGGGTCTGTCATTTCCGGATCGTCTCATGCTGCTGCGCCTGCATCGGTCGCGATGTATTCCGACCCAACAACGCCGCAGGCAGCTAATACCGAAGCACCGGCCGCCAAGGTCAGTGACCATCCCGGCGCTGTATGTTCGCCGATGGTCGGTACGGCTTATCTCCAGCCCGAACCAGATTCGCCGCAATTTATCACCAAAGGCGCCACAATCAGCGAGGGCGATACATTGTTGATTATTGAAGCCATGAAGGTCATGAACCCGATCAAGGCGCATAAATCAGGCGTCATTTCGCAGATACTGATCGACAACGCCCAGCCGGTCGAATACGGGGATGTGCTGGTCGTGATCGAATAAGACATGATCATCTCTTAACTATCTATCCAGCAACAGGTTTTATCACGCCATGTTCAAAAAAATCCTGATCGCCAATCGCGGAGAAATTGCCCTGCGGATCATTCGTGCCTGCCGCGAGATGGGCATCCAGACGGTTGCCGTGCATTCGACCGCCGATGCCAGCGCCATGGCGGTACGGATGGCCGATGAAAGCGTCTGTATCGGCCCGGCACCGGCCAAGGATAGTTATCTGAACATCCCGTCAATCCTGACGGCGGCGGCGGTGACCGGCGCTGAAGCAATCCACCCCGGATACGGGTTTTTGTCGGAAAACGCCCAGTTTGCCCGCATGGTCGAAGAACATGGTTTTGTGTTTATCGGCCCCAAACCCGAACATATCGAAACAATGGGCGATAAAGTCGCGGCCAAAAAAACGGTCAAAGAGTTGGGGCTGCCGGTGGTTCCCGGCTCTGACGGCGCGATCGAAAGCGTTGAAGAAGGCTTGAAATTTGCGCGCGAGACAGGTTTTCCGGTGCTGATCAAGGCGGCATCGGGCGGCGGCGGCAAGGGGATGAAAATCGTCCGCAAGGAAGAAGAGTTTGCCGAGGCCTTTTCCACCGCACGATCCGAAGCCAAAGCCAATTTCGGTGATGATACGGTCTATATGGAGAAGTTCCTGACCCGTCCGCGCCATATCGAGATCCAGATTTTCGGGGATACGCACGGTAACGCCATTCATCTGGGCGAACGCGATTGTTCGATCCAGCGCCGCCATCAAAAGCTGGTCGAAGAAGCGCCATCCCCGGTTTTAACCGATGCCGAACGGGATAAAATCGGTTCTTTGGCGGCGGATGTTGTCCGGCGCATGGGGTATCGCGGCGCCGGAACGATCGAGTTCTTATATGAAGACGGCGAATTTTATTTCATGGAAATGAATACCAGAATTCAGGTCGAACACCCGGTGACCGAGATGATTACCGGCATTGACCTGATCGCCGAACAGATTTTGGTGGCCGCCGGTGAGCCGCTGAGCGTCAATAAAGACAAAATTCGCCTGCGCGGTCACGCGATCGAGGTCAGAATTAATGCCGAAGATCCTGAAACCTTTATGCCGTCACCCGGAAAAATCACCCAGTTTCACGCGCCGGGCGGGTTGGGGGTGCGTTTTGATTCGGCGATTTACGGCGGATACAGCATTCCGCCTTATTATGATTCAATGGTTGGCAAGCTTATCGTCCATGGCCGGAACCGCGAAGAATGTTTGCGCCGGTTGCGCCGCGCCATTGTTGAAACCGTTGTCGAGGGCGTGAAGACCACATTGCCCCTGCAATACTGGATTACCGAGCAACAGGCTTTTCTGAACGGCGATTACGATATTCACTGGCTGGAAAAGCAACTCGCCGAACGCAAGACGTCAAGCGCATCCTGAAACCGGGGCGCTTGCTGTTATTCATCAATTCGGTACGCTGTCCCGAAACGTGATAAGATGAGTCTTGCAAGATGAATTATGACCTGACATTACGGGATGTTTTGCTGGCCTATCGCAATGGTATGTTTCCCATGGCGGAGGGACGTCACGTGCCGGGTATTCACTGGTATCGCCCGCATATGCGCGGACAGCTTTCCATTGCGGGGCTGCATATTCCCGCCCGCCTGAAACGGACGGTCAGACAAGCGCCTTACGAGATTCGGGTGAACCAAGCGTTCGATCAGGTCATACAAAATTGCGCCGCACAAGCATCAAACCGTCCCGAAACATGGATTAACGACACGATCATCAATATTTTCAGCGCGCTGCATCAGGCCGGATACGCGCACAGCATTGAGGCCTATGACCGTCGGAACGATACATTGGTCGGCGGGTTGTACGGGTTGGCGTTGGGCGGGGCTTTTATGGGCGAAAGCATGTTTTCCCGTGCCACAGACGCCAGCAAAATATGTCTGGTGCATTTATGCGCGCGGCTTTGGCGCGGCGGTTTCACGGTTTTGGATACGCAATTCACAAACCCGCATCTGGAACAATTTGGCATTTATGAAATCAGCGATGAAGACTACACGGCCGCGCTGGAAAAAGCCCTGATGATCAAGGCGGATTTCGTGCAGGGTCAGGAAACAGAATGCCGGATCATCGCCGGTTACCCGCCCCTGACATAATCATGACATAATCTCTTTAGCCGGGTTTGGGCGAGGGGCCTGTCAGCCTGATCGGCGCTGTTCTACGGGCGCGCACGGTGTTGTTGAGAGCGCCAAGATCAATCTCGCACAGGAAGTTTTTTTGCAAATAGGGCTGGATCTTGTCAAATTCCGATTTCGCTTTGCCCCGAAGATCATCATGGCAGTGCCAGTTATCTTTGGTGACGCCGGGGGGATAAGCGCCGCGAAACATGGTCAGAACCTCCGGCCAGCGCCGTGCCATGGTCATCAAAAAACGCCGTGATGCGGTAAAATGTCCGACCCCGATCACTGTTTTGATGCTGTCGCCCAGACCGGCGACCTGCAACGTCATGCGCGCCTGTTCTATATTTTCCTGCGTATTGGTTGAAACGCGCTCAAATAAAAGACGGCAGGACGGTACATTGAGGTCACGCAGCACCTGCACAATTGCGTCCGATTCGGTTTGTTTATTCTTGCCATCAATTTCCACGCCGCCGGTCACCATGATATGGTCGCATAAGCCGCGATGATAGATATCAGCCGCCTGATCCGCTAGTGAAGACACAATGTTTTTATTGCCAAAGATAAGACAGATATCCGCCGGGGCGATCTCGGTGTCGACTATCATATATTGCTCAATTGCGATTTGCTCGTCTGACTTTTTTGTCCCGCTCACGCCCTGTCATCCTGTTTTTTTAATTTTGGAATGTACCGGAAAGAATTTTTTCTATCCTGTTTCCGGAAAACGTGCAAATAAAACAGGCGGCTTTGTTTGACATAAATATTAACAAAATGCTATAGCTAAATCTATAATTACTTATACGCCGCAATTATATTATCCAAAGACTCATGCTGATTATATTCCCTGCGTTTTTTGATATTGCCGAAGTCGTTTTCAATGGGATTGAGGTCTGGCG
>SKGD01000135.1 GCA_007117665.1 Alphaproteobacteria bacterium
CAGCCCGCCTAAAAAGCCTGCCAGTGTCGCATCGAGCTTTTTGACTCCCGCGATGCGGCGGCTGACCCAGTTGCCGCCCATCCACCCGGCGACCATCACCAGCGCCGCGCTCAGGACGCGCAGTCCCATTTCAATATAAAACTCAGGATTGCTCTGGATGATGGCAATCTGTTCCATAACTTGTTCTTCCATGTCGAAATGCCTTTTTTCGGGGCTAGGGGGTTAAGTCTAACAGCCCTACTTATAAGGGTTTTTACTAGCCCTGACAAGCAGGCGAATCGGGATGCCCGGAAGGTTGAAATCCTTGCGGATTCCATTCATCAGATAGCGTTTGTAAGAGGCCGGAAGATCCTTCGGGCGCGATATCCATAACGCAAAAGTCGGTGGACGGCTTTTGATCTGGGTAATGTATTTCAGCCTGTTCGGGCGTCCTTGTACCAGAGGCGGAGGGTTGTGGCTTTCCGCCCCGGCCAGCCAGCGATTGAGCGGGCCGGTCGGGGTGCGGCGATTCCATACATTATAAATATCCAAAACGGAATCCATCAGCTTTTCGGTGTTTTTGCCATGCAGCGCCGATAATGTGACGGTCGGAATATCACGAATCTGGGCAAGGGAGGTTTCCAGCCGGTAATTCATTTCCTCCAGCGTTTCTTTGCGGTTTTTGATCAGATCCCATTTGTTGATCGCCAGAATAAGAGCGCGGCCTTCTTTAATGACATGCTCGGCAATTTGCAGATCTTGCTTTTCCAGCATAGATTCGGCATCCATCACCATAATCACGACTTGCGCCAGACGGATGGCGCGGATGGAATCCTCGACCGCCATTTTTTCAAGCCGGTTGGTGATTTTTGCTTTTCTCCGCATGCCGGCCGTGTCGACCAGTCTGATTTTGCGCTCTTTATGCGTCCAGTCCACGGCGATGGCATCGCGGGTAATGCCGGCTTCGGGGCCGGTCATGACACGCTGTTCGCCGAGTAAACTGTTTAAAAGGGTGGATTTACCGACATTGGGGCGGCCGACAATGGCGATTTTAATCGGCTTTTCCGGGTCGTCGTCTGCACCGGCCGGAACGATCGCCGTAAAATCGAAATTTTCCTGCCCTTCCAGTGCGTCAAGTTCTTCGTCCGACAGGTAAAGGCCGCGCTCGTCATTCTCGTTTTCATCTTCGTCAGAGGCCGGAAAATAAGGTTTGAGCATGTGATAAAGATCGTCCATGCCGTGGCCGTGCGCCGCCGAAAGAGGCAAAGGCTCGCCCAGCCCCAAACGATATGCTTCGGCCAGCCCGGCTTGTACGGCGTTATCGCTTTCGCATTTATTGACCCCCAGAATGACGGGAACCTGACGGCGGCGCAGCCATCCGGCGAAATGTTCGTCCAGCGGGGTGATGCCGCTGCGCCCGTCCACCAAAAACAGCACCGCATCGGCTTTTTCCAGCGCATATTCCGTCTGGCGTCGCATGCGGCCTTCGATGGTTTCGTCAAAGGCTTCTTCCAGACCGGCCGTATCAATGATGCGGATTTTACGGTCGAACAAATAACCTTCGGCTTCGCGCCAATCCCGCGTAACGCCCGGCGTGTCGTCAATAATCGCTAACTGCTTTCCGGCCAGGCGGTTAAACAGGGTCGATTTGCCGACATTGGGGCGGCCGACGATGGCAAGTGTCAACATAGCAGTTACATCCGGGTGAAAATGTTAGCGATAAGCCAAAAGCGTCCCGTCTTCGGCCAGCAGGTAAAGCGTTTCGCCGGCCACGACAGGGGCAATTTTAACGGATTTTCCAGCCGACCAGCGCCGTATGATGTCGCCGTCTTCCGGCGCGATTTCCATGATATTTCCGTCCGATCCGGCAATGATCAACCGTTCGCCGGCCATGACCGGCCCCGTCCAGAAAACAGGCGACCGGCGGCGGTCGGGATCCTGATAACGCGGTAATTGCGTAACCCACCGGATAACGCCGTTATCGCGCCCCAGTGCGACCAGTTCATTGTCGTTTGAAATGACAAAGACATGATTGCCGACGACCCACGGTGTTTCTACGCCGCCAATATCGCGTTGCCAGATGCGCGTGCCGGTGCGTTCGTCAACGGCGATCATGCGTCCGCCGAAACTGATGGCAATCACCAGTCCTTTATCAATAACCGGCAGGGCGCGAATATCGGAAATTCCGGCCAGTCCGCCGGCGCGTGCCAGAGATGACAGGCTTTCCGTCCATGCGACAGCGCCGTTTTCAATGCGCAGCGCGAAAATTTCACCCGATGAAAAAGCCGGAATAACAACGTCACGGCTGACGGCGGGGCTGGCCGCACCGACCAGACCGGCGGTTTCGGTAATGCCGGATTCTTCCCATAGAAACCCGCCATTTTCAACGGACAAGGCAACCAGACGGTTATCTAGCGTGGTAATGAAAAGCCGTTCATCCATCACGGTGGGCGCGGCGCGCGCCGGGGCGGGGATTCTAACATGCCAGATTGTCTTACCGTCGGCGGCGTTCAACGCCAATACGTCATTATAGCCGGTCGTCACATATAACACCCCGCGCGCGAAAGCAATGCCGCCGCTGATGACGGGATCGCGTTGGTTGGGGTTGCGGACACTTCTTTGCCATACTTGCCGCCCGTCACGCACAGATACAGCCGTCAGGGTCGAACGCGCATCCATTGCAAAAACATACCCGTCCGCCACGATTGGCTGCGCGGTCAGGGGCAAAAGATCCGTTGATCCGCGCCCGATATTCGCCGTCCATGCTTGTCGCAGCGCACCGTCATTGAGCGCGACATGCTGCATGACATGGTTGGGGTATCCGCCGGCCTGTGGCCAGAATTCATTTTTCCAGGCAGCCGGGGCGATAAAGCCCTGTGCGCTGAGCGCATCACTATCCGGCTCCAGATGCCGTTGCAGTTCCAGAACCGAAATGCGCTCACCCTCCAGCGGAGCCTGGCTGTCGCGTCCCGAACAGGCTGCCAGCACCAGCAGGAAAGCAAAGGCTGCTAAAAGAGAGGCTTTTTTCATCATCATCCTTCCGACTCCTGTGCGCTTTCTGCCCGGGCGGCGTGATATTTCAGCATATAAAGGTGGGACAGCGATTCGGCGCGCTCCCGCAGGGAGGCCGGGATATCATCCTGCCTTATGATTTGCTCCAGGCGGGCGCGGGCTTCCTGATAATCCTGTAAATCATCGGCATAAATCAGTGCGGCCTGAAGCCGGGCGTGATGCCGCCACGGATTGCGGTTGCTTCCGGCGATCGGCGCCAGCCGCGCCAGCAGATCACGCGGGTTGTAAGTGCCGCTGTCATCGTCCTCGCCCAGATCAAAAGCAATGCGAACGACCATCACGGTTGCCAGATCCCGGAAGGCGGCATCCGTGCCGCGCTGTGCGGCGATCTTGTTATAGTGCGCTAACGCCTCCTCATGGCGGCCTTCCCGTGCCAAAAGCCCTGCCGCTGTCAGGCGCGCCACCGTTTCATGGCCGGTGCGCAGATCATCGGCAAAAGCCTGTAACGCTTCGGGGAAATTATCGTTATTCAACGCTTCGACCAGCAAGTTTGTCTGCTGCGTGTTGATCCGGTGGTCCCAGCTCCGCCAGGCGGTGAGCAGCGCTGTCATGATAATCGCCAGAATTACCCCGGCGATCAGGTAACCGCCATATTCTTTCCAGAGCTTTTCCATGCGCTCGCGCTTGATGGAGTCTTCAATATCGTGAATCAGGTCGTTACTCATGCTCTTTCCTTGATAAAACCGGTCATTTTTCTCGTCCGCATATTAAAGAAATTTGCCGTTTTGGCCAGACATTAATGTGTGCTCTTCCATTTGATTGAACAACCCATGGATGGGTGTTGCCGGTCGGGGGCGTGCCCCTGCGCGGCGATCATCCGCATGGCTTCCAGCAATTCGGGCTTTGTGTCAGGATCGGCCTGATTCGGTCCGGCGCTGTCTAGCCGCCCGCGATATTGCAAAACGCCATCCGCATCGAACCCGAACAAATCCGGCGTGCAAACCGCCCCGTAAGTGCGGGCGACTTCCTGCGTTTCGTCGATCACATAAGGAAAGGTGAAGTGATGTTCTTTCGCAAATAATGCCATATTTTCAAACGAATCCGCCGGGTAATTTTGCGTATCGTTGGGCATGATGGCGATACAGCCAAATCCTTCTTGTTGTAATAGTTCAAATGTCGGCACCAAACGCTTGATAATCGCTTTGACGTAAGGGCAGTGATTACAGATAAAGGCAATCACAGTGCCTTGTTGCCCTTTGATATCCGCTGCAGTATAAAATTTTCCGTCCACGGATTTGAGCCTGAAATCCGCCATGTGCAGATTTTGGTTTTTGGCCGGAGTTTCGAGCAAAGCCATGTTTTCTTACCTCTGTTTTTAAATATGGAAAATGTTAGTTGTTTGTGATACTGTCTTCAAACTTATTTTGATAATTACCTATATAGCGGTTTTTTCATGATTTTAAAACGTGGCTTCGATATTTTTGCAGGCATTGCCGGACTGGTTCTGGCCTCGCCGGTTATTCTGGCCACGGCAGTGGCAATGAAGTACGCCAATGGCGGTAATCTGTTCTTTCGTCAGGAAAGGGTTGGTGCAGGCGGCAAGCCTTTTACGATTTTTAAAATAAAAACAATGAAAGATGCTTTCAATAAAGCCGGAGAGCCACTGCCTGATGAGGAACGCCTGACGAAAGCGGGACGCTTTGTCAGAAAAACCCGTCTTGATGAGCTTCCCCAGCTTGTGAATGTCATCAGGGGCGATATGAGCCTTGTCGGCCCGCGCCCCATCAGGAATATATATAATATTGCAGCGGATCCTGAGCGTATGTCTGTGCGTCCGGGGCTGACAGGTCTGGCGCAGATCAATGGCAACAATAAATTATCCGGTGAACAGGTTCTGGATTATGACCGTCACTATATTCGTGAGATCAAAAGCAGGCCGGCTCTGTCCGCTTTGTTTTATGATCTGTCCGTGATTGTCAGAACGCCGCTTTCTCTGATCCGGCATGCGGATTCTCCCGTTTGCCGCACACCGCCTTCGGATTTATGCAAAAATAAAAAAATATGATATAATGCGGGGATGTCTTTCAAGGTTATAAACAATCCCGATCTTGACAAATTCAAAGCCCGTTCAGGCTTTAAAAACTACCAGTTCAAAATGCTGGCCGGGCTGTTCAGCCGCGCCGCATCGGCCAAAGCGCTGTATGATGTTGCGGTGGATGTTGATTTCGATGAAGGGCTTTGCACATTCACCTATTATAAATCCAATAATTATGTGCCTTACCTGCAATTTGTGATCCGCCATGTCGGGCCGCAAACCGATATGTATGAACTTTACAGGGAAAGCAAGGGACGCATCGCCAAAAGCGGACTGTTTGAGCGCGTCTATGAAAAGCTATCCGCTGAAATAGAGACACTTCTCTAACCCCGCATAGAGGCATTTTTTGTCCGCAGAGCTGGAAACTTCCTGATTACGCTTTATATGGCTTGCGAATTTCATTAGGATAAAGCCCGTATGAAATTTGCAGGATCGTAAGAGGAGACAGACAATGAGCAAGATCAGGGTTGAGAATCCGGTGGTCGAGATTGATGGCGATGAAATGACGCGGGTGATATGGGATGTCATCAAGCAGCGCCTGATATTGCCTTATCTTGACATCAAGCTGGATTATTATGATTTGTCGATTGAAAATCGTGACGCCACGAATGATCAGGTGACAATTGATGCCGCCAACGCGATCAAAAAGCACGGTGTCGGCGTCAAATGCGCCACCATCACCCCGGATGAAGGACGGGTCGAGGAGTTTGGCCTGAAGAAAATGTGGAAATCCCCGAACGGGACGATCCGCAATATCCTCAACGGGACGGTGTTCCGTGAACCGATTATTTGCAAAAACGTGCCGCGCTATGTGCCGGGCTGGGAAGAGCCGATTGTGATCGGTCGTCACGCTTTTGGCGACCAGTATAAAGCCACCGATTTCAAAGTGCCGGGGCCGGGGCGCCTGACCATGACATACGAACCGGCTGATGGCGGTGAAAAACAGGAATTCGAGATTTTCGACTTTCCGTCCTCCGGCGTGGCGATGGGGATGTATAATCTGGACGAGTCGATCGAAGGCTTTGCGCGGTCTTGTTTTAATTACGGGCTGCAACGTAAATATCCGGTCTATATGTCGACCAAGAACACAATTTTAAAAGCCTATGATGGCCGGTTTATCGAGATTTTTCAGCGCGTTTTTGATGATGAGTTCAAGACGGCGTTCGACAAGCTGGATTTATGGTACGAACATCGCCTGATTGACGATATGGTTGCACAGGCGATCAAGGCCAAAGGCGGCTTTGTCTGGGCGTGCAAGAATTATGACGGCGATGTCCAGTCCGACATTGTTGCGCAGGGCTTCGGGTCGTTGGGGCTGATGACGTCGGTTTTGCTGACGCCTGACGGGAGCTGTGTCGAGGCCGAAGCCGCCCACGGCACGGTAACGCGTCATTACCGGCAATGGCAAAAAGGCGAAAAAACCTCGACCAATCCGATCGCTTCAATCTTTGCGTGGACGCGCGGCTTGCAGTATCGCGGGAAATTCGATAATAACCAGCCATTGATTGATTTTGCGGCGCTGATCGAACAGATTTGCATCGACACGGTTGAAGCCGGTTTCATGAACAAGGATCTGGCACTGCTGATCGGCAAGGATCAGAAATGGCTGACGACCGAGGAATTTATGGATAAAATTATTGAAAATCTTGAGCAAAGGATGAAAAAAGCCGCATGATCGCGCATCTTCGCCATGGCCTGTTGCATATTGTTGCTTTTGTCCTGATGACGGCGCTGCCGGCGGCGGCGGATCCTGTCTATGACAAGGCCTATATCGGGGCGATGGGCGTTCACAAAGCCAGCTATGAAGATACGTTTATCCGTATCGCGCGGGATTATAATCTGGGATTTGTGGCGCTGCGGGCGGCTAATCCGGATATTGACCCGTGGATGCCCGGCGAAGGAACCGAGATTATCCTGCCGGCGCGGCATTTATTGCCCGATGCACCGCGCCGCGGGGTGGTGATCAATCTGGCTGACATGCGGCTTTACGCCTATGTCGAGCCGGGAAAACCACCTGTTTCCCACCCGATCGGGGTTGGGCGTGACGGGCTGGACACCCCGATGGGACGCACCTCTGTCGTTCGCAAGACGATCGGCCCGACATGGCGCCCGACACCGCGCATGCGCAGCGAAGATCCGTCGTTGCCCGAAGCCATCGGGCCGGGGCCTGATAATCCGCTGGGGACTCATGCGCTTTATCTGGGCTGGCCGAGCTATCTCATTCACGGCACCAACAAGCCATACGGCATTGGTCGCCGCGTCAGCAGCGGCTGCATTCGCATGTATCCCGAAGATATTGTCCGTTTTTATGACCTGATTGATGTCGGCACGCCGGTGACCGTGGTAAACCAGCCGGTCAAG